>JAUIDF010000332.1 GCA_030429125.1 Gammaproteobacteria bacterium | reverse complement strand
GACCGCGCGCGACGAGGGCTTCGACGAAGTCGCCGACTGGTTCGAGACCCTGGCCAAGGCCGAGCGTTCCCACGCCAACCGCTTCCAGAAAGCACTGGACGGACTCGACGCCTGATCGGGTTTTCAAACCCGTGACCGAGAACGGGGCCGGGTGGCCCCGTTTTCCATTGCGCCCGCCATGCTTTCCACTGCCGCGATCACGACGTATGCCAGCACCATGGAAAAACTGACCCGTAACGACCTGTATTCCCTCGAGCAGTACGCCGAGTCGCGGGCCGAGTTCCGCGCCCGGGTGATCGAGCACAAGAAGCCGCGGCGCGTGGCCCTCGGCGCGCACCTGAACGTCTACTTCGAGGATCGCCTGACCATGCAGTACCAGGTGCAGGAAATGCTTCGCGTGGAGCGAATCTTCGAAGCCGCGGCGATCGAGGAGGAGTTGTCGGCCTATAACCCGCTGATACCCGATGGCACCAACTGGAAGGCGACCCTGATGATCGAGTACGCCGAGGTCGAAGAACGCAAGCGGGCGCTCGCCGAACTGGTCGGCGTCGAGGATCGTGTCTGGGTGCGCGTCGACGGCTTCGACAAGGTCTATGCCATCGCCGATGAAGATCTCGACCGCGACACGGAAGAGAAGACGTCATCGGTGCATTTCCTGCGGTTCGAACTGGGCGAGGCGGCCGCGGCGAAGGCAAGGTCGGGCGACGCCATCGCGATGGGCGTCGATCATCCTCGCTACCACGAAACCATCGAGGCGCTGTCGGAGCCGCAGCGCGCCGCCCTGGCGGCCGACCTGGACCCCGCCTGATGCGGTAGTTGCCGCGCCGGGCCGCCGCCGCGTGGCGCGGTCCACGAAGCGCCGGTCCATTGTTGTATCATTCGGCCCGCCTGAATTTCGCCGCGAGCGCGGACCCCGCGCCCGCGCCCACGCCGCGGTTCCGTAGACAGCATGTCCCGAGATTACGATTCCTCCGCCATCGAAGTCCTTACCGGGCTCGAGCCGGTGCGCAAGCGCCCCGGCATGTACACCCAGACCGATCGTCCGAACCATCTCGCCCAGGAGGTGATCGACAACAGCGTCGACGAGGCACTGGCGGGGCACGGCGACCGGATAGAGGTCAGCATCCACGACGACGGCTCGATGACGGTGCGTGACAACGGTCGCGGCATGCCGGTGGACCGGCACCAGAAAGAGAAGGTGTCGGGCGTCGAGGTCATTCTCACCCGGCTGCACGCGGGGGGAAAATTCTCGGACAAGAACTACACCTTTGCCGGCGGGCTGCACGGTGTCGGCGTATCGGTCGTCAACGCGCTCTCGCGCCGGCTCGAAGTAAACGTGCGTCGCGGCGGCAAGGAGCATGCCATGAGCTTCGCCGGCGGACGCCGCAAGACCGATCTGCGCGTGGTTGGCAGCGTCGGCGCGCGCAACACCGGTACGTCGATCCGCTTCTGGCCGGATCCGCAGTACTTCGACTCGGCGAAATTCTCCGTGCCGCGTCTCAAGCGCCTGCTGCGCGCCAAGGCCGTGCTGTGTTCGGGGCTGACGATCGTGTTCCGGGACGAAGCCGACCCGGACAACGACGAGACGTGGTGTTTCGAGGACGGCATGCGCGACTATCTCGTCGCCGCGCTCGCCGACGCCGAGCGCATTCCCGACCCGCCGTTCGCCGGTCACGTCAAGGGCAATGACGAGGAAGCGGACTGGGTCGTGACCTGGCTCGGCGAGGACGACGAGATCTTCGGCGAGAGCTACGTCAACCTCATTCCCACGCCCCAGGGCGGGACGCACGTCAGCGGGTTTCGAAGCGGGTTGACCGATGCGGTGCGCGAATTCTGCGAGTTTCGCGACCTGACCCCGAAGGGCGTGCGCATCACGCCCGAGGACGTCTGGCATCGCTGCTCGTTCCTGCTGTCCGTGCGGCTCAAGGATCCCCAGTTCAGCGGACAGACCAAGGAACGACTGTCTTCCCGCGAAACCGCGACGTTCGTCTCCGGCGTCGTCAAGGACGCCTTCAGCCTGTGGCTCAACCAGCACGTCGAAGACGCCGAGCGGATATCGCGCCTCGCCCTCGACCACGCCCAGCGCCGCATGCGCGCGGGCCGGCAGGTCAAGCGCAAGAAGGTTGCCGCCGGGCCCGCGCTGCCCGGCAAGCTGGCCGACTGCACCAGCGGCGATCTCGATCGCACCGAGCTGTTCCTGGTCGAGGGCGACTCCGCCGGCGGCAGCGCCAAGCAGGCCCGCGACAAGGAATACCAGGCAATCATGCCGCTGCGCGGCAAGATCCTGAACACCTGGGAAGTGGACCCGGCCGAGGTACTCGGTTCGCAGGAGGTACACGACATCGCGGTGGCGCTGGGCGTCGATCCCGGGTCGTCTGACTTCGCGCGCCTGCGCTACGGAAAAGTCTGCGTGCTGGCCGATGCCGACTCCGACGGCGCGCACATTGCCACGCTCCTGTGCGCGCTGTTCCTGCGCCACTTCCGGCCGCTGGTCGAGGCCGGCCGCGTCTGCATCGCGATGCCGCCGTTGTACCGCATCGACGTCGGCAAGAACACCTACTACGCCCTCGACGAGGACGAGAAGAAGGGCGTGCTCGACATGATCGCGGCCGAGAACATCCGCGGCAAGGTCAACGTGCAGCGGTTCAAGGGTCTCGGCGAGATGAATCCCCTGCAGCTGCGCGAGACGACCATGGCGCCGGATACGCGACGCCTCGTCCGCCTGTCGGTCGACAACGCCGACGACACCATGAAGCTCATGGACATGCTGCTGGCGCGAAAGCGCGCCGCCGACCGCAAGCAGTGGCTGACCGAGAACGGCGACCGCCTGGAACTCGCCTGACCGACTCGTCGTCGCGGTACGATCCGCCGCTGACGGCCTTGCCGGCGGCACATTCACTTCAGTCGACAGGACACGCCCGATGACGAAGAGCGCACTGGACATGAGCCGGTTTTCCGACGAGTGGCTGGACTTCGAACGCCATCACACCTGGCATCCCTATACCTCCGTGCCGGCCGCGGTGCCGCCGTTGCCGGTCGCCTCCGCCAGCGGCGTGACGATCACCCTCACCGACGGCACCGAGCTCATCGATGCCATGTCGTCGTGGTGGTCCGCCATCCACGGTTATGGCCACCCGGCGATCCGCAAGGCGCTGCACGAGCAGGTCGACACCGTGGCGCACGTCATGTTCGGCGGGCTCACCCATCGCCCGGCCGCGAGCCTGGTGGAACGACTGGTTTCGTTGACACCGGCGGGGCTGGAGCGGGTCTTCCTGTGCGATTCCGGCTCGGTCTCGGTCGAGGTGGCCATGAAGATGGCGTGCCAGTACCAGGTTGCCCGGGGTCGCGAGGGCCGCAGCCGGTTCGCGAGTTTCCGCCATGGCTATCATGGCGACACCATCGGCGCCATGTCCGTGAGCGACCCGCAGAACGGCATGCACCGGCTGTTCACGGGACTGCTCGGGGATCAGCTCCACCTGCCGGCGCCGCCGCCCGCCGGCGTGTCGTCGACGTTCTTGTGCCGGCCCACGCCGAAGCGGCGAAGATCCACGGTCTCAAGCCGCCAAAGCCCGTCCTTCAGCGCCTTGCCGGTGAGCGAGGCGC
>JAUIDF010000331.1 GCA_030429125.1 Gammaproteobacteria bacterium | reverse complement strand
ACGAAGTGTACAACGAGGACTCCAGCGACAAGGGCGTGGCGGAGATCATCATCGGCAAGCAGCGCAATGGCCCGACGGGCACGGTGCGGCTGACGTTCCTGGGTGAATACACGCGCTTCGAAAACTTCGCCGCGGCCGAATTCGCGGGCGATTTCGGATGACCGACCGGGTTCGTATCGAGCTCGACGGCGCCGCCATCGAGCACAACCTGGGCGTGGCGCGCCGTCGGGCGCCGGGGGCGATGGTGGTGGCCGTGGTCAAGTCGGATGCCTACGGCCACGGCGCCGCCTTTTGCCTGCGTCACCTCGCGGCGGCCGATGCCTTCGCGGTGGCGAGCGTGTCGGAGGGCGTCGCGCTGCGCAAACACGGCGCGCGGGCGCCGGTGTGGGTGTTGTCCGATGCCGATCCTGTCACCGACCTGCCGGTGTTGACGGCTCACGATCTGGTGCCAGTCATCCATGAGACGGGTTTGCTGCGGGGCGTTCTCGATGCCGCCGAGCCGCCGCCCGCCGTGGTGGTGAAAGTCGACAGTGGCATGGGACGCCTCGGCCTCGAATCGAGTGACGTGGCCGCTGCCGTCGACGCATTGCGCCGTCGCGGTGTGGACGTCGCGGCGGTCATGAGCCACCTGGCCAATGCCGACGACGCAGCCGACGACTGCACGCGCACGCAGGTCGAACGTTTTCGGGCCGCCACCGACGGACTCGATCTGCCCCGCAGCCTCGCCAACTCCGCTGGCATCCTGGCATGGCCCGACACGCACTTCGATATCGTGCGTCCGGGCATCATGCTTTACGGCGTGTGTCCCGTGATCGGCCGTACCGGCGCCGACGACGACCTCGTACCGGCGATGACGGTCAGCACGCGTATCCTCTCCTTGCGCGAGTTCGCGCCCGGCCAAGCCGTCGGCTACGGCGGCACGTTCGTGTGCCGCCGTCCGACCCGCGCGGCGCTGCTTGCCTGCGGCTACGGCGACGGTTATCCGCGCCATGCCCCGAACGGTACCCCGGTGGCCTTCGCCGAGGGCACGGCGCCGTTGATCGGGCGCGTTTCCATGGACAGCCTGGCGGTGGATGTCACCGACCTCGGCCGGTTCGACCCGACACAGCGACCGGTGCTGTGGGGGCGCGGCCTGGCGGTGGAAACGGTGGCGGAACGCTGCGGCACGATCGCTTACGAGCTGTTCTGCCGAATGACCGCGCGTGCGCTGCGGCGAGCCAGTTGATGCGCTGGCTGCAACCGGGCGATTCGGCCACGGGGCAGGCCGTGGTCCAGCGGGCAGACCGGCATCCCGGCGCCATCAGACCCTGCCGGGCAGGTCGTTAGCATGGCCGCGCCGAAGGTTGTCTTTTTTTGCCGCGAATGCGGCGGCGAGCACCCGAAGTGGAGCGGGCAATGCCAGCACTGCGGCGCCTGGAACACGCTGGACGAGGCACCGGCGCCGGTGCGCGGCGCGCGTCGTGCGGCGACGGTGCGTGCGGCGCCGGTCAAGCTGGATCAGATCGACACCGCGGACCTGCCACGACTGCCGACGGGGTCCGCCGAACTCGATCGGGTACTCGGCGGCGGGCTCGTTCCGGGTTCCGTGGTGCTCATCGGCGGCGACCCGGGCATCGGCAAGTCGACCCTGCTGCTACAGGCGCTGCACCACCTGGCCAGGACACGCCCCGCGCTCTACGTCACCGGGGAGGAGTCGCTGCAGCAGGTGGCGATGCGGGCCGAACGCCTCGATCGCCGCGACGGCGACCTGGACCTGCTGGCGGAAAACAATGTCGAGCGGCTGCTCGAGGCCGCAGCGGCGGGCGCGCCGGCGGTGCTCGTGGCCGACTCCGTTCAGACCCTTTACAGCGAATCGGTGAGTTCCGCGCCGGGCAGCGTGACCCAGGTGCGGGACTGCGCCGCGCAGCTGGTCGCCCACGCCAAGACGAATCGCTGCGTCGTCATCCTGGTCGGTCACGTGACCAAGGAAGGCAACCTGGCCGGGCCCCGTGTCCTCGAGCACATGGTCGATACCGTGCTCTACTTCGAGGGCGACCGCTCCAGTCGCTTTCGCCTCGTGCGCGCGGTGAAGAACCGTTTCGGCGCGGTGAACGAGATCGGCGTATTCGCCATGACCGACCGCGGCGTGCGCGACGTCAACAACCCGTCGGCGATCTTCCTCAGTCGAGGCGGGGAACCGGCGCCGGGCAGCGTCGCCTTCGCGACATGGGAGGGAACGCGTCCATTGCTCGTGGAGGTCCAGGCGCTGGTCGATTCGAGCTCTCTCGCCAACCCGCGCCGCCTCGGGCTCGGCATCGACCAGAATCGGCTCGGCATGCTGCTCGCGGTATTGCACCGCCACGCCGGCTACGGTCTGGGGGACCAGGACGTGTTCGTCAACCTGGTCGGCGGCGTACGCGTGACCGAGCCGGGCGTCGACCTCGCCGTGCTGCTGGCGGTACTTTCCAGCCTGGCGGATCGTGCGCTGCCCGATGACATGGTGCTGTTCGGGGAGGTCGGGCTGTCCGGCGAGCTTCGCCCGGTACAGGGTGCGTTGGAGCGCTTGAAGGAGGCCCAGAAGCTCGGCTTCAAGCGCGCCATCGTACCGGCCGCCAATCGAACCGGCACCCGCGCGTTGGCGCTGGAAGTCAACGCGGTGGAGCGGCTTCCCGAGGCGCTGGCGATCCTGGGATTCTGACCCGCCGCGCGTCCTATTCCCGGTAAAACGCCTCGCCGACTTCCATCCACGCGGGGTGTGCCTTGCGAATGCGCTCGTAGACCGGGCAGTCGGGTCGATGCGTACCGGGCAGGTAGCCGATGGACATGAGGAACTCGCCGGTGATCTCGCCGCCGGTGAAGCGGAAGGTGCGTCGAAACAGTTTCACCCAGTCGGCCTTGCGCAGCGGATGCTGGGCGCGGATCCACCCGGCGAACCCGTCATGCGTATCGCGGAACGACCGCACCACGCCGGCATTGTGAATGACGGCATCGATTTTCAGCCGGTTGCGGATAATGTCCGCGTTGGCCAGCAGCTTGTTGCGCCTGGCGTCGCCGTAGCGACTGATCCTGGCCACGTCGTAGCCGTCGAATGCCCTGCGAAATCCTTCCCGCTTCTTCAGCATCAATGCCCAGCTCAACCCGGCCTGGTTAATCTCGAGCACCAGGCGCTCGCGGCACACCACGCAGAAGCGGTGGGTGTCGCTGCGCATCAGGCAGTGCTCCTGCGCCCGGTAGGCGCCAGGCATGCTCGCCGCCCCGGCGAAGAAGCCCACCGGCCGCTTGTCGGCCCTGAACGTCGGCGAGTAGGGGAAGTCGTCGTCGTGGGGCACGACCACGGGCTCGTCCGGGAGCCAGGCGGCCCAGGGGGCGAGCTCGGCGGAGGGAGCGCCGCCGTCGGGCGGGGCCCAGGCGTTGGGCAATGCGCCCGCCTGGGCCAGGAGCTGGCGCTCGGCGCCCCGGCCCGGGCCGGGGCGCTCCTCCACCAAACCGGCCACCGAGTGGCCCAGCTCGTGGGCCACGGTGTAGAGCAGGCCCATTTCGAGCACGTCGTTGAGCTCGCTCGCGTTGCGGCTGCTGATCGAGATCCCCTCCCCGGGGTGGGCGGTCCCGCCGAAGCGGTCGACGTCGTGGAG
>JAUIDF010000330.1 GCA_030429125.1 Gammaproteobacteria bacterium | reverse complement strand
CTCGGCATCTCGGTCGTCGGTTTTTTTCTCGTCAGGCACATCGCCGGCGTCGCCCATTTCATGCGAGTCGATCCCGCGGTGCTGCCGGGACTGGATCGCTACCTCGACGTGATTGCCTGGGGCATCCCGGCTGCCTGTCTGACCATGGTGCCGCGATTCCTCGCCGAGGGCAGCGGTCACGTCAAGCCGATGATGGTCGTTCTCTCCGTGCTGCTGCCCCTGAACGTGCTCGGCAACTACGCGCTGGTGTTCGGCCACTTCGGCTTTCCCGCCATGGGGGCAACCGGCGCCGCCTGGTCGACCGTGGTCGGCCTGTGGGTTGGTGCCGTCGGCATTCATGGCTGGATTTTCGCCACCGGCAAGTTTCCCGACATCCGTCCGGGCATCGCCTGGACCCGTCCCGAACCCCGCCGCATCCTCGAGCTGTTGCGCCTGGGACTGCCCATCAGCGTGTCGATGATGATGGAAACCAGCCTGTTCGCCGTGGTGGCCGTGCTGATGGGCACCTTCGGCGCGGTCGCCCTGGCCGCTCACCAGATCGCGATCAACTACGCTACGCTGATGTTCATGGTGCCGGTGGGACTGGCCATGGCCATTACCGTGCGCGTGG
Source organism: Gammaproteobacteria bacterium (assembly GCA_030429125.1). GTDB lineage: Bacteria > Pseudomonadota > Gammaproteobacteria > Arenicellales > CAJQKF01 > BQJD01. The sequence goes on along the minus strand of JAUIDF010000330.1, from coordinate 3,009 downwards.
GTCAGGCACTCGGTGCCGGCGACAGCGCCGGCGCGCGTTTTCGAGGCCGCGTCGGGGTCGCCGCGAGCGGCGTATTCATGGCGATCTCGGCGATCGTGATGTGGGTTTTTCCGGGCCGGATTGCCGCCATGTACTCCGGCGACACCCCGGTGGTGGAGCTTGCCGTCGTGCTGCTGGGGCTTGCAGCGCTATTCCAGTTGTTCGACGGCCTGCAGGTCGCGGCCACCGGCGCACTGCGGGGTTTCAAGGATACGGCCCGGCCAATGCTGCTGTGCCTGGTTTCCTACTGGCTGTGCGGGCTGCCGCTGTCGTGGGCCGCCGCCTTCGTGCTCGACCTCGGTCCCCACGGCCTGTGGATGGGACTGGTGACCGGACTGGTGCTGGCGGCGACGCTGCTCACCCTGCGCCTGGAACGGATCTCGCGCCGAACCGTGTAGCCACGGCGACGCGGTGGCGTCCGTGGTTCAGAACAGCGTGTAGATGAAGGGCGCCACGGCCGACCCCTGGGCGAACACGAGCAGTACGCCGAGAAGCAGCATGACGAGGATGATCGGCGCGAGCCAGAACTTCTTTCGCTCGCGCATGAAGGCCCAGAGGTCTTTGAGGAATTCGGTCATTGGCTCGGCTTGTCGGTAGGCTGGCGTCGTGTTTACTCGATTTGCCCGCCGGGTGCAACCGCGTCGGCCGGCGGCGCGCGAAGATCGATCCGCTGGCTGACCAGGAGCAGGGGATCGATCTGGGTGCCGCCGAGCAGCACCGTCCAGTCGGGCAGTAACCTGACTCCGTCGCGGCCGGTGAGCGTGGCCAGCATCGCGCCCTTCGGCACCCAGTCCTCGGGTGTGACGGCAACCGATTCCAGGTTGCGAAAGACACTGGTCAGGCCGCCGCCGTGATGGATGGCGAGGCGTCGGCGGCCGTCCTCGCCGTCGATGGAAATCACCTGGCCGAATGCCGGGTTCATCACCGCGGCGCTTTTCCCCGGCGCGAACCCGAGTCCCGGATAGTCGAGCGTGTACCCGGTGTTCGAGAAGTTCAGCAGGCCGTACTGGAAGCGTATGGGCAGGTCCACGGGCAGGACGAAGTCGAGGTCCGGGGGATCGTCGCCGTCGCTGCCGGCCGGCGCGGGCGCGTCGGCCAGTGCACGGCGGTGGCGCGCGACCACGTCGGCGAGCGGCGAGGATGCCGACACGTCGATGGCGTAGATGGGCCGGCTGATCGGTCGCACCGCGAAGGCGCGGCTCTCGTGCTGGGTTTCTTCGTCGATGGCGTTAACCGCGTAGTAGCCTGGCGTCAGGTTCCGCGACAGCCCGACCAGCGCCACCCAGCCGCGCGCATAGCGCAATACCGGTACCTCGTGAGCACCGAACAGCACCCGCGGCGCCGGGGCGGCCGGATCGCCGACGTCGACACCGGCGATCCCGCCCGGGACCGGCTCGAAGTTGTCAAAGCCCTGCGATACGGCCTGTTGCCATGCCATGGCGAGGCAGCCGGCCAGGAACCAGGTCGCGCAACGAATCATTCTTCGCGCCGCTTGCCGACCGTGAGCGACAGCGTGCCGTCCACCAGCCGGCCCTCGAGCACCTGGCCGTCCCGAGCCCGACCGACGCGATTGATCACGGCGCCGGTACCGGCATCGACCAGGATGGCATAGCCGCGCGACAGGGTGTGGTGCGGGCTCAGCGCCTCGAGGTGGCGGGCGAGGGCGTCGAGTCGGCGCGTGCGGGCGAGGGCATCGGCGCGGGCAAGGGACACGAGGCGCGACTCGAATCGTTCGACATCCCCGCGCCTTGACGTCACGGTGCGCGCGGGCGATGCGGCGGCGAGGCGAATCGAGAGTTTCTGCACGTCGCCCTCGGTACCCGAGAGCCGGGCGGCGGCGCGGGCCAGCAGGCGGGCGCGAGCGTGATCCACGCGACTGAGCTGGTGTCGGATCCGCTCGATCGGATGCCGGATGCGCCCGGCCAGCCGATCGACACCCTGGGCGGCGCGAAACAGGGTGTTTTCAGCCGAATGCGACAGTCGCCGCCGGATGCCGTCGACGGCGTCGGCCAGCCGTTCGCCGGCGGCGGCGATTCGCTGCGCCGCCGCGGTGGGCGTGGCGGCGCGTTCGTCGGCGGCGAAATCGACCAGGCTGACGTCCGTCTCGTGTCCCACGCCGCTGATCACCGGGATCGGGCAGGCGGCCACCGCGCGCACGACCGTCTCGTCGTTGAAGGCCATCAGGTCCTCCAGCGATCCGCCGCCACGGGCCACCACGAGCACGTCGCATTCCGACCGCGCCGTGGCGCGATCCAGCGCCGCGACGAGGGCGGCGGGCGCACCGTCGCCCTGTACCGTGGCCGGGTAGATCACCACCGGCAGCCAGGGTGCCGCGCGACTAAGCGTAACCAGGATGTCACGAAGGGCCGCGCCGGTGGCGGAGCTGATCACGCCGACGCGACGCGCAAGCGCCGGCAGCGGTCGCTTGCGGTCGCTATCGAACAGGCCCTCGGCATCCAGGCGCCGCTTGAGTTCGTCGACGGCCCGGCGCAGCGCGCCCTCGCCGGCGTCCTCCATGTAGTCGACGATGAGCTGAAAATCACCACGCGCCTCGTACAGGGAGACCCGCGCGCGCAGCAGCACCCTGAGGCCGTTGCGCGGACCCACGGCGCAGCGCAGCTTGCGTTGTCGAAACAGCGCGCAGCGTACCCGCGCCTTGTCGTCGGCGAGCGAGAAATAGCTGTGCCCCGAGGCGGGCGAAGACAGGTTGGTGATCTCGCCCTCGATCCACAGTTCCGGATAGCTCGACTCGAGCAGCTGGCGTGCCTCGCCGGTGAACGACGATACCGTGTAGACGGTGCGCGGAACGGCGCTGCCGCCCGCTGTCACGCGGCGCTCCGCGACGGGTTCGGCAGGGGCTTGAAGGCGGCGGTTGCGCCTTGACTGTACGGGGCGTTGCGAAACGGCAGCGGCAGCATGCTCAACGGGGGTCGCCACGGCCGTGGCGCAGTGTTTCATGCGATGGCGACG
>JAUIDF010000329.1 GCA_030429125.1 Gammaproteobacteria bacterium | reverse complement strand
TGGGCCAGGGACTGGGCGGCTTCCAGGAAGCCAACCAGCTGCCCATGTTCGAGGAGTTCACCAAGTACCAGGGGCACGTCAACAACCCGGCCCGCATGGCCGAGTACACCGCGCGCTGCTTCGATCGCGCCATGTCCGAAATGGGCCCGACGCAGCTCAACATCCCGCGCGACTACTTCTACGGCGAGGTCGACTGCGACATCCCGATGCCGATGCGCATCGAGCGCGGCCCCGGCGGCGAGGACAGCCTGCGGCGCGCCGCCGACATGCTGGCGGAGGCGAAGAATCCGGTGATCGTCTCCGGTGGCGGCGTGGTGATGTCCGACGGCGTCGAGGAGTGCAAGGCGCTGGCCGAGCGTCTCGGCGCGGCGGTGGTCAACAGCTACCTGCACAACGATTCCTTCCCGGCCAGCCACCCGCTGTGGTGCGGGCCGCTCGGCTACCAGGGCTCGAAGGCGGCGATGAAGCTGATTGCCAAGGCCGACGTGGTGCTGGCGCTGGGTACGCGCCTCGGCCCCTTCGGCACGCTGCCCCAGCACGGCATCGACTACTGGCCGAAGGACGCCAGGATCATCCAGGTGGACGCCGATCACAAGATGCTCGGCCTGGTGAAGAAGGTGTCCGTCGGTATCTGCGGCGACGCCAGGGCGTCGGCGAAGGCGCTGCTGGCCCTGGTCTCCGATCGCAAGCTCGCCTGCGACGACAACCGCGACGCGAGGGAGAAGGAGATCGCCGCCGAGAAGGCGGCCTGGGAGAAGGAACTCGACGAGTGGACCCACGAGCGCGACGCCTACAGCCTCGACATGATCGAGGAGCAGAAGAAGGAAGAGGGCAACTGGCTGCACCCGCGCCAGGTGCTACGCGAGCTGGAGAAGGCCATGCCGGAGAACGTCATGGTCTCCACCGACATCGGCAACATCAACTCCGTGGCCAACAGCTACCTGCGCTTCGAACGCCCGCGCAGCATGTTCGCGGCGATGAGCTGGGGTAACTGCGGCTACGCCTTCCCCACCATCGTCGGCGCCAAGGTGGCGGCGCCCGACCGACCGGCCATCTCCTACGCCGGCGACGGCGCCTGGGCCATGAGCATGGGCGAGATCCTCACCTGCGTACGCCACAACATCCCGGTGACCGCGGTGGTGTTCCACAATCGGCAGTGGGGCGCGGAGAAGAAGAACCAGGTGGACTTCTACAACCGTCGCTTCATCGCCGGCGAGTTGGAGAGCCCGAGCTTCGCGGGCATCGCCCGCGCCATGGGCGCCGAGGGTGTCACGGTGGATCAACTCGACGACGTCGGCAGTGCGTTGAGCAAGGCCGTGGATGCACAGATGAACGAGGGCAAGACCACCATCGTCGAGATCATGTGCACCCGCGAGCTCGGCGACCCGTTCCGTCGTGACGCGCTGAAGAAGCCGGTTCGGCTTCTCGAGAAGTACAAGGACTACGTTTGATCCGTCGCCGGCCGGGGCAAGTATGCCGCCCCGGCCGGTCCCGGCGCGGTCCGGGAGCCATTTCGCGGCGCGGCCGGGGCGCGAGTCGATCGACACGAGCTGATTCATGAACGACCTGATCCAGAGCCGACCCGACCGCACCGTGTCGGTGCGCGACGTATTCGGCATCGACACCGATCTCGAGGTGGCGGCCTTTGCCGAGGCGGATGCCCACGTACCGGAAATCGATCCGGTGTATCGCTTCAACGCCGATGCGACATTGGCCATCCTCGCCGGCTTCTCTCGCAATCGGCGGGTGCTGGTGCAGGGATTGCACGGCAGCGGCAAGTCGACGCACATCGAGCAGGTGGCGGCGCGGCTCAACTGGCCGTGCGTTCGCGTCAATCTCGACGGCCATGTCAGCCGCCTCGACCTCGTCGGCCGCGATGCCGTGGTCCTGCGCGAGGGCCGACAGGTCACCGAGTTCCAGGAGGGCATCGTACCGTGGTCGCTGCGCCGCCCGGTGGCGCTCGTATTCGATGAATACGATGCCGGCCGGCCGGACGTCATGTTCGTCATCCAGCGCATTCTCGAACGCGACGGCCGCTTTACGCTGCTGGACCAGAACGAGGTCATACGTCCACACCCGGCGTTTCGCCTGTTCGCGACGGCCAACACCATCGGGCTCGGCAATCTCACCGGGCTCTACCACGGCAGCCAGCTGCTGAACCACGCCCAGATCGATCGCTGGAACATCGTCGCCACGCTCAACTACCTGTCCCGCGACGAGGAAGCCGCCATCGTGCGCGCGCGCGTGCCGGCCCTCGACGACGAAGGTGGACGGCGGCTCGTCGACTCCATGGTGGCGACCGCCTCGCTCACCCGCGAGGGTTTCGCCGCCGGCGACCTGTCGACACTGATGTCGCCGCGCACCGTCATCACCTGGGCCGAGAATCGCGAAATATTCGGTGATACGGCGCTTGCCTTCAGGCTGTCCTTTCTCAACAAGTGCGACGATCTCGAGCGGCCGCTGGTCGCGGAGTACTACCAGCGGTGTCTCGGCGAGGAGCTGCCCGGCTACGAGAGTCGCGGCGAGGGCGACGGTCCGTGACTGCCGGCGCGGTCGAGCAGCAGCGCGTCGAGGAGCTGTGCGCGGCCGCCATCCGGGCCCTGTCCGGCGTCCCCGATGTCCATTTTCGCGGTCGACGCCTGTACCGGGGCGGCGACCCCGTACCGCGCCACGCCCCGCACTTGCAGGTCGACGAGGCCGCTTCGTTCGGCGATCAGCGTGGTGCGTCGGATGGCACCGCGCTGAAGCTCAGGCATTCGGACGCGGCGCTTCACCGCCGCCTGGTTCCAAGCGACGAGGTGGCGCGACTGGTGTTCGAAATGCTCGAGCAGTTTCGCGTCGAGTCCCTGGCACCGCCAGCGCTGCGCGGCGTGACGGCCAACCTGCATCGCCGATTCGAACGATGGTCGTCCGCCTTCGTCGAATCCGGCCTCGCGGACACCGATCTCGGCCTGCTTCTCTTCGCCGCCGCGCAGATCTGCCGCGCCCGCATTCTCGGCGGCAAGGTGGCGGAGCCCTGGGAAGACCTGCTCGAATCGACCCGTGCCGGCATGGCGCCGCTCATCGGTCACGACCTCGCCGGGCTTCGCGCCACCCGCGAGGACCAGGCGGCGTTCGCCGTTCACGCGCGTTCCGTTGCGCTGATCATCGCCGCCAGCGTCGAACACGCCGAGTCGGCGCGCGGACGCCGAGCGCCTCGCAACGACGCCCGCCGGGCCATCTTCAGCCTGTCCCTGGACTTCGACGAGACCGAGGGTGAATCGTTCGAGGCTGCCGGACCGGGCACCGATCGTGAACCGGGCTCGACCGACGGCGGTTATCGAGTCTTTACCCGCGCCTACGACCAGCAGGTCCAGGCCGCCGCGCTGGTGCGCCCGGCCTTGCTGGAAACCCTGCGTCGCGATCTCGACCGGCGTGTCGCCGCCCACGGTCTCAACGTGCCGCGCCTGGCGCGCCTGATCAAGGCCATGCTGGCGCGACCGCGCCCCGACGGCTTCAGCTTCGGCGAGACGAGCAGCAACTACGCGCGCTTCCTCACGTCGGGCCGCGAGGCGCTCGCGGCGGACGGGAGCGGCGAGGTCCGCATCCCGCGCCACCTGCTGCCGATGCACGAGTCCGCGCAGGCCATCGACCTCGTGTTCGAGGCGACCG
>JAUIDF010000328.1 GCA_030429125.1 Gammaproteobacteria bacterium | reverse complement strand
CAGCGCACCACGAGCTGGATGCCCCGCGAATCGCTGGCCGAGGCGCTCGACCCCCGCGACGCCGGTCGCACGGTGGAAGGCTATCCGGCGCCGGTTCGAGCCATCGTCATCGCGACAGCCTCGTGACAGCCAACAATAAGGCAGTGTTAATCATTCAATATAGAAAAACTATAGCAATTTATTGATATCTGAGATATCATTTATCCCGTTTCGTATCCATCCGATGTACCACCCATCCGAATGATCACCTCGGCCCAGATGCGCGCGGCCCGCGCCCTGCTCGGCATCGACCAGAAGACGCTGGCCGAGTGGGCCGGCGTTTCGGTACCGACCATCCAGCGCATGGAATCGAGCCCGGGCACGGTTCGCGGGGTGATCGACAGCCTGACCCGGGTGATCGAGGCACTCGACCGCGCCGACATCGAGTTGATCGGTGAAAACGCGCAGAGCGCCGCTGGCGGTCGGGGCGTGCGCCTGAAGGCGCCGCCCGACCCGGCCGCCGACTGAATCCAACCCCGATGTATCTGTCCGCCCGGCGCCTGTCCCGGGCGCAGCGACAAGGAGACAACCGGTTCCAGAAAGTATGAATACCCACGCCGCCACCGCCCCGGCCGTCGACCGGGGCTCGTTCGTCGAGCTGTACACGCCCAAGCTCATCACGGTGTTTCGCGAGGGCTATCGCCTGAATCACCTGCGCACCGACATGGTCGCGGGGCTCACCGTGGCGGTGGTCGCGTTGCCGCTGTCCATGGCCATCGCCATCGCCTCGGGCGCGACGCCGGCGCAGGGGCTGTACACCGCCATCGTCGGCGGGTTTCTCGTCTCGTTGCTGGGTGGAAGCCGTTTCCAGATCGGCGGCCCGGCGGGCGCCTTCATCGTGCTCGTCGCGACGACCATCGCCACGCACGGCATGGACGGGCTGCTGCTGGCCACGCTGCTTTCCGGGTTGATGCTGGCCGCCGTCGGACTGCTCGGGCTCGGCACCTACGTCAAGTTCACGCCCTACCCGGTCACGGTGGGATTCACGGCGGGCATCGCGGTGATCATCGCGGCCAGCCAGCTCAAGGAGCTGCTCGGACTAACGCTGTCGGCACCGGAGCCCGGCCCGCTGCTGGAGAAGCTGCCGGTGCTATGGCACGCATTGCCCAGCATCGATGCCGCCACCACGGCCTTGTCGGTGGCGACGATCGTGACCATCGTCGCGCTGCGTCGCTGGCGGCCGCACTGGCCGGGACTGTTGATCGCCGTGGCGGGTGCCGCGGGCGCCACGGCGGTGTTCGACCTGCCGGTGTCGACGATCGGGACCGCGTTCGGCGGTATTCCGTCGACGTTACCGGTCCCGGCGCTGCCCGACTTCTCCCTGGACAAGGTGCAGGCGGTCATGCCCAGCGCCATCGCCTTCACCCTGCTCGGCGCCATCGAGTCGCTGCTCTCCGCGGTGGTGGCGGACGGCATGACCGGGCGGCGCCATCGCTCCAATTGCGAACTCGTCGCCCAAGGCGCCGCCAACGTCGCCTCGGCGCTGTTCGGCGGCATCTGCGTGACCGGCACCATCGCGCGAACCGCCACCAACGTGCGCGCCGGCGCCCACGGCCCGCTCGCCGGCATTCTGCACGCCGGCTTCCTGCTGCTGTTCATACTGCTCGCCGCACCCTTGGCAAGCGCTATCCCACTCGCGGCCCTGGCCGGCGTGCTGGCGGTGGTGGCCTGGAACATGGTGGAGAAAAGCGCCTTCGTCGCGCTGTCGCGCGCCTCGCGCGCCGACGCGGCCGTGTTGCTGGCGACGCTGGGCCTGACGGTTTTTCGCGATCTCACCGAAGCGATCGTGGTGGGCGTCGCGCTGGGATCCCTCCTGTTCATCCATCGCATCTCTCAAACCACCGAGGTGGCCACCCACACACCGCTCATCGCCGAAGACCGCGCCGACGAAACCGGCGCCGACCGCGTACCCTATGACGAGCATGCCGCCGCCGATCCGGACGTCGTGGTGTATCGCATCGTCGGGGCGTTCTTTTTCGGCGCCGCGGCATCCATCGGCACGGTGCTCGAGCGTATCGCCGACACCCACCGACTGTTGGTCGTCGACTTCACCGGCGTGCCCTTCGTCGACGCCACCGCGGCCAACACCCTCGGATCGCTGGCGCGAAAGGCCGGCACACGTGGCGTAAAGGTCATTCTCACCGGCACGAACCAGGGAATCCGCAAGGAACTCGTCGCCCATGGCCTCAAGCCGCCGGCCGTCGGGTACGCGCATTCCATCGAACGGGCGCTGCGCAAGGGCCGCGAGGCGCGCGATCGGCGCGTCGCCGCCTGATCACGCCGCGCAAGACTCAACGCCGCGAGGACGGCGCCGCGTCACCGGGCCCGCCGCGAACGTGCGAGCGGGGAAAACCGGCTATCATCCGGCAGGTCGAATAATCCCAACAACAATCTGGAGGAGGTCACTGCCGGTGAAAGCGCTCGTTATCCTGGTCTGCCTGGCGCTCGCGGCGCCCGTCGCGCTCGCGGACCAATCACACGCCAACGTCCGCGTCGAGGTATTGGCGCAGACCTCGAACAGCTGGAACGGCAGCGCGCTGCCGTCCTATCCCGAGGGCACGCCGGAACTGCGCATCCTGCGTATCACCATACCCGCCGGCGTCACCCTGCCCATGCACAAGCACCCGGTGATCAACGCCGGCATAATGCTCGAGGGCAATCTGACGGTGATCTCCGAGGCCGGCGACACGATGCAGCTTTCGGCCGGCGATTCCATCGTGGAACTGGTCGATCAATGGCATTACGGCCGCAACGACGGTGAATCCGACGCCGTCGTCGTGGTGTTCTACGCCGGCGTCGCCGGCCAGCCGATAAGCCAGGCCCGGTAGCGCCGCGAGGCAAAATAAGTCGCGGCGGGTGTCGATCCGGTTCCGCGCCGTTCGACCAGTCTCCAACAACGGTGCGCCCGGCGACGATGACGCCGCCTTACAATGGCCACCGGACCCGCCAGGAGGAGACGCGATGGCCACGGTCAGTTTCACGCCCAACCTGCGCCGCCACGTGCAGGCGCCCGATGCCCGCGTCGCCGGCGCCACCGTCGGCGAGGCGCTCGACGGATATTTTCGCGACAACCCGAAGGCGCGCGGTTACGTTCTCGACGACCAGGGCGCGGTACGGCACCACGTGGTGATCTTCCTCAACGGCACGCCGGTGCGCGACCGCGCCGCGTTGACAGATCCTCTCTGCGAAGACGACGAGATCTTCGTATTCCAGGCACTTTCAGGAGGATGACATGAGCGACCGTCTACTGGTTAGTACCAAGAAAGGGCTATTTCGAATCGAGCGCAACGGGGCCGGGCCCTGTGAGGTCGGGCCGGGCTGGTTTCTCGGCGATCCGGTTTCCGTGGTGCTCGCCCGTCCCGGCGGCGACATCCTCGCCGCCGCCGACCTCGGGCATTTCGGCACCAAGATGCACAAGTCGGCGGACGGCGGCGCGACCTGGACCGAGGCGGAATCGCCGACCTACCCGCCCAAGCCGGAAGACGTGGAAGACAAGGACCCGATGCGGGGTGTCGAGATACCGTGGACGACCAAGCTGGTGTGGTCGCTCGAGCCGGGCGGCAACGATGGCGAGCTGTGGTGCGGCACCATTCCCGGCGGGCTGTTCCATTCCACCGACG
>JAUIDF010000033.1 GCA_030429125.1 Gammaproteobacteria bacterium | reverse complement strand
GAAGCGATACATCGCGCGGTTGAACGGCTCGAAGGGATCGCCGTTGTCGACCTCGGTGGCGATCTCGACGGTTTCCGCCGCCAGCGCCGTCGAAGGCGCCAGCGCGGCCGCCGCCGTGACGAGTATCAGCACCACGAACAGCAGCACGCTGGCGCGGTAGTCTTCGTAAAGGTTGCGCGGGGCGCGGTGGTGTCGATTCATTACAGGGTTATCCGTGTGAGGTCATGGCGGCTTCCCGGCGGCGACGGTTCGTCCATCGAATGGTTGGTCCGGGTACGTCGCCGGCCGGCTCCGGTTTACCGCCGGGCCCCGGCGCCATTATTCTAAGATACTATGACACTGTTTCCATGCATAGGCGCCGGCAAGCTCGCGCGCGCAACGTGGCTGGCGATGCTGGTCGCCGTCGCCATGCCGGCGGCCCCGCCCGCGCTGGCACAGTCCGGCCTGGTCGAGGACTGGGCTCGCGAATGTGAAGACGACGGCGACTTCGCCGGTCGATGTTTCATCCGTCAGCGCCTGACGCTCAAGTCGAGCGGCCAGATGCTGTTCGAGATCGCCGCCGGTTACCCGCTGGGTGGCGACTACCCGTTGTTGTTGCTCAGCGCGCCGCTCGGTACCTACCTGCCGCCCGGCATCACCATCGAGGTGGACCAGACCGGCCCCTACCGGGCGGTCGTTGCCTATTGCAACCGTGAAGGCTGCCACGCGTTCTATCGCATGACGCCCGAGTTGTTCCGGTTCTTCCGCCAGGGGCGGTGGCTCAACGTGGCCTTCCTCGACGGCACCCGACGCACCAACCGTTTCCAGGTCAGCCTGAACGGGTTTTCCGCCGCGATCGACTCCTTGCGCGGCGAGGGCGACTAGAGCCTGTGCACACTACCCGTTGGCGGCGATCCGGCGGACGATTTTCCCAGTATGACACGCGTTGAGCGTCGTCGCCGCGAAACCCCGGTGACGTCCCCATGCGCCTTGTCGGAATGGAAACCTGCCCGACATCGCACCCGCTCGGAACTACGTGTTCAGGCCCGCGATGCCGCCCCCGTTGCCGTCAGCGCTTCTCGAGCAGGAGGATGCGGTGGGCGTGGATCACCGGAAGCACCGCCCTGTCCTCGACCACGCGGCAACCCGCCGCGGCGAACTCCGCGTGTACCTGGGGCCGGGGCACCATGGGCAACGTGCGACGATGCTTGCGATGCTTCCAAAGTCGCTTTTGGGTGCGATGGACGAACACGTCGTCGTAGTACGACACCACCAGGTGTCGGCCACTCACGCGACTCAGCTCGGCGACCACGTGTCGCCGCCTCGCGGCGTCGAATATGTGATGGAAGAAGCGGAAGTTGAAGACGAGGTCGAACTCGCCGTCGTCGAACGGAAGTCGCTCGAACAGGTCGACCAGCACGGTGTCGATGGGTGTGCCGGCATCGCCTTCCTCGGCGAGCAGCGCGGCGATGTTCTTCTCGTTGTGGTCGCCACAGACGAGGCGAGACGTCGCTGCCTCGCGCAGCATCGGCGTGAAGCGGCCGTGGCCCGAGGGCAGGTCGAGAACGCGCGCCACCGGCCCGATGCGCGCAAGCATCTCACCGACGAATCGCCGTTCGCGACGATCCATGACGGACTGCGAACCGCCATAGCGGCGACGCAGGTAGGACGTGCGATCGGCTTCACTCATGGGTCAGGGCGGCGGCTTGCGACGAACGGCGGGCACTGGCGAAGGTGCCGCGCGGCGCGCCACATCAGGTCGTCAGTTCGCGCCAATAGTACCACAGGCGTCTTGCGATCCGGTTCGTCGGCCAGGGCAGTTTCTGCAGGCGGGCGCGCTGTCTCATGCGGCGGCGATACTGTGCCGCGGCGGCAGCGCCGTCACCCGTCATGTAGGCGTCGAAAAACGTGTCGAGGTCGTCGTCACCGAGCGGCAGCCGCTCGAGATCCCGCAGGCACTGGCCGCTTCGCAGCCGGCCGTGGAAGCGCGCGCGATTGACGTCCACCAGGCAGAAGTCGTGACCCGTGGCTCGCTCGCGAACCAGCAGGTTGGCACCCTGCAGATCGCGATGGCGATAACCCGATGCGTGAAAGGCGGCGAGGAATCGCGCAGCCCCCGCCAGCAGCTCGCCGCGGCGCTCCCCGGCATGATGCAGTGCCTGTGCGAAGTGGCGCGCGTCGTGGAAATCCTCGAAGATCATCAAGCCGAAGAGTCGCGAGCGAATCCCGTTGCGCTCGAGACCGGCCAGCGGGCGCGGCGTGTTGACGCCAGCCTCGAGCAGGTCGAAGGCGATGTTCCAGGCTTTCACCGCCTTGGTGTCGCGGCCGACGTAGCGCAGCCAGGAAAGCCCGCTGCGTGGACGAAACCACTTGACCCACAGCACATGGCCGTCGACGGTTTTTTGCGTCACCGCATTGCGTGCCCTGCGCTCGTCGCGGGCGGTCGTCCCCGCATTCGCGAACGCGGCCGGGTCATCGATCGATGCCAGCAGAGAAGCCGCGGCAGAGTCGTGATCGTACCAGCCGCGATAACCGTGCCATTCGATGGCGCGGTAACTGCCGCGCGCCGACCCTGGCCGCCTCACGGACGCCGTCCGGATTGCCCGGGCGGGCGGGCCGCGTGGTGCGGTCTACGAGCGGCGGTCGCGGCGAGCGCGTTGCCAGTGTCGGGAGGATTCTTCATGAGGGCTCAGCGTCGTTCGGTGGTATCGGTCGCGCCGACCGATTGTAGTGACAAAGGCGCCATCGCCGCACGTCCTTGTGCCGACCAACGGCGCGACGAATAGTGACAGCGCGCGCGCTGCCGGGTATCGTTACGCCTCCAGCGTGGTCCGGCAATTGCCTGATTTCGCGAAACGTTTTTTACCGGACCTGTTCACGCTGATTCCGAGTGAGCAAGATTTCTGCGTGTATTTCGCACCTGGCACGGCGCGTCGAGGCGTCGTCGTGGTTCCATGGTGGCGCCGCCACGTGGCGGGGGATGCAAACGGGAGCCCCGCAGGACGTCGTCGACGGGCCGCCTGAACCGATGACCCCGTTGCTGCGCGCCATCCTTGTGTCCTTCCTCTGCCTGGTGCCCGTCACCGCCAGCGCAGAGCGCTACGACATTGCCGCGATCGAGTTTCGCGGCAACGAAACGACGCGACCGTCGACCATGCTGCAGGAGCTGACCTTCGATACCGGCGACACGGTCAGTGACGAAGAGATCGAGGCGGGTCGGCAGGCGATCATGAACCTCGGCCTGTTCAAGCGAGTGAGCGCCGACCTCGAGGCGCGTGGCGACGACACGGTGTTGATCTACACCATCAACGAAAAGCGCTATTTGCTGGTCCTGCCGCGACTGTCGCGCAGCGGCGACGGTGACTGGTCGTGGGGTGCGCGAGTGCGCTGGGACAACGTGGGCGGACTCAACCGCCGGTTCGACATCGGCGTGCGTCGCAAGGACCTGAAGAGCTCCGACATCCAGCAGGAAGACCAGGTCAGCGTCGAGTATCTCATGCCGCGTGTCTGGGGATCGGTCTGGGACCTCGGCTTCGACTTCCGCTTCGAGGACATCGAGATCGACGAGGAACGCGGCGAGCTCGAGGGCCGTTACAACCAGCAGCTCGATTCGCTCAGAATCGACGTGTCCAGGTGGCTGCGAGAGAGGGGACCGAGCCAGGGCTGGCGGGTCGACGGGCAGGTACGTTACGAGGACTACGTCAACGACTACCTGACCGGCGATACCGGCCTGTATTTCGACACCAGCGTGGTCACCCTGAGCGCGGGTATCGAGTATCGGGACGTCACCGAGCTGCTCTACAGCCGCACCGGACGACAGTTTGGCTATGGCGTCGAGGCAGCCAGCGATTCGTGGGGTTCGGAGTCGAGTTTCGTCCGGCATAGCGCCTACTATCGGCGCTACCTGCACGTCACCGGGCGCGAGCACACGAACTTCAACTACCAGCTCCGCTACGGCACCTCGTCGGGGTCCATCTTCGGCGACCCGAGCTACAGCATCGGCGGCAACAGCACCATGCGCGGCTATGATCGCGAAAGCCTGGAGGGCGAGAGCTATTTCATCGCCAACCTGGAGTTCATGACGCCCATGTTCGGGCACAATACGTTTCGCGGCGCCCTGTTCGCCGATATCGGCGGCGCCTTCGAGGATAGCCTGTCGTTCGAGCCCTCGGAGCTCGAAGTCGGTCTCGGTGTGGGGATTCGCTACAAGTTGCGTTCGTTCGTCGATACGGACCTTCGCCTGGATGTCGCCCACGGTCTGGATGGTGGTGAAACGAAAGTCTACGGCAGCACTGAACTCTCTTTTTAGGCGCATCGCCGAATCCCTGGGCCCGGCGCCGGAGCGTCCCATGCTCGCCTTCGATCTCGTCCTCGACCAGGTCTTCGTCGGTACCGCGCCGAACAGCGCCTCCGACGTGCGCCGGCTGCGCCGCAGCCTCGGCGTCACCGCGGTGCTCAACCTGCAGACCGATGCGGACTTCGATGCCTGGCGCATCGACTGGGCGACCCTGGCTTCGGCTTACGAGCAGGAGGGCATCGTGGTCGAGCGTTGGCCCATTCGTGACTTCGATGGCGACGACCTGGTCGCGCGAATGGCGGGCGCGGTCGAGCGGCTCGACCGCCTGCTCGACGTCGGACACCGCGTCTACCTGCACTGCACCGCGGGCCAGCAGCGCTCACCGGCGGTGGCTGTCGCCTGGTTGATCCGGTGCGAGGGTCTGGCGCTGGACGCGGCGCTCGCGCGTGTCTCGGAAAAGCGCGCCTGCGCGCCCGATGTCGATGCGCTCGCCCGGCTGTTCCCGCCCAGCGACACGGGCGGGTCGACGTCGCGATGAGCGCGCGAACCACCGGCGGGGCCGGCCTGGCGGCGGCGTTCGGCCTGTGGCTGCTCGTTGCCGGTGCCGGCGCCGGCGCGGAGACGACGCCGCGGGCTGCGCACGATGCCGTGCTGCGCGCATACACCGATCTCGAACCACTGCCCGGTCCATTCGGTCTCGACCCCGCCGAGGCGGCCGAGGTGCAGCGCATGGTGGTGCTCAGCCTCGGACCGCGGTACGGCGAGGTGGCCGGCTACAAGGCGGCGCTGACGTCGCCCGCTGCCCAGGCGCGGTTCGGCGTGAGCGCGCCGGTCAGCGGCGTGTTGCTCGACAACATGTTCACCGCCACCGGCGCCACCGTCTCGCGTGCGTCGGCCGTGCGGCCGGTGCTGGAGGCGGACCTGCTGGTGCGCGTGGCCGACGAACGAATCAACCAGGCCGACTCCCCCGACGCGATGCTGGCGTCACTGTCGGAAGTCATCCCCTTCGTCGAGATCCCGGACCTGATGTTCGCCAACCTCGAAGGCCTGACCGGCGCCGACATCGCGGCGATCAACGCGGGCGCCCGTCTCGGCGTAACCGGGACGCCGGTGCCGTTGCGCGGTCTCGACGACGCCATGGCCCGACTCGGCGCCTTCAGCGTGACGTTGACCGATGGCGAAGGGCGGACGATCGGCAGCGGCGGCGGCGATGCGTTGATGGGACATCCGCTCGCCGCGGCGCTTTGGCTGAAGAACGACCTGCGTCGGCGCGGGGTACGCCTTCAGCCCGGCGACCTGCTTTCCCTCGGCAGCCTCGGTGCCCCCGTTCCGCTGTCGGGCCTGGCGCGCGTGAAGGCCACGTACGAAGGACTCACCGGGCACCCGATCGAAATCCACGTCGGCGTGCGGTAGTTCGGCCTTGGAACTGCCCCCGCTGGTCGACGGACACATCATCGCGCGTTACAAGCGGTTCTTCGCCGACGTCGAACTGCCCGGCGGCGAGGTGGTGACGGCCCATTGCCCCAACACCGGCACCATGGAGAGTTGCTGGCGGCGCGGTGCGCCGGTGCAGGTGTCGCGCAGCGACAATCCCCGTCGAAAGCTCGCCTACACGCTCGAGCGGATCGACATGGGCGGCGGCTGGATCGGCGTCAACACACTGCGGGTGAACGGCATCGTCAGCGAGGGCATCGCGGCGGGGCGCGTCGCGCCGCTTGCGGGCTACGATGACATCGCCCGCGAACCGCGGTTCGGCGGTGCCGCGGGCGGTCGGTCACGATTCGATCTGCGACTCACCGGCGCACCGGGCGAGTGTCTTGTCGAGATCAAGAACGCGACGTTGTTGCGCGACGGGGTAATCCAGTTTCCGGATGCCGTCACCAGCCGCGGCCTGAAGCACCTCGACCTGCTCGCCGAGGCCCAGTCACAGGGCTTTCGCGCCTGCCTGGTATTCGCGATGAACCGGCCCGAGAGCGACGTGTTCCGCCCGGCAGCCGATACCGATCCCGCCTACGCCGCGCGCCTGCGCCAGGTAATGGCGCAGGGTGTCGAAGTCATCACCGTGCGCATGCGGCACGGTGATCGATCCATCGACGCCGGCGAGGGAAGTCACTGGACACCGGCAAGCGGCGATTCGGCGTCGTCCTGAGGGCGCCGCCGCCCGCCGCTATTCGAGCAGCGTGTTGATCCGTGCCACGTCCTCGCGGTCGAGCTGGCCGGCAGCGCGTTCGAGATCGAGCGAGGAAAGAATGAAATCGTACCGCGCGCGCAGGTAGTCGCGGCGCGCCTGGTAGAGGTCGCGCTGGGCGTCGAGCACGTCCAGGTTGGTGATCAGCCCGGCGGAAAACCCTTCCTGCTTCGACTCCACCGCGCTCTCGCCCGCCACCACGGCCTGGCGAAACGCCTCCACGCGGCTGACGCCGCTTGCCACGTCGTTGTAGATATCCCGAATCTCGCGGGTGATGCGGCGCCGCGTCGACTCTACCACCTGTTCCTGGGCATTGGCGCTGAGCGCCGCCTTCTGCACCTGCGCCTCGACCTGCCCGCCAAGGTAGAGCGGGAAGTTCAGCGCCAACCCGACGCTGGCCTCGGTGCGGTCGGAACTGCCGTTCGCGCCACCGCTGCTGTCGCGATAGCTGCCGCCGGCGTTGAGCCCGACGCGCGGATGACGCGTATGCTTCTGGAAGTCGATTTCCCGCTGGGCGATGCGGTAGTCCAGCGCGGCCGCGCGCAATTGCGGGTTATTGTCCAGCGCCATGTCGACCCAGTCCGTGATCGACTCGGGCGTCGGCAACTCCAGCACCGCGTCCTCGCGCAGGGGATCGAGCTCGCCGGGGTTCGTGCCGACGATGGCCACCAGGGTTTGCACGGCGTCCTCGATCAGGTTTCGCGCGTCGATCTCGTTGGCCTCGGCGAGCTGGTACCGAGCCTGGGCATCGTAGAGGTCGGTCTGCGTGCCGATACCCACGTTCAGCCGTTCCTGGGCAAGTTCCAGCTGGCGGTTGATGGCGATCTTCTCGCTGGTGGCGAGCTCGAGGTTGTCCATCGCGCCGAGCACCGAGAAGTAACTGGTCGCGACGCGGATGATGACGTCGTCCTCGGCGGCCTCGAGATCGAAGCCGGCGCGCTCGTCGCCGAGCTCTGCCTGGTCCACGGCGATGTCCGCCTGGCGGTCGTACAGCGACTGGTCGAGCTGTACCGAGACGCCGGCGCTGTTGTAGCCGTCGCTGCCGCCACTGCCGGCCATCGCCGAATCCACGTCCTCGTGGATGCGGCTGAGGTCGGCCGACAGGTTGACCTGTGGCCTCAGTGCCGAGCGCGCGATGTCGGGGTCGTTGGCGGCGGCCTGGCGCTGGTACACCGAGGACCGGAAGGTGGCGTCGTCATCGATCGCCATCTGGTACACGTCGAGCAAGTCGCTCGCGCCGGCGGCCGTGCTGAATCCGGCGGCGGCGAGCAGGCACAACAATCGGGTATTCATAGCGGGCATTCGCATAGGGTTTGATTGTCTGTTGGGTCTGCGATCGCGTCCCGTTCACGGTCGCGCGAAGCGCTTCAGAATACGAACTGCCGCGGCGCCGCGGCGTTGACCAGTGGTGCCAGCAGGGTGTCGAACAGCGACGTGCGATCGACGCCGTCGCCCTGCCGCGTGAGCCGGATCGCCTCCATGACCGGTTCGCTGCCGACAATGGCCACCAGGCGACCACCTGGTTTGAGCGCCTCGATGAAGGCGGCCGGCACCTGTGGCACGGAACCGGTGAGAATGATGGCGTCGAAACCGCCCGCCGACGGCCAGCCGCGGCTGGCGTCGCCGGATTCGAGCATCACGTTGCCGATGCCCATGGCGGCGAGGTGCTCGGCGGCGCGGTTGGACAGGTCCTTGTAGATCTCGACGCTGACGACCGACGCCGCCATGCGCGCCAGCAGCGCGGTGACGTAGCCGCTGCCGGTGCCGACTTCGAGCACCTTCTCGCTCCCGTCGAGCGCCAGTTCCTGCACCATCCGCGCTTCCACCTTCGGCTCCATCATCACCTCGCCGTGGCCGATGGGAATCTTGATGTCGGCGAAGGCCAGGGAACGGTAATCGTCGGGCACGAAGGCCTCGCGCGGTACCTGCCGGAGCACGTCGAGGACGGTGGCGTCGAGCACGTCCCACGGACGGATCTGCTGCTCGATCATGTTGAAGCGTGCCTGTTCGATGTCCACGGTGGTATCCAGGGGCGGAAGTGGTAGCCGGGCGAAAAATTCTACCACAAAGGCCGCTGGCGGCAGGTTGCCGCGAGACGATGCCGGCGTCCTCTCAGCGGGCGCCGTCGAGCCCCGAGAAAATCCGCTCGCGAATGGCTTCCACGCCGCCGACGCCATTGACCCGCACGTACGACAACGGGCCGTCGGCGGCTTTCGCGCCGTAGAAATCGATCAACGGCCGGGTCTGCCGATGGTACACGGCAAGGCGGGCGCGCACGGTCTCCTCGCGATCGTCGATGCGCTGCACCAGCGGCTCACCGGTGACGTCGTCGGTATCCGGCGTCCTCGGCGGATTGAACGACACGTGGTAGGTGCGACCGGAGGCGAGGTGCACGCGCCGCCCGCTCATGCGCCGGATGATCTCCTCGTCATCGACGGCGATTTCCACCACGGCGTCGACCACGATGCCCGCGTCGTCGAGTGCCTCGGCCTGGCCGAGGGTGCGCGGGAAGCCGTCGAAGAGGTAGCCGCGGGCGCAGTCGTCTTCGGCCACGCGCTGCCTCACGATGCCCACGACGATGTCGTCGGAGACGAGCTCGCCCGCATCCATGATCCGCTTCGCCGCCAGGCCCAGCGGCGTGCCCGCCTTGATGTGACCGCGCAACATGTCGCCGGTGGAGATCTGCGGAATGCCGTAGCGTGCGGTAATGAACCCGGCCTGAGTCCCCTTGCCCGCCCCCGGGCCGCCGAGGAGGATGATGCGCATCGATACTGATTCCCTGTTGGTCGTGTTTTTCGAGAGGCTCTAGGTCCCCGATTATGGGAGGGTCTGCCCGGCAAATTCAAACCGCGACCGCCGGTTTTCGGCCGTGACCTCACGCGACGGGCGCCATCGGGCCCGGTGAGGCGCTTGACGGGGCCGCCAAAGTCAACGAGGATCGCGCGGCGAATCCGCACCCGACATGGCGGCGACGCCCCGGCGCCAACACCCGGACGGACCGTCAGAGAATCTTTACACGGAAAATTCGTCACCATGCCGTTTCAGTTCGAGGCCACGGCGATCGATGGGCCGATCCTTGTGACGCCACGCGTCTTCGCCGATGAGCGCGGACACTTCTTCGAAACCTTCAAGCACTCGGAATTCGCCGCCAACGGCATCGACGAGACGTTCGTGCAGACCAATGCCTCGTACTCGACTCGCGGCGTGCTGCGCGGCATGCACTACCAGCTCGAGCCTCACGCCCAGGCCAAGCTCGTTCGCTGCGTGCGCGGCGCCGTGTTCGACGTGGCGGTCGACATCCGCCGCGGTTCCGACGGGTTCGGCCGCTGGGTCGCGCGCGAGCTCAGCGCCGGGAATCGTCTCATGCTCTACGTGCCGGCCGGATTCGCCCACGGCTTCCTGACGCTGACCGACGAGGCGGAAGTGCATTACATGGTCAGCGCCGAGTATCACCCCGACAGCGAGCGTGGCATCATGTGGGACGATCCCGCGGTGGGTGTCGACTGGCCGGGCGGCGAGGTGCTGCTCTCTCCAAAGGACAGGGTCTACCCGCCGCTGGCATCCGCCGATGTCTTCGACTGACCACCGGCCGCGGCGCATCTCGTCGTGACGATCGGGGTGCTCGTCGTCGGCGGTGCCGGCTATATCGGCAGCCACGTGGTCCACGACCTGGTCGCGGCCGGGCACCGGGTGACGGTGTTCGACGACCTGTCCACCGGCGCCCGCGACAACGTACCTGACGGCGCGCGACTGGTCCGTGGCGACATGCGGCGCGCCGAGGATCTCGACGCGGTGCTGGCCGAGCAACCCGAGGTCGTGTTCCATTTCGCCGCGCGCAAGGCCGCCGGCGAGTCGATGCAGGTCCCGCATGACTACGCCGCGCACAATATTGCCGGCACGCTGAACCTGCTCGAGTGCATGCATCGGGCCGGCGTGACCCGCTTCGTTTTTTCCTCCTCGGCGGCCGTCTATGGTTCGCCCGCCTACCTGCCCATCGACGAGTCGCATCCGACCAACCCGGAAAACTACTACGGCTACACCAAGCTCGCCATCGAGCAGAATCTCGCTTGGTTCGCACGCCTGTCGGGACTCTCCTATGCCAGCCTTCGCTATTTCAACGCCACCGGATACGACCTGGCCGGGCGGGTGACCGTTCGCGAGTGCGGCGCCGCCAACCTGTGCCCGGTGGTCATGGAGGTGGCCAGTGGCCTGCGCGAAAGCCTCGACGTGTTCGGCGGCGATTACGACACCCGCGACGGCACCTGCGTGCGCGACTACGTGCACGTCAACGATCTCGCCGCCGCTCACGTCGCCGCCATGGAACGGCTTCTCGATGGCGACAGCTGCCTGGTGCTGAACCTGGGCAGCGAATCGGGCAGCACCGTGCTGGAGATGATCGCCGCGGCCTCGCGCGTGATCGGGCGCGAGATCCCCTATCGCGTGGTCGAACGCCGGGCGGGAGACCCGGCATCGCTGGTGGCGAGCAGCGCGAAGGCGCGCGAGATTCTCGGATTCTCGCCGCGCCATGGCGATCTTGACGTGATCTTCGAATCGATGCGCGGGGTGTACGGTCTCTGACGCCGGACGGGCTATTCGCGCGGCGCGTTCATTAACCAGAAGCGCACCTTGCCGGCCAGGGCTTCGCGCTTGACCGGCTTGGACAGGTAGTCGTTCATGCCCGCTTGCAGGCAGCGCTCGCGGTCGCCCGCCATGACGTTGGCCGTGAGGGCGAGGACGGCGGCGGGGCGGCGATGGTGCTCGTACTCGAAGGCTCGAATGTGTCTCGTCGCCTCGAGCCCGTCCATGCCCGGCATCTGGCAGTCCATCAGGATGAGATCGAACTCCCTGGCGGTCGCCGCCTCGATCGCCGCTGCGCCGTCGTCCGCGGTATCGACGGTGAGACCCATGTTTTCGAGAATCTTGCGCGCGATCATCTGGTTCACCGGGTTGTCCTCGACCACCAGCGCGTGACCGCGGGCGACGAAGACCGATTCCTCGTCGTACAACTCGGAGTCGAGGTCGACCTCGGCGGCCTCGGTGACCGGCAGGTCGAAGCCGATGGTGGTGCCGACGTCAGGCTCGCTATGTACGTTCATCGCGCCACCCATCATCTCCACCAGTTTCGCACTGATGTTCAGTCCGAGCCCGGTGCCGCCATAGCGCCGCGTGGTCGAACTGTCGGCCTGGGCGAAGGCCCTGAACAGGCGATCGACGACCTCGCGGGACATGCCGATACCGGTGTCGGCCACCGATACCCGCAGCGTGCCGGTGCCGGCTTCACCGGGCAGGTACCGCACGTGGATGTCGATGCCGCCGCGCGCGGTGAACTTGATGGCGTTGTCGACGAGGTTGGTCACGATCTGCCGCATTCGTAGCGGGTCGCCGAAAATCAGCGCCGGCGTGCCCGGGTCGACCTGGCTGGCGAGGTAAAGACCCTTTCTCTCCGCCAGCGCGCTGCTCGAGCGGACGATGTCGTCCAGCATCGTCACCACGCGAAACGGGATCCTCTCCAGCACCAGCTGGCCCGCGTCGATCTTCGACAGGTCGAGGATGTCATTGACCAGCACCAGCAGGAAGTCGGCGGAATTGCGTGCCGCCGACACCAGCGCACGCTGTTCGTCGAGCAGGTCCGAGTCGCGCAGCAGGTCGAGCGTGCCGATGATGCCGTTCATCGGCGTTCGGATCTCGTGGCTCATGTTGGCGAGAAACAGCGACTTCGCCTCGCTCGCATTCTCCGCGCGATCCTTCGCGCGGGTCAGCGAGTTCACCAGCCGGCGATTGTCCGAGCGCAGGTTGAATACATCCACGATTCGCGTGCGCGCATTCAGCACCACGGCGGTGTTGATGACGAGAAACAGGATCACCGCCAGTCCCATGGCGATGCTGATCGGGTCGCCCTCGTAGATGAACCACGTGGCGAGCGGCAGCGTGGAGGGAAAGCTGAAGGCGACGAAGGCGGTCGGCCACACGGCCATCAACGAGCCCGCGCCGGCCACGAGCCCGCCGACGATAAAGGCGATGAACACCTGGTACTCGGTGCCGACGAAGGGCAACAGCAGACTGGCGGTCATACCCCAGCCGAGACCCGAGAGCAGCGCGCCTGCCACGAACAGGTCGAGGAAGACGAGGGCGCCGCGCGACGAGCCCCAGCGACGGTGGGCGCTGATCAATGCGACTCGCAGGGCCGTCACGGCGACCATGTAGAGCAACCAGCCGGTCATCTGCACGCCGGGCACCTGGCCCTGCAACACGAAGGCGGTCAACGCGGCCAGCAGGATGGTGGACAGCACTCCCGCCGACGCCTGTTCGTACAGCATCTCGAGTCGTTCGACGAGGTGACGCGACCGCTGCTCGCGCTCGCGGCCCGATACCAGCCTCATGCCGCGTTGCCGCCGGGCGTCGAGCGTACGTGCCTGAACAGGCGCAGCGTGTTGCGACCGCTGTCGTCGGAGCGATAGTCGACAGCGTCGCTCAGCGCATTGAGCAGGCCGATGCCGAAGCCGCCCTCCGGGAGGTTCGGCACGTCGGCCCGGTCGATGTCGGGAAGCCCGGCGAGCAGCTGCCCGGTCGGCACGGCGCGCCCCCAGTCGTGCACCTCGATGATCAGTCCCTCATCTCGCTGGATCCAGTCGACGACCACGGCGTGACCCGCTTCGCCGCCGTAGGCGTGTTCGATGACGTTGTTGATCACCTCGCAGGCGGCGAGTTCGATCTCGAACGCGGCCCGTTCGCCGAGCAGTGCGATCGAAAGCGCGCGAATGCAGCGGCCGGCAAGCTTGACCCGGTCGGGATGGCTGTCGATCTCGAGGCGAATGGTGCTCATCTCGTGACCCGGCCCGAGCGGTGCGCGCGCTCAATCGGCCAACGCGGCGACGGCATCGGCGGTTTCGTCGAACAACGAGAACACGTGATCCATGCGCGTAAGGCGAAACATGGCGAGGGTGTTGTGCCGCAGGCCCGAGACCACCAGTGAGCCATCGTGGCCAAGGTGTTTGAGTACGGCGACGATGGCGCCCAGGCCGCTGCTGTCGATGAAATTCACGGCCGACAGGTCGAGCACCAGGCGTCGTTGACCGGAATCGATCATCTCGATCATCTCGTGCTTGAAGTCGGCAGCGAGGCTCGCGTCGAGACGTCCCTCGTCGATGTGCACTACCTGCACGCCACGCTGGTCTTCACTGGTCATTCGCATGTTTCTCTCCATGGATCGCTCGCCTGTCATTGGTCCCGCGCGATACACAACACCGATAGATCATCTTCGAACACGCTGCCGCCGCGATAACGTGTAAGATCCGCTCGCAGCGCATCGAGAAGCGATGCACTGTCGAGCGCCCTGTGATCGTCGAGGAACGACTCCAGCCGCCCGACGCCGTATTGCTCACCATCGGGCGACCGGCAATCGGTAACGCCGTCGGAATAGAGCACCAGCCGCTCGCCTGGCGTCATCGTCAATCCGAACGAATCGTACCGGGCGACGTCGAGCATCGCTACCGGCATGCCGCCGTCGCCCAGGCTCTCGACCGGACCTGCACCGCGTAATCTCAACGGATGCGGATGTCCCGCCTGGCATATGCGGGTACGCCCGCTGGCCGTTTCGTGAAAGCCGAGCAGCATGGTGAAGTAGAAATCGTCGTCCGCGTGACCGAGGAAATCGCGGTTGAGTTGCTCGACCACGGTCTGCGGTCGAAGTTCGCGTTCGTTATCGGTGTCTCGCAGCCCCTCGCGGCACAGCGCCGGGGTAATGAACTTGTTCAGGGTCGACGATACCAGCGCGGAGGGCACGCCGTGGCCGGACACGTCGATGATGTAGAACGCGAGCAAGCCGTCGTCCACGACGAAGTAGTCGAGTATGTCGCCGCCGATGTAGGCGGCGGGACTGTAAAGCCAGTCGAAGCGCGTCGCTCCGAACCGGGCGGCGGTCTCCGGCAGCAGGCTGACTTGTGTCCTCGCGGCGGCCTCGAGATCGCGGCGGACGATGCCGAGCGCCTCGTTGAGCTCGGCGTTCTGCTGCGCCAGGCGCTGTTGAAGTTCGAGGATTCTCACGCCCGCCTTGAGTCGCACGTCGAGCTCGGCGCGGGAAAACGGCTTGGTCACGAAGTCGTCGGCGCCGGCGGTCATGCCTTCCACGAGGTCGGCCTCGTCGTCGCGGGACGTCAAGAGGATGAAGTACACGTAGTCGTCGAAGCCGGCCGCGCGAATACGCCGGCAAAGGCCGGGTCCATCGAGCTCGGGCATCATCCAGTCCGAGACGACCAGCGGCACGCGATCGCGTTCGACGATTTTCCACGCCGACTCCCCGTCGGCGGCCTCGATCACCTCGTGACCCCACTGGCGCAGCACCCGGGCGAGCACGAGACGAACGCTGGCCGTATCTTCGACCACCAGTATTTTCATGGTCCGGTTCGCATCGCCTGGCAGCCGGTTTCGCGGTAAAGGTTCATATTCGGTATCTTAAAGGCATTCTGGCATGGCGGGTGCGCGCCCGGCGCGCTCGTCCGACACGGCCGACCAGCCCCGGGGTAGACCTTCTTGAACATTCGCACCGTCAAGACCACCGCCTTCGACGACCAGGCACCGGGTACGTCCGGACTACGCCGGCGCACGCGCCGCTTCATGCAGCCCGGCTACCTCGAGAACTTCGTACAATCCATTTTCGATGCCATGGCCCCTCACGAGCGGGGCACGCTGGTGCTCGGCGGGGATGGCCGCTTCCACAACCTCGAGGCAGCGCGCGTCATCGTGTGCATGGCCGCGGCCAACGGTTTCTCCCGCGTCGTCGTCGGCAAGGACGCGCTGCTGTCGACACCCGCGGCTTCCGCCCTGATCCGCGCGCTCGGTGCCGACGGCGGTATCGTGCTCTCCGCCAGCCACAATCCCGGTGGAGCCGATGCCGATTTCGGCGTCAAGTTCAACAACGCCAGCGGCGCGCCGGCACCGGCGGCAACGACGCGCCGTATCGAAGAGTGTTCCAGGCGCATCGATCGATATCTTGTCGTCGACGATCCGGGCATCGACCTCCGACGCCTGGCCACTTTCAGGCTCGGTACGACGCGGGTCGACGTGGTCGACCCGGTGGACGGGTATGAACAGTTGATGCAGCGCTGTTTCGACTTCGATCGCCTGCGCCGGGGGTTCGCGGACGGCCGCCTGTCGGTGTGCTTCGATGCCATGCACGCCGTGACCGGACCCTATGCGAGGCGCATCCTCGAGGATACCCTGGGGGCTGCCCAGGGCAGCGTCGTCAATGCCACGCCGCTGCCTGACTTCGGCGGCGCCCATCCCGACCCCAACCTCGCTCACGCCGCGGCCCTGGTGCGGCACATGCGTACCGACGATGCGCCGCTCCTCGGCGCCGCGTCCGACGGCGACGGCGATCGCAACCTGTTGCTTGGCCGCGGCTTCTTCGTCGGCCCCAGCGATTCGCTCGCGGTGCTTGCCGCCCATGCACGCCGCATTCCGCAGTTTGCCGCCGGTCTCACCGGTGTCGCGCGTTCCATGCCCACCAGTCGCGCGGTGGGGCTCGTCGCCGCGGCACTGGAGATTCCCTGCTTCGAGACGCCGACGGGCTGGAAATACTTCGGCAACCTGCTCGACGCCGGATCGATCAACCTGTGCGGCGAGGAAAGTTTCGGCACCGGCGGCGACCACGTGCGCGAGAAAGATGGTTTATGGACGGTGCTGGCATGGCTGACGCTGCTCGAGGCGGCGAACCAGCCGGTCGACGCCCTGGTGAAGGATCATTGGCGGCGCTTTGGGCGCCATGTCTATTGCCGCCATGACTACGAGGGGCTCGACGCCGACTCGGCGCGGACCATGATGTCCGCGCTCGTCGAGTCATTGCCGGCACTGCCCGGGACTCGCGTCGAGGGCCGCGTCATCGAGGGGGCCGGCGAGTTTCATTATCACGACCCGGTCGACGGCACCGACAGCGGAGCCGAGGGCGTGCAGGTCTTTCTCGCCGGCGGCGAGCGCATCGTCTACCGGCTGTCGGGAACCGGGACGCGCGGTGCCACGCTACGCGTGTACCTGGAGCAGTTTCGCGAGACACGCCGCGAGGTGGACGCACTGCGGGCCAACGCACCGCTCGGGCGAGTTGCCTCGACGCTGGCGGGCATCGCCCGTTTCACCGGGCGCAGGCGGCCGACGCTCAGGACCTGAAGGCGCCTCGCGGCATGGGTGCGGCCGGCAACGCGCGACGGGGTTCCCGAACAGCGGGCCGCCGGCCCGCGAACTACGCCGGGCGCTCTGCGAGCACCTGTCGAATGGCGTCGGCCAGTTCCTCGGGCTGGTAGGGCTTGCGCAGCACCACGCCGTCGAAATCGGCGTCGCCCTTGCGATCGGCGTAGCCCGAGCACAGCAGCACGCGGACTGTCGGCGCCGACGCGCGGGCGCGGCGGGCCAGCTCGTAGCCGTCGATTCCCCCCGGCATGAGGATGTCGCTGAACACGAGATCGATGTCGGGCTCGCCGGCCAGGCGCTGAAGGGCCTCGCGTGCGTCGCGTGCCACCACCGTGCGATAGCCGAGTTCGTGCAGGAACTCCTCGGCCAGTTCGATCAGTTCCGGTTCGTCGTCGACCAGCAGGATTTTCTCGCTGCCACCGACCGGTTCCGGACGCTCGTCGCCGGCCGCCGGTTCGAGACCGGCGGGCTCGACATCGGCGGGCAGGAACAGGTTGACGCGAGTGCCCTGGCCGGGCGTCGAGTCGATGTCCAGCGATCCGCCGGCCTGGGTGACGAAGGCATACACCATGGCGAGTCCGAGGCCGGTTCCCTTGCCCGGCTCCTTGGTGGTGAAGAACGGCTCCAGCGCGCGCTCGACGACGTCCGGGGGCATGCCGACGCCGCTGTCGGTGACGCTGATGCAGACCTGGTGTTCTTCCGAGCCACGCCCGGCCGCGTCGCGGGGCGGTCGGTCCCGCACCACGTTACGGGTCGCGATGACCAGGTCGCCGCCGCTGGGCATGGCATCGCGGGCGTTGATGACGAGGTTGAGCAGGGCATCCTGCAGGGCACCCGGATCCACCACGGCCAGCGCCAGCTTGTCGTCCAGGCGCGTTCGCACGTGCACCTGCGGTGTAAGCGAGCGCGCGATCAGCTCCTCCATGTCGGTCAGTACCCGGTTGACGTCGATCTGCTTCGGGCGCGGTTCGTTCTTTCGCGATACCGACAGCAGCTTGCGCGTCAGGTCGGCACCTCGCTGCGCCGCGCGCCGCGCGGTCTGTACCCGCTGAAAGAATCGTGGTTCGGTGTGGACATCGCGCAACACGAGGTCGAGATTGCCGATGATGATCGACAGCAGGTTGTTGAAATCGTGAGCGATACCCCCCGAGAGCTGTCCGACCGCCTCGAGCTTCTGGGACTGGCGCATGGCGTCCTCGAACAGGATTCGCGCGGTGACATCCTGGATCGTGCCGATACTGCGCAGCGGTCGACCGCCGTCGTCGAACCGCGTGATGCAGCGCACGTTGACGTGCTTGAGCTGGCCGCCCGGAAGTTGCAGCCGGTACACCGCGTCGTAGGGCGCGCGTTCCGCCAATGCCCGGTCGAAGCCGGCCCGCGCCGCGGTGATATCTTCCGGGTGGACGTGGCGGAAAAACGTTTCCAGCTCGGCGTCGAAATCCGACGGCGCCATCTCGAAGATGTTGAACACCTCGCGCGACCACCACAACCGGTTGTCGCTCCAGTCCGCCTCCCAGCTTCCCACGTGCGCCACGCCCTGGGCCTCGTCGAGTCGTAGCTCGTTGTCGCGCAGCTGTTCCAGCACCAGGGCTTCGGACAGGGCATCGACGGCGCGCTCGGCGAGCGCCGCGGCGAGCTCGCGATCGCCGTCGCTCCAGGGTCTACTGCCGTGCGTCGCATGGATACAAAGCAGCCACGGCTTGCCGACCCGTGCGCGCAGGGCGATGTACAGTCCGTCGCCGGCGGGCACCGGAACCGGCGCCGTGTCCAGGGCGCGCGCCATGACCGGCGCCAGGGCGTCGAGCGTCGCCGCATCGGGCGGTACATCGGAACCGTCACCCACCGCGCGGGCGCGTACCCGTGCGCTGCGGGCGCCGGGGTCACAGGGGAAGACCACCTCGACCCGGTCCGCGTCGAATATCTCGCGGCTGCTTCGCACCAGGGCAGACACCACGTCGTCGGCGCACGCCTGGCCGGATAGGGCGCGCGAGAGACGGTCCAGCGCCTCGAGCTGGCGGTTCACCTTGAGGATACGGGCGCGGTGCCGCAGGTTGCCGATTGCGCGACCGATGATCTCGGCGCCCGTCTTGAGAAGCCGTAAGTCCTCGGCCAGCCAGCGGCAAACACGGCGCTCGGCTTCGAAGCCGAGCACGCCGCCGAGCTGGCGATCGTGGAATATCGGTACCGTGACGAGGGAGCGTATGCCGTTGTCCGACATGTATCGGGCGAGCTTTTCGAAGCGCGGTTCGGCGTGTTCCATGGATTCGACGTGGATGACCTCTCCCGCCGCGTAGGCGTCGAAGAGGTCGTGCCAGTCCTCGGTCGGCACGTCCCGCATCAGGTACGGATGCGGCGAGATGCCGTCCGCGCACCACTCGTCGGTGCGACGAAACGCCGTGCCGTCGGCATCCACCAGGACCACGTAGCCGCGATCCAGGCCCATGATCGAGCCGATTCGCCCGAGCATCGGCCGCAAGGCGGCGGCGATGTCTTCTTCGCTCTCGCCGGCGTGTAGTCGCGATGACAATTCGCCGATCACGCGCTCCAGGGACAGCCTGTAGTTCAGGCGTGCCTGGTTTTCGCGCAGGCGCCTTTCCGCCACGCGACTGTCGCTGACGTCGTCGATGGCGCCGATCCACTTGTGCGGGTCGCCGCGCTCGTCGAAGGTCACGCTGCCGCGGTCGACGAGGTGGCGGATGCGGCCGGCGCTGTCGATCACGCGGTACTCGATCTCGTAAGGTTCACCGGACTTCAGGTGATCGGCAAAGACGCGGCTGACGCGATCGCGATCCATCGATTCGATCGTTTGCAGCCAATCGTCGTGGCTGTCGGGTAGCACCAGGCCGGTATCGCGCAGCCGCGCGCCGTACCAGTTCAGGTCGCTGCCGTCGAAGCGGCACTCGTAGATCAGGTCAGTGGCGCATTCGGCCGCGATCCGGAATCGCTGCTCGCTGGCGGCCACCGCGAGTTCGGCCGTCGTCTGTGCGGTCACATCGTGACCGATCGCCTCGAACTCGGCGCCGCCCGGCACTGCCCGGGCCACCCATCGTATCCAGCGTTCGCGGCCGTCGCCGTCGAGAAGCCGGTAAGTCTCCACCGCCGAGCCGCTGGCCGCGAGCATGCTGAGCTGGCGTCGAACGTTGAGACTGTCGCGGGGCGCGGCGAAGTCCTGCAGGAATCGACCGGTCAGCTGCGGGCATGGCTGATCGACCAGCTTGCAGAACGCCTCGTTAACGTGACTCAATCGCCCGCGGCCATCGAATCGGCAGACCAGGTCCAGGCGGCGAAACGGCACTTCCCCGAATAACGGGTCGACCGGTGCGGCCGCGACGTCGCGGTTTGCGTCCGGCCGGTTAATGATGGGTCGTCCGGCTCTGCTCATGGCGGGATGGAAGAAATCACCAACGTCGGTTTTTGGTTGTAAATCGTCGTGCCCCGTCGACGGACGCCGGTGCGCGCTCCCCCGGGTGATGCCGCGCCGGATGTCGAAAAAATCAGCGTCCGTCCGATGTTACTATCGTATCGTGCGCAAAATACTTGAACTGGTCGCGGCTTGCGAGCGATTTCTGCCCCGGATGAAGGTTCCGCCGTACCGTTCGTCTTCCACGTGGCTGCCGGCGGCCATGGCCAGGTGATGCCCCAGTGCCCTGTGTCCGGCCCCGCGTCGCGTCGCTGCGCCGCCCGTCGCGCGCCGGGCGGGCCACCGAATCGCCTTATAATCAGGGCACGAGCGGGTTTTAACGGCTAAAGAATCGATGATGCCATCCGATACTCGAGGGGAGCACGTGCAAAGTCCGGCGCCGTCGAAGCGCGCCGATTGCCAGTCGTGCGTCCGGGGGGACAGGACCTGATTCATGAACGACGCCGATAAAGACAAACACCAGGGCGATTCGATACTCGAGGGCGTCGGCGGCGTCCTGTTCGATTCCTCCCTGGACGGCCTGCTGGTGGTCGACAGCGCGACCGGCGTCATCCTGAAGGCGAACGCGTCGGTCGAACGGCTGCTCGGTCATGCGGCCGGAGCGCTCGTCGGCGAATCCTACCGGGTGCTGTTTCCCGATGAGCCGACACCCGGCGTCGCCGATGCGGCCGATGAGATCCAGTCCCACGACATGGTGCTTCGGCAAACGTTTCGCCGCGCCGACGGCGAGCGCGTGCGCCTGGACCTGACGGCGGTCATGCTGTCCGCCGGCGGTCGCGATTGCATCCTGGTCACCCTGCGCGACGCCAGCGAGCGCGAGGCCCACGAGCGCCAGATCGCCGATGCCGCGCGAACCGATGCGCTGACCGGTCTGTGTTCGCGCGGCGAACTGCTGCGCCGGCTGACGGCCGAGCATCAGCGGGCGCAGCGCTATGACGTGTCGTGCAGCGTGTGCTTCGTCGACATCGATCGTTACAAGTCAGTGAACGATGCCTTCGGTCATGCGGTCGGCGACTCGGTGCTCGAGGCGGTCGCGTACATCGTGACGGCCGAGCTGCGCGCAACGGACTTTGCCGGCCGCTACGGCGGCGACGAGCTGGTCGTCGTGCTTCCGCATACCGATCTGACCACCGCGCACGGCGTGGTCGAGCGGATTCGCCAGCGCATCGCGGCGGCGCCGCTGCGCGCCGGTTCGAACGTCGTCGCCGTCACCGCCTCGTTCGGCATCTCGAGTACACGAATCGACGACGCCGGAATCGACGACGTCCTCGGACGCGCGGATGCGGCGCTCTACGAGGCCAAGGCAGACGGTCGCAATTGTACCCGCGTGTTCGACGAAGCCGAGCCGTGGAACCGCAGTCCTACACAAGCCGGCGTTGGCGGATGACAACATTGACGGCAAACAGCCGACGGAAATCGGGTGCGAGATCAATAGAGGTATTCCCTGTAATGAACAAGCAATCGAAGGTGAAATCCTATTACGCGCCCAACGAACTGGCCAAGTTGCTGATGGTGTCGCCGGTGACGGTGCGGTACTGGGCCAACAAGGGCTGGATTCGCGCGGAACTGACCCCCGGCGGCCACCGCCGCTTCGCGCACAAGGAAGTGGAGCGCTTCGCGCGTTCGCGCGGCATTTCGCTGCACCGTAAGCCGAGCGAGAATCTGCGCGTGCTCATCGTCGACGACGAACCGGATATCTGTGCCGAACTGGCCGAGTTGTTGTCGACGGCGATTCCAGGTGTAAGCACCAAGAGTGCGTACAGCGGCTTCGAGGTCGGCATGAGCGTGGTCACGTTCCACGCCGATATCGTCCTGCTCGATCTCATGATGCCGCAGATGGACG
>JAUIDF010000032.1 GCA_030429125.1 Gammaproteobacteria bacterium | reverse complement strand
CGTGAAGCCGGCGCAGCGTGCGGTCGGTCAGGGCGCCCGCGGTGAAATCGGAGACGCCGGCGCGGCGCTTCGATGCGATCAGCGCCAGCACGAAGCCCATGGAGAACTTGGCCTGGTGTACGGTGCGCGGGTCGGTAACCGGGCCGAGCACGTCGAGGGCGGCCTGGTAGACGCGCGCCTCGACGGCCGCGATGTCATCGGGCCTCAGGTCGTGATCGCTGACGATGGCCAGCAGCGCGTCGGCCGCCGGGTGCGTGTGTCGGCACGAGGCGTGAAACTTGAACGAGGTTTCCAGCACGCCGAAACGCGTACCCAGGCCGTCGGTAATCCGCGCGACGTCGCCGTCGCCGAGCATGCCCGCATACATGCCCTTGTCGCCTTCGAGAATGCGTTCGGCGCCGGTCATGCCGAAGGACGCCGTGAGCGCCGCCAGCATGCCGTCGGCGGCGGCCTTCGCGGTATGCAATTGCTTCGAGTGCGCCGCGCTCGAGAGAAACTCCCACAGCCCGGCGGCCTGGGTACCGGCGGAGCCGAGCGCATGGGCGAGGGTATCGGCATCCAGCCGCAGTAGCCGGCCGGTGGCCATCGCCGCGGCCAGCGTGCCCGCGGTGCCGGTGGTGTGAAACACGCGATAGTGGCCGCGGCCGAGATACTCGCCCACGCGGATGCCGGCCTCGTACCCGGCCACCGCCGCAGTGATGAACTCGCGGCCGTCGACGGGCCGCGACTGCGCGAGGGCGACGAGCGGCGGGAACACCACGGCCGCGGGATGGAACACCGAGCCGTTGTGCACGTCGTCCTGCTCCACCACGTGCGACGCCGCGGCGTTACGCAATGCGGCGAAGTAGGCGCTGGATCCGGTCATGGTGTCGAGGCACTGTGCCGGGCCGTCGGCGGGACCCATGGCCTCGCTGAACCGACGCAGCGCCGCGACCGGCTCGGCGCCCGCACCGGCCAGGGCCGAGCCCAGCCAGTCGAGAAACAGCGCCTTTGTCATGTGCACGACTTCGGCGCTAAGATCGTCGAACCGCAATCCATGAACGAAATCTGACAGGGTTCGCGACAGGCCCGCTCGTGCTGACATCGACTGCTCCTTCCGGTGCTTGTATCCACCGGGTTTGTATCATGGGACGCGGGCGGCGGAAACTATGCCGTCCGCGCGTCCCACCGCCCGCCATGCGTCCCGCCGACCGCCGATGAAAACCGCCTTCGCCTTCCTCGTCCGGCTCGCCACTGTCGGCGTCGCCTCGCTGGCGCTCGTCGCCTGGGCAATGCCGAGCAACGTCGTACGCCTGATCAGCAAGGAGGAGTACATCCTGCTGGGTCGTTACGGCATCGATCATTTTCACGCCGCTACCGTGTTGACGATGGTTGCGGCGGTCGCGATCTACGTCGTGTTCGCGCCGGTGCACCTGAAGCGCCAGCGCCGCGTCGCCGTCGTCGCGTGGTCGCTGACGGTGGTCGTGGCGCTGACGGCCACCGACGTCATCCTGCGGGTGATGTTCGACGACGCCGCCTACGTTCACGTCGGCGAGCTGCGCCTGCGGCCGCCGAACATGGACCACCGGCTGGTCTACGAGGACGCGCCGCTGCCGCACCGGAGCCTGCCCACGATCCGCCCAGGCTATCCGTCCTACGAAGTGCGCATGCGCACAGACGCTCGGGGGCTGCGCAATCCCGAGGCGCTCGATGCGGCGGACGTGCTGCTGCTGGGCGATTCCTTTACCGAGGGATCGCGCGTCGGGGACGACGAGACCTGGGCCGGTCGCCTGGCGGCCGAATCCGGCCTGGTCGTCTACAACCTGGCCAACTCCGGGGACGACCCGCAGAAGTATCTCGCCAAGTTCGATCTCTTCGGCCGCGACATGGGGGCGGGAACGATCATCGTCACGCTCTACGAGGGGAATGATTTCAGGCGCAGCGCGCCGCTGAAACACAGCGTCGACGACTACGACCTCGGCGAGGCGATCGGCAACTACTTCCGCTTCGCGCCGATTCGGGTACGCTACGAACGACTGCTGCGCGAGGGACTCGGCCGGATACGCGCCGACGCGCCGGTGGATGACCGCGGCGCGCTCGACTGGCTGCCGTTTCCCTTCGAGGCAAACGGCCGCATCAGCTGGTACTTCGTCAAGCCCAAGCGCATCGAGCTCATGTTCACCGGCGCACCGGCATTCGCCGCCGACACCGGCTGGCACACCGCGCGCGATGCCGTCGACGCGCTGATCTCGGCCGCTGCGCGCAAGGGCGCGCGTGTCATCGTCGCCTATGCGCCGACCAAGGCGCGGGTCATGATGCCGCTGGTCGTCGACGCGCTCGATGCGGTCGCAGTACTGCGCTACGTGCAGCTGCTCGGCGACTCGCTGCCCGACGGACTGACGGACGTGCGGGACACCGAGCAGCTCGCCGCCGCGATGGCACGATACGAGGGGGAAATGGAGCGGGTGGTGCGCGACTATTTCGAGGATCGCGGCATCATGTTCGTCAGTTTGACCGGACCGCTGCGTGAAGCCGCGAAACGCGGGCTGCAGACCTATTTCACCTACGATCAGCACTGGACGCCCGACGGACATCGCGTGGTGGCCGACGAGATGTTGCGCGTGCTCGGCAGACGTTGAATCCCGACGATGGCCGTTGTCTAATGGCAGTTCACGACGAGGGCCGTTCCGGCCCCCCGGCGCACCGAACCCGACCAGGAGAATTGCCATGACGATCACGGCCCCTTGCTTCCGACGCACCCGATGCCGAGCCGGCCTGATCGCGGCGCTGGTTTCGCTGGCGGTTTCACTCGTTGCCGCCGCCCCCGCGCACGCCATCGACGACAGCGAGCTGGAGGAACTGGTCGAGCGCGCCCGATTCACCCTGGACGTGTTCAACAACGACACGAAGCTGGAACAGTTCCGCGCCTATGTCCCCTACGCCCACGCCATGCTCATCGTGCCCAAGTACATCAAGGGTGCGTTCTGGCTCGGATTCGCCGGTGGCAAGGGCGTGCTGATCCGCCGCAGCGAAACCACCGGGCAGTGGTCCTCTCCCGCCTTCTACCGACTGTGGTCGGCGAGCATCGGTGCGCAGTTCGGCGGCTCGGGCTCGGAGATGATCCTCATCTTTCAGACCGAGGAGAGTCTCAAGGCGCTGGAGAAGGCCAACTCGCTGAAGTTCGGCGTTGACGCGGCGGTGGCCGCGGGGCCCATGGGTTACGGCGTGGAAGGCGCGACGACCCCCGGCGGCAGCACCGACATCGCCGCCTTCCAGCGCGCCAACGGCGCCTTCATGGGCGCCTCGCTGTCGGGCAGCAACCTGTCGTTGAAGGACGACTGGAACTACCAGTACTACGGTTCGCCTGTTTCCCTCGACGACCTGCTCAGCGGCCGCGTGCACGACCCGCGCACCCAGGGCCTTCGCGATGCCGCGGCGAAATTCTTCGCCGACAACGCGCGCGGCGGCGAGGCTGCCGCCAACTGAGCCGATACGGTCGATGTCGGTGCTCGCGCGGGTGTAACCGGACACGGCCTCGAACGAAACCACCGCCCGTTCCTCGTCGGATTACGGCTTCGCCTAATCCGACCTACAAGTTGCCGTGGTTTCGATCCGCGGCACCATAGCACCGTAGGTCGGATTAGCCACCGCGAAGCGGCAGCGTAATCCGACACGGCATCGAACGAAGCCACCGCCCGTTCCTCGTCGGATTACGGCTTCGCCTAATCCGACCTACACGTTGCCATGGCTTCAATCCGGGGCACCGTCGCACCCGTAGGTCGGATTAGACCCCGCGCAAGCGGGGGCGTAATCCGACGCGGCGTCGAGCGAAGCCACCGCCCGTTCCTCGTCGGATTACGGCTACGCCTAATCCGACCTACAAGTTGCCGTGGTTTCGATCCGCGGCACCGTGGCACCGTAGGTCGGATTAGCCACCGCGAAGCGGCGGCGTAATCCGACGCGTCGTCGAGCGAAGCCACCGCCCGTTCCTCGTCGGATTACGGCTACGCCTAATCCGACCTACAAGTCGCCATGGTTTCGATCCGCGGCACCGTCGCACCGTCGCACTGTAGGTCGGATTAGACCCCGCGACAGCGGGGACGTAATCCGACGCGGCGTCAAGCGAAGCCACCGCCCGTTCTTCGTCGGATTACGGCTGCGCCTAATCCGACCTACCTGTTGCCGTGGTTTCACATCGAGGCACCATCGCACCGTGGCACCGTAGGTCGGATTAGCCACCGCGACAGCGGGGACGTAATCCGACGCGGCGTCAAGCGAAGCCACCGCCCGTTCTTCGTCGGATTACGGCTACGCCTAATCCGACCTACCTGTTGCCGTGGTTTCACATCGAGGCACCATCGCACCGTAGCACCCGTAGGTCGGATTAGACCCCGCGACAGCGGGGACGTAATCCGACGCGTCGTCGAACGAAGCCACCGCCCGTTCCTCGTCGGATTACGGCTACGCCTAATCCGACCTACCCGTTGCCATGGTTTCAATTCGAGGCACCGTAGTAATCCGACGCGGCGTCGCGCAAAGGCACTGCCCGTTATGCGTAGGATGACGCCGATGCTCCCGATGCGCCCGCCGGCGCATGCCCGCGGCTTGAACCCGAATGCGGCGTTATCCCCGGCAGATGATATGGCTGCGGCCGACCGCGTCCGGCGGAGACTCGGCATGTTCGAGCATGTCGAGTGCGCCGAACAGCATCGGCAGCTCGCCATCGTCGAGCACGTAGTCGGGATTGAACCCGGGCCGCTCGTCCAGGAAGTCGCGATTGAAGGTTTTCACCACCAGGATACCGCCCGGCGCCAGCCAAGCCGGCAGCCGCGCGAACAGCGGTCGGTTCAGGTACTGCATGACGATCACCAGCTCGAAGCGGCCGCCGAGTTCGAACCTGTCCAGGTCGTAGACGGCCGCGTCGAGGCTCACGCCGCGCCGGCGCGCCAGCGCCTTCGCCAGCGACAGGCCATTGACGCTGCCATCCACCGCGATGACGTCGAAACCGCGCTCCGCCAGCCACACCGCGTTGTGACCCGAGCCGGCGGCGAGGTCGAGTGCGAGCCCGCCGGTGGGCAGGTGGCGCGTGGACGCGAGCAGCGCGTCGGGCTTCGGCGACGCGGCCGGCGTGCGCCCGGCGAACTTGCCGTTCCAGCGCTCGATGTCCTCTCTCATGTCTCCGATGCCTCGGTCAACCGGTCCGCGACATGCTCGCCGATGGCGAGGCTCGACGTCAGCCCGGGACTCTCGATGCCGAACAGCGCCACCAGGTGGTTCACGCCGTGTACCGACGCGTCGTGGATGGCGAAGTCCGGCACCGGCTCGCCGGGACCGTAAATCTTGGGTCGCACGCCCACGTAGTCGGGCACCAGCGATGCCGGGTCGAGCGTTGGCCAGTAGCGGCGGATCTCGTCGCCGAAGCGCGCGCGCCGCGCGTCACTGTCATCGAATGCGTAGTCCACCCGGTCGATCCACTCGTTGTCCGGTCCGAACTTTGCCGCGCCGCCGGTATCGAGGGTCAGGTGCGTGCCGAGCCAGGCGCCGTCCGGCAGCGGGTAGACGAGGTGACGAAAGCGATGGCGCGCGTTCAACCGGTAGTAGTGACCTCGTGCCGGCCACGTGCGCGGTACGGTGTATCCGTGCGCGCATGCCAGCGTCCCGACGATCCGGCCGGTGCCGTGTCCGGCGGCCACCACCAGCCGCTCGCAGGTCAGCGCGCCGCGCTCGCCGGCGCTGTCGAAGTCGAGATGAAAGCCGTCGTCGATGCCTTCGATCCGGGTGACGACGGTATCGAGCACGACCTGGCCGTGGCGCGCCTCGACGTGCCCGTGCAGCGCGGTGACTAGGCCGTGAACGTCGACGATGCCGGTGGACGGCGACAGGCAGGCCGCGGCACAGCGAATATCGGGTTCCAGTTCCCGCGCTTCGCCGGCCGTCAGCATGACGAGATCGTCGACGCCGTTGGCGCGAGCATTCGCCGCCAGTTCGTCGAGCCGGGCGGCTTCGTCCTCGCGCACGGCGACCAGCAGCTTGCCGCAGCGAACGGCGTCGACGTCGTTCGCTTCGCAGAAGCGGTACAGCTGCTGCTTGCCCTCGACGCAAAGCCGCGCACGCAGGCTGCCCGGCCGATAGTAGATGCCGGCATGGATCACGCCGCTGTTACGGGCGCTGGTTTCCATGCCGGCGGCCGCATTGCGTTCCAGCACCAGCACCTCGCGGCCTCGCTCGACGAGGGCGCGCGCGCACGCAAGCCCCACCACGCCGGCGCCGATGACGATGTCCTGGACGTCCGTCATCGCGTCAGTCCCGTCCGCACGGGCGCGGGATCGTCGAGCATCATTTGCGCCGCCCGCCATGCCGTCATCAGTACCGGCGCGTTGGTATTGCCCGAGGTCACGTTGGGGAACACCGAGGCGTCGGCGACCCGCAGCGCGGAGAACCCATGCACGCGAAGACTCGGATCGACCACGCTCGCACCGGGGTCGAGACCCATGGTGCAGGTGCCCACCGGGTGGAACACGGTGTCGGCGCGGGCGCGGAAGTCGGCGATGGCGTCGTCGTCGTCCATGCCCTCCGGCGTCGGGCCGACCGGCGCCTCGGTCACCGCGCGCATGGCGTCGGTGCGCGCCAGGCGTGCCAGCAACCTGGCACCGTCGGCCACCGCCTGCAGGTCGGCGTCGTCGCCGAGGTAGCCGGGTACGATGCGCGGCGGCGCCGCGGGATCGCCGCTGGCAATGTCGATGCGGCCGCGGCTGGACGGCCGGCAGGGCTGGAAGCTGAGGATGAAGCCGGGATAGGGATCGGGACTGAGCAGCGGGCGGCGGCCGACCGGCTGCCTGGTGTAGGTCACCGGGTTGAAGTACAGCTGCAGGTCGGCGCGACTCTTGTCCGGGGTCGAGCGTACGAAACCACCGTACTGGTTGACGCCGAGCGCCAGCGGCCCGCCGCGGGTGGCGGCGTAGCGCAGGCCGGCCCAGGCCTTGCCCCACCAGGGGTGGAGCTGGTTGTTCAGGGTCGGCACGCGTGCGCGGTAGAAGTAGGTCACGGCGAGGTGATCCTGCAAGTTGCCGCCCACCGCCTCGCGGTCGGCGCGCACCGCGATGCCGAGCCGGGACAGCAGCCGGCCGGGCCCGATGCCCGACAGCTGCAGCAGCTGCGGCGAAGCCACGGCGCCGGCGCACAATACGATTTCGCGGTGGCAATAGACCCGGTGGCTCGCGCCGCGCAGCATGAACTCCACGCCCGCGGCCCGGGTGCCGTCGAACAGGATGCCCGCCACCGGCGCCTCGCACAGCAGGTCCAGGCGACCGCGCTTCATCGCCGGCGCGAGGAAGGCGTCGGCCGCCGAGCAGCGCAGGCCGCCGCGCGTGGTGATGCAGTAGCGCCCGACGCCGTCGCCGCCGATCATGCGCGGATTGTGGTCGAAGCCGAGGCGCCTGGCGCCGGCCAGGTAGTGGCGGCCAATGGGGTGGTAGTGATCGCCGGGGTCGGTGATCCACTGCGGGCCGCTACCGGTGATCTCGCCGTCGGCGTCGTGCAGGCACTCGATGGCTTCAAAGGCGCTGCGCACGGCGGGCCAGGCCCAGGACGCGCCCGCCTGTCGCGCCCAGTCGTCGAAATCGTGCGGCAGGCCGCGATAGTAGACCATGGCATTGATGGCGCTGGAGCCGCCGATACCCTTGCCCCGCGGCCAGTAGCTGACACGGTGGCCGAGGCCGGGGTCGGCCTCGGTGTGCAGGCACCAGTTGACGCGCCGGTCGAAATAGGTGCGGCCGTAGCCGATGGGCACGCGCGTCCACAGCGGGCGCCGGGCGGACCCGGCCTCGAGGACCAGCACGCGGTGACCCGCCCCGGCGAGGCGCGACGCCACCACGCAGCCGGCCGAGCCGGCGCCGACGACGACATAGTCGTACGGTTCGAGGCTGACCGCCTGGCGACTCAACCGAAGTGCCGCTGCCAGGTGTCGGCGGTGGCCGCGCGCGTCGCCACGCCACGGGCGATGGCCTCGATGCGGGGCAGTCCACGGGCGCGCCAGGCAGTCTGCCGCGTCCAGCGACTGACGACGGCGGCGTACAGGTCGAGCAGCGAGAATCCCGAGGCGAGCAGCCAGGGATCGCCGGCCACCTGCGCCTCGACCACCGACCAGCGCCGGCGCCAGTGAGCGCGTGCCTGGTCGCGGACGGCCGCGGCATCGCCTTCGCCGGCGAAGCGTTCCGGGTAGTCGCTGATTTCCACCAGCGGATAGAGCTCGGTGCCGATGAAGCACAGCCAGCGCAGGGCGCGGACGCGCTCCGGGCTCCCGTGTGGCGGCAGCAGTCCGGCCTGCGGGTGGCGTTCGTCCAGCGTCAGCGCGATGGCGAGGGTTTCTGTCAGCGTTTCTCCCGCGGGCGTGAGCACCGCGGGCACTTTTCTCGCCGGGTTGATCGCGGCGTATTCGTCGTCGCGCTGGGCATCGTGCTCGAGGCTCACGTCGCGCAGTTCGAAGGGTATGCCGGCCTCGGCGAGGGCCAGCTCGACGATGCAGGAACCGGAACGTCGATTACCGTAGACGATGTAGGTCATGGGGTGTCGGTCGGGCCGGTGATCACGCTCGGGCGTGCGCGGCGACCGGTACGCCGCGCACGGGTGTGCCGGTCAGCTGTCCGCCAGCAGCGCGGCCTCGCGGCGCTCGAGGTATCGCAGCCAGGTGGGAATGGCGTCCTCGTGCGGCACGGTGCCCACCTTGCGCATGATGGCCTTGCCTTCCTCGCTCTTGACGAAGGCCAGGAAATCGATGATCTCGGGTTTCACGTCCACGGCGAGGGGCGTGACCAGGTACAGCGGCCGGTACAGGCCGTAGCCGCCGTCGCGAATGCGCTCGTAGGTCGGCGCGATGCCGTCGAGGCGCAGGATCTTGACGTCGCGCCGCCGCGCGCTGCTGATGCCGGTAATGGCGATGGCGCCCAGGTTCTGCTCCACGGCCTGCTCCAGCGGTCCGCTCGAGGGCATGACGTGGTCGGCAACGAAATCCTCGTTGTAGTTCGAGAACACCAGCTCGCGGATGGTGCGGCCGACGCCGGAGATCTTGCCGTCCCGCACGTAGACTTCGACCGGCATGTCGGCGCCGCCGAGCTGGGTCCAGTTGCGCAGGCGACCCTTGAGCATGTCGCGCACCTGGTCCATGGTGATGTCGGTGACCTCGTTGTCCTTGTGCACGATGACCACCAGCGCGTCCCAGGCCACCGGGTTCATGCGCGACCAGCGTTCCTCGCTGATCGGCGAGATCATGATCGGGTGGGTGATGACGTCGCGGCAGCTGCCGCCGAGATCCGCCTCGCCGGCGGACACCATGCGGATGCCCTTGGTCGCGCCGCCGCCCTGGATGACGACGTTGACGCCGGTCTTGCGGTAATAGGCTTCCGCCATCTCGGCCATGAAACCCTTCTTCGATATACCGCAGCCGACCCATGTCAGGGTGGTTTCCTGGGCGTTGATGGACGCGAAGGGCATGGCGGCGAGCGCCAGCGCGAAAAACGCGACACGCAGGTTGATCATCAGGACATCCCCCTTGGCGAGTATCCGGCCACACTGGCCACCCGATGGGCCGCCGACTCTCACGCCCTCCGTGCGCGCTACGAAAGTCGACGTAGTTTATTGATAATACTAACTCCGAGCCGGCGAATTTACTCGATGGCGCGAAACGCCGCAATACGCTGGCGCGTCGAGATCGTGGCAACACGGACAGGCCCGACCGGTTCAGCGGGCGTCGCCAGGCGAGATTCCCATGACGCGTCCGGCCTGCGGCGGCCGCTCGAGCGCCGCGTGTACGGCGCCCAGCGACTCGACCCGTTCGAGCACGTCGCGCGGAAAAGGCGACGTTCGACGTGTCGAGAGGTCGACGTGCAGTGCCACCTGCTCCAGTGTTGCCGCGAGGTAGCCGTCGGCGGCGTGATACATGCGCAGGAAAAAATGCACCCGCTTGGCATTCGCGCCGAGCACCTGGCCGGTGATGCGCAACGGGTCGCCGGCATGGACCTCGGCCAGGTAGCAGACGTGGATTTCCGCCGAGAACGTCGACAGCCGGCGTGACTCGACGTAGTGTTCGTCCACCCCGATTGCCGCGAGCAGCGCGTCCACCGCGCGATCGAAGGCCAGCACGTAATAGGCGACGTTCATGTGACCGTTGTAGTCGATCCAGGCCCTGTCGACGCTCAGGTTGGCCAGCTCGAGCGGCCCCGGCGCCGGCCTCATTGACGACGTGCCGTTGCAGTACGGACACGCCCACCCGGTGCCCAGCAGCGCGGCACGACCCTCGGTGCTGGTCACGAAGGGTCGCGACTGCCATGGCGGGTCGTGTCGTGCGTGCAGCCGGTGGCCACAGTCGAGATGGATCAGCCAGTGGTTCTCGTCATCGCGGCTGAAGCCCGTGACCGACTGCGGTTCATTCACTGCGCGGCGCAAGGTACGGGTCCATCAGCGGGGCGAGCGCGGCGAAGCGGCCGGCGCGGCCGCCGGCGAGCGGCGCGTCGGTGCCGAACAGCGCCACCGCCAGGGCGCGCGTGGCGTCGCGGCCCTCGGCGGAGAGCAGCACGCCGGCAATCCCTTGTCGCAACGAAGGCGGCAGGTCGACGGACACGCCGGCGCCGAAACCCGGCATCTCGCGACTCTTGTAAATGACGCGCAAATCGTCGGCACCGTCCGCCTGGTCCATGGCGAGGTAGCGGTCCGTCTGCAGCGTCGCCGCGCGGCAGCGTCCGCCGAGCAGCCGGCGTACGCGGTGGCGGGCGTCACCGGCGGGCACGATCACCGGCTCGCGGGTCGGGTTGTCGATCGTGGCCAGCAATGACATCGCGAACAGGTCGGGTATCGTGCCGCCGCACAGCGGCTTGCCGGCGAGGTCGGCCAGCTGGTAGATGCCGTTCTGCGCGGTCGATACCACGACCACAAAGGACAGCGGATGCATGAATTCGGCCACCGGCTCCAGCAGGCCGCGCCGGGCCAGGGCACCGAGTACGTGGGGACCTTCGAAGACCAGGGCGAAGCGGCCATTCTGCAGCTCGTCGAGGTAGTCGAGGGCATTGTCATGGTTGGCCACGGCGAACGTTTCGCCGGTCCGCGACGACAACAGGTCGGCCAGGTCGGTGGCAAGCTGCGCGGCCTCGTCGGCGCCGATTGCCGCCGGCACGGAGACGAGATGGGGCGCCGCGATGCCGGACGTCGTCCAGGCCAGGCCGGTGAGGGCGAGGCCGATCAGCGCGGCGCCGCGCCGGCTGGCCAGTCGGCGGCGCCGCGCCTCGCTCAACCCGGTTCCCGTTCGGTCGCGGATTTCGATCGGGTTCGCTTCATGGCGATCTGAATCCGCTGGTCGAGATACCAGCCGTAGAAATCGAGGTTGGATACACCCACCAGCGGATCGGCTACCGTTTCGCCGCGGCTGTCGAGGAAGCGAACCGTGGGCACCAGCATGACGCCGCGGTCCTCGGCGAAGCGTCCATGGGTGAGGTCGTTGCCGGCGAAGTCGGTCAACTCGAGGGCGCTGTCGATGACGACCTCGCGCAGGATAATGCGCGAGGCGTAGCGCGGGTCGGCCTCGAGGTGCCGGAAATACCCCGTCTTGACCGCCTCGCAA
The DNA here is from genome assembly GCA_030429125.1 of Gammaproteobacteria bacterium. Taxonomy (GTDB): domain Bacteria; phylum Pseudomonadota; class Gammaproteobacteria; order Arenicellales; family CAJQKF01; genus BQJD01. The sequence goes on along the minus strand of JAUIDF010000032.1, from coordinate 10,365 downwards.
AACTCGCAGTAACTGGCCGTATACAGCACCACCAGCGGCTTTCCGTCGGACCGGGCCCGCACCGCGTCGGTGCCGAGGTCCACCGCGAGCGGGATCTCGGCGCCGCGGGCGAGGCCGCACCAGGTGAGCAGGACGATCAGCAGGAGTCGCTTCATGACGGTCGTCGGGCGTTTTCCGATGGATTACGAACGCGAAATTATGGCATGCGGCCAGGATCGAATACTATTGAGTTCGCTTCGACCGGCGCGCGTCTTGCGGCCGTGTCAACACACCCACTCGAGCGTGCGACGAACGTGAGACCTGTCATTTCACTCCTGTGCCTCGTGCTGTCCGCCTCGCTGGCGGCGCAGGAGCGGCGGCCAAGCGAGAAGCACGACTTCGTCGTCGAGGTGATTACCGACGAACTCGTCTATCCGTGGGGCATGGCATTCCTGCCAGGCGGCGATTTCCTGGTCACCGAGCGTCCCGGCCGGCTCAACCGCGTGTCGCCGTCAGGCCAGGTGCGACCCGTCGACGGCGCGCCGCGTGTCGCCACCGCGGGCCAGGGTGGACTGCTCGACGTGGCGCTGGACCCGGACTTCCCAGACAACGAGCGAATCTACCTGTGCTATGCCGCCGGCGGCATCGCCGGCGCCGGCACCGAGCTTGCCGCGGCGACCCTCGACGGCGACGCGCTGCGCGATCTCGAAACGCTGTTCGTGGCCGAACCGAAGGTGCATGGCGGGCGGCACTTCGGCTGCCGGATCGCCTTCGACGAGGCGGGTCACCTCTATCTCGCCCTGGGCGAGCGCGACAAGCGGGCGCTTGCCCAGGACCTGTCGAGTCACCACGGCGGCGTGATGCGATTGAACCGGGACGGCAGCGTGCCGGCGGACAACCCCTTCGTCGGTCGCGACGATGCCCGAGCGGAGATTTTTACCTACGGCAATCGAAATCCGCAGGGCATGGCCAGGCATCCCGATACCGGTGCCATCTGGGAACTCGAGCACGGCCCGCAGGGCGGCGACGAGGTGAACGTGCTGGTGCCCGGCGGAAACTACGGTTGGCCGGTGGTCAGCTACGGCGGCGAATACGGCTCGGGCCGCCCCATCGGCGAGGGCGAGACGAAACCCGGCATCGAGGATGCCGTTCACTACTGGAATCCCTCCATCGCGCCGTCCGGGCTCGCCTTCTATCGCGGCGATGCGTTTCCCGAATGGAACGGCAGCCTGTTCGTCGGCGCCCTGAAATACCGACTGCTGTCGCGACTGGAACTGGACGGCGAGCGCGTCGTGGCCGAGGAACGGTTGCTCGAGGGCGAGCTCGGCCGAATCCGCGACGTGCGCGTCGGCCCGGATGGTTATGTCTACCTGCTCACGGACAACTCGCCGGGCATGTTGGCGCGTCTGAGGCCGGGGTCGTAGCCTTGGCCGTCACGCCGTGACCGCGCCGGTGACCATTGCCATGTGGTCGGGACCGCGCAACATCTCCACGGCCATGATGCGTTCGTTCGAGAACCGCGCCGATTGCGTGGTCTGCGACGAACCCCTCTACGGTCCCTACCTGCACGCCACCGGCAAACCCCATCCGGGCGCCGCGGAGGTGATCGCCGAGCAGGGAACCGACTGGCGGACGTCGGTCGAGTTCATCACCGGGCCGGTGCCGGGCGGGGGGACGTTGTGGTACCAGAAACACATGACCCACCACATCCTGCCGGGGATGACGCTGGACTGGATCGACGGCCTGGCCAACTGTTTTCTGATTCGCGAGCCGGCCGAGGTATTGTCGTCCTACCGCGTGCGCCGGGACGGCTTCGATGCCCTGGACCTCGGATTCCGGCAGCAACTCGAATTGTTCGAGCACGTACGGGACCGGACCGGCGCGGTGCCGCCGGTGATCGACAGTCGCGACGTCCTCCTGGACCCGCGCGGCATGCTCACGGCGCTGTGCGACGCCGTCGGCATCGGCTTCGACGATCGCATGCTCGCCTGGCCGTCCGGCGAGCGTGACAGCGACGGGGTCTGGGGAAAGTACTGGTACGACGCGGTGTGGGCCTCGACGGGCTTTGCGCCCTATCGGCCGAAGGCCATCGAACTCGACGACGACGCGCGCGCCATCGTCGAACAGTGCCGGCCGTGTTACGACACGCTGTTTCCACATCGCCTGAGGCCGTCTTCGTAACCGGCCTCGTGCGTCAGCGGCCGGCGCGCAGTCGGGCGACCAGCGCGTCCGTGCCGGGGTATTCACCCGGCGTCAGGCAGTACTTGCGCACGCTGTCGGTCCAGTCCTCGCCGGTTTCGCAGCAGCGTTCGAGTCGCGCGTAATCGACCACCGCGCTGCCGCCCACCACGGACACGCCGCGCTCGAACAACGGGTCCGGCAGCACGTCCGCGGAGGGGCCGATCAGCGCCAGGTACCCGGCGCCGCCGGCCGAGGCCAGCACGTCGTCGACCGTGTCGTTGATCAGCGTCGACGCGGTGCAGAGTATCTTGTTGCAGGCGCGCAGGCGGGCGGGGTCGGTGGTGACTTCGAATCGGCCGGAGCGTTGGACCAGCGCCTCGTCGAGTTCGAGAACGGTCAGCGGGACTTCCCTCTCGCGCAGCATCTTCACCAGCGCCGGGAAGTAGCCCACCATGCCGAGGTGATCCGTCACCTCCGGTTGCAGGTCGGCGATCGGGTTGACGGCGTTCGGCGGCGTGTAGCCGCTGGCGGCAAACAGTGCTTGCGTGATCGCGCCGATGGCGCCAAGGCCCATGGCGCGCCGGGCACTGTCGGCGTCGAGATACCAACGCGCCAATGCCAGTGCGTCGTCCGGGACCCGCGGCAGCAATGCCCTGGCGCGATCGGCATCGTCGCCGAGCAGGGTATAGAAGAAGCCGGTGCTGTTGTCGGACAGGACGACCAGGCCGAACTTTCGACTTTTCTCACCGTGTTCCTGCGGCGGCGGCAGGTAGACGTGGTCGACGGCAGGCAATGGCATGGCGGCGGCAATGGCCTCGCATCGGGCCAGCAGCAGGTCGCACAGCCGTGCGGGTTGACGCAGGGGACGGTTGGCGGTCAATCGGCAGGCCCTTTGTTTGTGGCAGAATAGTGTGCCCGCGACGTCGTCGTTTCGTGCATTGTCACGCCGGCGTCATGGCGCGGCTGCACGATGGCGACGTTCAGTCGGCGGCCTATTCTACACGCCGCCCGTGTCCCCATGCGCCGCGCGACGGCGGGCCGCGGCGCCACCCGTTGACCCCGCTCGCCCGGCGCGGCAAGCCCACGACAGGAATTCAACATGTCCCTGATGATCACCGGCCTCGTCCTGTTTTTCGCCGTGCACCTGGTACCGTGGTCGCCGCGATTGCGCGACACGGCGATGTCCGGGCTCGGCGAGAACCGCTACAAGCTGGCCTTCACTGTGGTCGCGCTGGCGGGCCTCGTGCTGGTCGTGATCGGCAAGGGCGGCGCGGCGTTCGAGCCGCTGTATCAGCCGCTCCCGGCGATGAGGCACCTCACCTTCCTGATGGTGCTGGCCGGCTTCGTGCTGCTGCCGGCGGCGCACATGAAGACCAATATCAAGCGCTTAACCCGCCACCCGATGCTGTGGGGCATCGTGCTGTGGGGCACCGGTCACCTGCTGGCGAACGGCGACCGGGCGTCGGTCGTGCTGTTCGGCGCCTTCGTCGTCTACAGTCTCGCGGCGATGGCCTCGGCCAACGCGCGCGGCGCGCAGAAGTCGACCACGGTGTACCCGGTGAAGAACGATCTTATCGTCGTCGCGGCCGGCGTCGTGGTCTATCTCGTGATCATGGGGGTTCACGGCATGCTGTTCGGCTACCCGCTGTTCTGATGGCGCGGGAGTACGACGACGACTTCGTGCGCGGCCTCGAATGGATGTGGGGCGAAGGATTCCTGTCGCCGGGGGGGCCGGCCGAGGTGGCGGCCATCATCGCGTCGACGCCGGTGGCGGGTGCGCGCGTGCTCGATATCGGCTGCGGTATCGGCGGCGTCGACATCGTGCTGGTTGCCGACCACGGCGCGGGCCACGTCACGGCCATCGACGTCGAGCCGGCCCTGCTGGACAAGGCGCGCGCGCGAGTCGAGGCGCTGGAGCTCGGCGCGCGCATCGATTGCCGCCTCGTCGAGCCCGGTCCGCTGCCGTTCGACGACGAGTCCTTCGACGTCGTCTTCAGCAAGGATTCGCTGATCCACGTTGACGACAAGTCGATGATCTATGCCGAGATGTACCGGGTCCTGCGTGCGGGTGGATGGATCGCCATCGGCGACTGGCTGGGCGGCGCCAACGCGCCCTCGGACGCCATGCGACGCTGGCTGGACGCGGTTGGCCTGACGTTCACGCTTCACCCTCTCGACCGTGTCGTCGAGACGGTGAAAGCCGCGGGCTTCGAGTCGGTGGAGTCGGTCGATCGCAATGACTGGTACGTCGGGGAGATGCGTCACGAGCTGGCCACGATGGAAGGCGGAAATTTCACCCGTCTCGTCGCGGCGATCGGCGAGGACAATGCACGCCGGCGGATGGAGAGTTCGACCCTGAAGTACGAGGTGGTGCGCGGCGGGGAATTGCGGCCGGCACACATTCGCGCACGCAAGCCCGGCTAGGGCGAATTCGCCCTGGGCCGTTTCCATCCAGTCGCGGTGGCGGGCCGTCGACCGGATCGGGCGCCCGCCGTCTGCGGACGACATGGCCGGTGCGGTTCAGGCCGGCGTGATGTTCCCGGGACCGAGCACGACGTCGAACGACGCCTTCAGCATGCCGTCGCCGCGACCGGGTTCGAAGCGAGCCGAGGCGGCCCGCTTCGCCTCGTCGGAGAGCCGGTTGTACAGGAAGTCCCGCTGGTTGAGCGGCTCGCCCTCGACGTAGAGTTGCGTGACCAGGTAACCATGGTTCGGCACCATGACGAGGTAGTGGATGTGCGGGGTGCGACCGGGGTAGGCCACCGGCTTGATGGTGCGAAAGCGGTAGCTGCCGTCGGTGCCGGTGAGGGCGTGACCGAAACCCTGGAATGCCGGGTCGACGTCGCGCGACGATCGCTCGGAGGAATGGCGGTAACGGCCGTTGGCGTCGCACTGCCAGATCTCCACGCGCGCGCCGGCAACGGGTTTTCCGTCAGGATCCAGCACGCGGCCAGTCAATTCCGCGATCTCGCCATTGGCGACCGCGTCACTCCCGCGCACGCGGGTCAGGTCGCTGTCGTCGTCTTCAGGCTTGATGTCGGGATAGAAGGGACCGGCGGTCTGCGGCGGCGTGAGCGTGGCGGCAAGCGCGCCGGAAACACCGCCGGCGGCGAGCGCGGCGCCCCCGGCGACGATGACGCGTCTCATTCGATCGGGGCGCATGGCGATCCTCCTCGCGTATTTGCGGTTGAACGCCGCCGGTCGGCCCGGCGTGGTCGAGGCAATATAATCGCCGCAACGCATCGAATCACTTAAGGAAGCTTAATGGCGCACAAGCATGACGACGATTACGACCTCGTGGTGATCGGTTCCGGGCCGGCGGGTGAGCGCGCGGCTTCGCAGGCCGCCTACTTCGGATTCGACGTCGCGCTGGTGGAAAAGGCCGAGGCGCCGGGCGGTGCCGGGATCAACACGGGCACCATCCCCTCGAAGACCCTGCGCGAATCGGCGCTGTTTCTCTCCGGCGCGCAGACCCGCGGACTGCACGGTGTCAACCTGCTGGTCAAGCGGGACGTGTCGGCCGACGACTTCATGTACCGCGAACGCTACGTCGTCGGCCGCCAGCGCGAGCGCTTTCACTGGAACATGGACCGGCATCGCGTCGACTTCATCCATGGCGTCGCCCGCCTCGACGGCCCGCGGCGGGTCAGCGTGCAGACACCGGAGGGGACGCGCGCACTCGCCACGCGTGCCGTCATCGTCGCCACCGGCAGCACGCCGCGACATCCCGACTACCTGCCATTCGAGGATTCCTGGGTTTACGACAGCGACTCCATCCTGGAAATGCACGCGCTGCCGAAGTCCATGGCCTGCATCGGCGCCGGCGTGATCGGGTGTGAGTACGCCACCTTCATCGCCGCCATGGGCATTCGCGTGGTGTTGATCAACAGCGGCGAGACGCTGCTGCCGTTTCTCGATCGCGAACTGTCCGAGCATCTCGCCGGAGAGATGAGCCAGGAGAACATCCAGGTGCTGTCGAACGAGCGCGTGCGGTCGGTGACCCGCGTGAGCGCGACGGCGCTGCGCGTGGTGCTGGAATCGGGCATCGACTTCGAGGTGCAGAGCGTATTGTTCGCCGCCGGACGTCGTCCGGCCACGGAGGATCTCGGCCTGGTCGAGGCCGGCGTGAATCTCGACGCCAAGGGTTTCGTCAGCGTCGACGAGAACTACCAGACCAACGTGCCGGGCATCTATGCCATCGGCGACGTCATCGGGTTCCCGGCGCTCGCCAGTACCTCCATGGACCAGGGCCGGCGTGCCGCCTGTCATGCCTTCGGCTTCGACTTCCGCAACAAGGTGGACCGGCAGCTGCCATTCGGCATCTACACGGTACCGTCCATTTCCATGGTCGGCGAGAGCGAGCAAAGCGCGGCGGACAAGGGCATCGACTACGCGGTCGGACGGGCCAGCTATGCCAACAACCCGCGCAGCCAGATCATCGGCGACGAGCACGGGTTCCTGAAGCTGGTGTTCTGCCGCAGTACGCTGAAACTGCTCGGCGTGCATATCATCGGCGAGCGCTCCACCGAACTCATCCATCTCGGTGCCGCGGTGATCCAGTTCGGCGGCGCCATCGACTACTTCATCCAGTCGGTGTTCAACCACCCGACGTTGTCGGAAATCTACAAGTACGCCGCCTATGACGGCCTGCGCAGCCTGCCGAAGGCCGAGCAGCGACAAGTGTGGCGAAAGCTGGACTGACGCCGGCAGGTACGGTCCTTGTCGTCATTACAAGAGCGTAAGACTCGGTCGCGATTCGTTGAACCGGTCGAAATATGGGGACTAAGCTGACCGCCGGGGTGTAATTCTAATGTTTCAAACCGTCCCCGGAGGAGTGATGACCATGTCCCTGACCCGATTGTTCACCGTTCCCGCCGCGCTCGCACTGGCTGTCGCCGCCGGTGCCGTCCACGCCGACGAAACCGTCAAGATCACGCCGCTCGGCAGCCACGATGGCGAGTTCTGCCCGTTCGACCGCGCCCTGGTGCTCGAGGACCCGGACGGCACGCGGCTGCTGTTCGACGCCGGCCGCACCGTCGCCGGCCCCGACGATCCGCGGCTCGGCGATATCGACGCGGTGCTGGTCAGCCACATGCACGGCGATCATGTCGGCGATCGTCACATTCCCGCGGTCAACGCCGGCGAGTGCGGCAAGCCCGACGTGTCGGTGGCATCGGTGCCCAACACCAACACCGTCGACATCGTCATGGCCAAGAACGCGCAGATCGTCACCGGCAGCGACATGGCGCAGTTCTTCGGCAACAAGCTCGCGTCGCTGGGCGGCGATGCCGGCCAGTCGCAGCTGGTTCGGTTCGGCGCGTCGCACCAGTTGGGCGGCGTCACCATCGCCACCGTGCCGGCGGTGCACACCAACGGCGTCAGCCCCGCCTTCATCGGCGGCAAGCTCGGCGAGATGCTCGAGCAGGCGGGTCTGCAGATCGCCGCCGGCCCGGCCACGAGTTACGTAGTCACTTTCTCCAACGGGCTCGCGGTGTTCCTGTCGGGCGACACCGGCATTACGGCCGAGCAGGACGTCGTGGTTCGCGGCCACTATGGTGCAAAACTCGCGGTGATGAACATCGGCAACAAGTTCACCACCGGTCCCGCCGAGGCCGCCTACGTGATGAACGACCTGGTGCAGCCCGCCGCCGTGATCGTGTCGCATGCCAACGAGAAGGCCACCGAGGGCGGCGAAGTCGTTGCCGGCAGCAAGACCGAGGCCTTCATCGCTGCCGTCGACGCGCCGGTGCACCTGCCGCTCAGCGGTCGCACCATGGCCTTCGACGCCGGCGGCGCCTGCGTCTCGGGCTGCTGACGCTATCGCCGAACACCGCGTTCGCGGGCCGCTGGCCCGGGCCTGTTCGCACACCCGTTCACGGCGATCTTCCGGTCTATCCTCGATGCGCCGTGTCGGGTGCGAACAATCGCCCGACATCCCGCTGGCCCCGAAGCGCGTGAACGGGCCCTAGCCGCGAAGTATCTCCAGGTAGCGGGCGAGGGTGCCCTCGAAGCCGTGGTCGAACGATTCCACCGTGATGGCGTGGCCGATCGATACCTCGATCACGCCTGGCACGCGTTGAAGGAACTCGCCCAGGTTGAACAGGTTGAGGTCGTGGCCTGCGTTCACGCCCAGTGACAACCCGGCCGCGCATCGTGCCGCGGCGGCAAAGCGCTCGACCTCGCCGCCCGCATCGCCCGCGGCAAACGCCCGTGCATAGGACTCGGTGTACAGCTCGATGCGGTGTGCGCCGGTATCCGGCACGCGCTCGACCTGGGCCGGGTCGGGATCCATGAACAGGCTCACGCGAATGCCGGCCGCCGACAGCGCGTCGATGGCACGCCGCAGGGCGGTGGTGTCGCCGTCGAGATTCCATCCGTGGTCGGAGGTCAGCTGGCCGGGATCGTCCGGCACCAGCGTGCACTGGTCGGGTCTCGCGGCCAGCGCGAGATCCAGGAACTCGTCGCTGGGATTGCCCTCGATGTTGTATTCGACGTCGGCGTACGCCGCGCAGAGAGAGGCCAGCATGGGAACGTCGTCGAAGCGTACGTGGCGCTGGTCCGGCCGCGGGTGAACCGTGATGCCATGAACGCCCGCCGCGATCGCGCGCCGCGCCATGCGTTCGAGATTGGGATAGTCGGTGCCGCGCGCGTTGCGCAGCAGGGCGATCTTGTTGAGATTGACGCTGAGGCGGGTCATGCGGGTCTTGTCGGATAGGCGAAGGGCCCGTGGATTATCGAGAGCGGCGCATCGTATTGCAACGTGCCGCGCGTCTCATGCCGGCGCGGCGACGAAGCCGTCGATCACGGCCGCCAGCGCGGCGCGATAGTCGGCCGCGTCGGCGCCGGCCTCGATCGCCAGCGCGGCACGGTCGAAGGCGGCGGACAGGACCGCGCTGAGCGCCGTCACCGGCAACGCCGGAATCTCGCCGAGCGCGATGCCGGCGGCGATGCCCTCGCGCAGGGTGCGGCCGGCATGGGCGTCGTCGATCTCGTCCATGGCGTGACGACCGAGCACGGCCGGCCCGTCGAGCAGCAGCAACCGGGTGCGGCCCGGAGCGGCCATCGCGGCCAGGAAGGCCTCCCCGCCGAGCACGAGGGCGTCACGAATGGCCATGCCGGGGCCGGAGGACGATTCGATCTGCCGTGCCACCTCGCTCGACTCGGCCTCCACCACGGCGCGGAACAGTGCCTGCTTGTCGGCGTAATGATGGTACAGCGCGCCGCGAGTGACGCCGGCGGCCGCCACGATCTCGGGCGTGCTGGTCCGTGTATATCCGGACTCGATGAACAGCCGCCGGGCGGCGTCGAGCAGCGCGGCGCGGGTTTCTGCGCTGCGCTGGCGGTTGGATCGGCGCGTCGTTTTCATTTGCATGCAGACAGCCTGTATGTATATACTCAAGTTACGTACACACTGTATGTCAATTTCACCCGAGGGCCAAGCCGTGAAAACCACCAGCTACTACCCCGTGATCATGACCGCCGACGTGTCTGCCACGGCGGATTTCTATATCAGGCACTTCCGCTTCACCCCGGCATTCGAGAGCGGGTGGTACGTCCACCTCGTGTCGACGGAGGATGATTCGGTGAACCTCGCCATTCTCGACGGTGAGCACGAGACGATTCCCGCCGTCGGCCGGGGTCGCGCGTCGGGGCTGATTCTCAACTTCGAGGTGGAGGACGTCGATGCCGAGTTCGCCCGCGTCGAGGCCGCCGGTCTGCCCGTCCTGCTGACACTGCGCGACGAGCCATTCGGTCAACGGCACTTCATTACCGTCGATCCCAACGGCGTGCTGATCGGACCCAACGCGCGGATCAACACCCGGCATGCACCCTGTGCACATGCCATTCAAGCCTACGGGCAAGCTGAAGCTCCCTGATCGGGAGCTGCTGGTGCCGCCCGTGGAGCCCGACTGGCATGACCCATTCTACGAACCACAACCCCGTACCTGGGGGCGGTTCGGCCAGAGCAGGGTCAAGGCCTGGGAGCTGCGCCGTGACAACCACAACGGGATGATCGAGCGTCAACAACAGGAGTATGCCGATGCACAGGCTGCTCACTGGTTGGCAATCGAGGAGCTCCGTGGGGTGATGGCGTACATGCAGCGACAGCTGTACGAAGCGTCGCGACGCGCAGGTACGTCCCGCGTGTTCGCACCTGCACACAGCAAGGGAGGCGTCGGCAAGACACCTTCTGCAACTACGGTT
>JAUIDF010000327.1 GCA_030429125.1 Gammaproteobacteria bacterium | reverse complement strand
GGTAGCGGTCGTAGGCGCGCGCGCCACCTTCGAGTTGAAAGACAAGGGGACTCTCATACGCGCGGGTCAACTCACGAAGTGCCCTCCACCGGGCGCCGTCGTCGTCAACCAGCAGAACGTGTGCGAACTGGTCGCGTGGCAGGCCATCGATAATGCGTGCCAGCGAGTCTCTCAGGCTGGCCGTGTCGCCGCTGCCGGAAACGTGCACGGCGTCGGCGAAGGGGTTCTCTGCTTCGATTTCTGCATCATGCGTCAGCCGCACCACGAGCCATTGATCGCCATATCGACTGGCGTGGTATGCCGATGGACTCACCCGATCCACGTCGCCCTTGCCGAACAAGTCGCCGTCGAGGGTACCGCCCGCCTGTCGCCAACCGTGAAGGCTCCCGTCGAGCACGCGGAACGACGCCGGCACCGCGGCATCGGCACGGTCTATTGCCGAGAGGACATGCGGGCCGGGAACCGCATCCGTGATCAGCACGATAGAACTGCCCGCGGGCAGTACCAGGTAAGGCAGTTTCGCGACGGGAACGTGGATCGAACCGGGTAGACGAGAGTATTCGTGGTCGATCCGGGCTCGAATGTCGACGAACCGGACCGTCTTTCCGGAGGCCATCCAGCGCCGCACGTGTTTCGAAGTAACCCGCCGTTCGATGCCGACGCGCGCGGGCGAGCGGGATAGCACGTGCCGGGCGTCTTCAAGCATCGCCCCGGTCAGTGGGACGTCCAGTGTGCATTCACTTTGGGCGACCGCATTGCCGATCAGCGAACCGGCCAACATGACGGCAAGGGCCTGCACCGCAAGCCGGCGATCAATATGCATCATGGCGAGCCGCCGACGACGACGGTTCCGGTGGCATATTCGACAGATTCCGTTTCGCCATCCGTAATCAGCGCGTAGACATGGTATGCGCCCGGGGTGAGGCCGGTGGTATCCCAGTGGTGGAAATTGTCCTCGTCGTCCTCGGAAATGGCGTCGGCTATCAGCGTGCCGTCGAAACCGGTTGCGTCGGTGTCGTAGTACAAGGCGAGGGTGGCATCGCTGTCGCGGTCGCCGTCCTGCCAGGCGATGGTAACGACGGGACGGGTGGCATCGACGGTGACGGTCCCGCTCGGGTGGAGCAGGCCGATTCGGGGCGGGTTGGCTGCGCCATCGTCGTTGACGAACAGCGTCTGGATGGCAGTCCAGTCGCTGGCGTTGCCAGCCGGGTCGGCCGAGCGGGCGCGCCAATAGTAGCGTGTATCGTCTTCCAGGCTCCCGGCCGCCAGGGACCAGGCGGCGGAACCGCCGCTCTGCCCGGCGACCCACTCGGTCAGTGCGGGGTCGGCATACAGTTCGTATTCGTAGAGTTGAAGGGCGTGGTCGGGATCGGTGCCGGGGGCCAATGCGAGGCGCGGGCCGGTGCCGTCGAACCACGCCCCGTCCCCCGGATTGACGATGGCCGGGATTCCGGGGTCCTCGTCGACGGTGTCGACGAAGAACGATCCCCGCGACCAGTGACTCGCGGCAGTGCCGTCACTGGCCCTCGCGCGCCAGTGGTAACGGGTATTTTCGGCGAGGCCGCTCACCTGCCAGGCCGTGGTATCCACGCCTTCGGCGATCGGACCGGAGGCAGCGAATAACGGACTGTCGAAGGTGGACACGGTATCGAGCTCGAACGTGTATTCGAGTGAGTCACCGTCGGGATCGACCGCGTTCCCGACCTCGAGCATGAGCGAATCGCCGGTAACACGCTCGCCATTGGCAAGATTGGCCGGCGCCGGCGTCGAGGGAGCGCCATTGTCGACCGCGACCGTAAACGACTGTAGCGGACCGGCAGTGGATTCGCCGTGAACGTCTGTTGTCACCACGTGCCAGTAGTACGTGAGGTCGTCAGTGAGAAAACCGCCGGGGATGGTCCAGGTGATCGGCTCGGGTGCGGGCGCGGCGCGGTCCAAGACCTGTTTCAGCTCGGGTGATTCGACCACCAGGCTGCCGCCACCCGGGTCGTCGAACACGGCGAACCGATGCCACAACTCGTCGTCGTCGGCATCGCGTCCCGACAAGATGACGAGTACCGGCTCGGTGCTGTCCACGGCGCCGTTCGGCGGCGGATAGCTCGGAAGCGGAGGGGCCGGGGCGTCGTTGACGGTGTTGACAAGGAAGTCGCCGTAGCGCCAGGGACTGGCGAGGGTGCCATCGACGGTGCGCGCGCGCCAGTGGTAGGCGACGTTGTCGACAAGATACGTCGGCACCGTCCAGCCTGTCACCGGGCCATCGACCGGCACCGGTCCGGAGTCGTGCAGAACGCCGTGCGGCGCCGCCGCCTCGAGGACCTGGAACACGATTATCGTTCCGGGCGCAGCAGACCCGGCGACAAGTTCGACCAGGAGTTCCGGGTTGCCTCGATCGATTTCTGCGCCGGGTAACGGAGCAACGATCCAGGGCGTGTCGGGGCGGTTGCCGACGGTCGGATAGAAGCCCTGTTCATACTCGGCCAGATCGCTGATGCCGTCGCCGTCGAAGTCGTCGCTGCCGTCCCGGCCGGTATCACCGAAGTGCTCGATCTCCCAGTCGTCCGGCAGGCCGTCGCCGTCGGCGTCGGGGTGGAAGAGCACCGTGATTACGGCGCCCTGTGTCGCGACGTTTTCGCCGTCGCTGGCGCGAAACGTCACGGCATAGCTGCCACCCTGACCGATGGCGGGCGTCCAGACCAGCCGGGCGGCGTTGTCGTCGATCGGTTCGAGGCGGGCGCCGGCGGGCAGCGGTGAGGCACTCAATACGAGGGCATCACCGTCGGCATCGCTGGCTTCGACGAGGAATGCCAGTGTCTGTCCCTCGGTCACCTGGCGGTCGGGTATGAATTGCAGTACCGGCGCCTGGGCGCCGGCATCGGGGTCGTCCAGGACGAGCCGATAGCTGCCGGTGGAATCCACATCGAACAGATGCAGGAAGTGTTCCCAATCGCCCTCGGTGTTACGCCGCCGGCTGCGCCAGGCATTGTGCCCGGGCAGGTGCTTGCCGTCCGAGCGGATGGCGGAGACGATCTCCCTCGCTCCGTCATGCGGGTCGGCGATTCCGACATGGCTGAAGCCGGCGCCCGCGGGCTGGGTCAGCAACCAGGTGGCAGCCGTACCGTTCTCGAGTTCGAGGTCGAGTACGGCGTCGCTGGAGTGGTCGGCGACCGGGCTGTCAACGCCGGAGGACTCGTACAGCGTGAAGTGACTGCCATCGACGGCAAGAAAATCGCGAACCGCGTCACGCCCGGGCAGATCGGCAAGGACATCGTGAACCAGCGTGTGTGTCTCGGTGGCCTCGATCAACGAGGTCAGTTCGCCGCCGAGCGCATCGGCATGGGTATAGATGGCGCCGAACTCGACGAACTCGCCGGAGAGCGTGGTGGCCATGAGCCAGCGCGCGGTGGCGGCATCCTGCGCGGGTATGGTGCCGAAATCGACCAGCAGACTGTTGTTGACCTCTTCGTCGTCGATGCTCGAGCCGAGCAGGGTGAAACTGACGAGCAGCCCCTGGTCGTTGTCGATGATACGCGGGCGGGCGGAATCGATTTTCAGGTTCGCCGCGGCGCCGTGTCCGTTGTTTCGCACGCGAACCCCGAGACTGAACGGAATGGAAGGCTCGATTTCGGCGGTGAATGGATCATCGGCATAGACGTCGCCGGGCAGAAAAT
>JAUIDF010000031.1 GCA_030429125.1 Gammaproteobacteria bacterium | reverse complement strand
TGCACGTCGATGATGTTCGTCTGCGGGTCGAAGTGGTAGTCCCAGACGTTCTCGAGCAGCATCGTCCGGGTCACCACCTGGCCGCTGTTGCGCATCAGGTATTCGAGCAGGCGGTACTCGCGCGGTTGCAGGTTGATCTTCTGACCGTCCCGACGTACTTCACGGGTGAGGCGATTGAGATAGAGGTCGGAAATCTCGAGTTCGGTGATCGTGGTGTCCTGGTCCTTGCGGCGGCTGAGTGCCTCGGCCCGCGCCAGCAGTTCGGCAAAGGCAAACGGTTTGGTGAGGTAGTCGTCGCCGCCGGCGCGCAGCCCCTTGACGCGGTCATCGACGTCGCCGAGCGCGCTCAGAATGAGAACGGGCGTGATGTTTTCGGCCTCGCGCAGACGCCGAATGACTTCCAGACCTTCCATGCCCGGCAGCATGCGGTCGACGATCACCACATTGTAGTTGCCGTCCAGCGCCATCTGCAGGCCATCGGGCCCGTTGACGGCGCAGTCGGCCGTGTAGCCGCATTCCTCCAGTCCGCGCCGGATGTGATCCGCCGTTTCCCGATCGTCCTCGACTATGAGTATTCGCATTGAAATATCCCGGTACGTGGCATCGATCTCCACCCACGACGGACCTGGGTCGTGGTCGCGAGCCGGTGCGCCCGACGCCGCATCGAAGGGTGCAAGATTGCCGCCGACGCGGTCGGCGGCCCGTGTTCTGCCTAAATATACGGTCATGTCTGCCAGAAAAAAACTGGCGGCGCGCGGACTGCGAACCGAAGAATGGACGGCGGCGCGACGGGCGACGCCAGCATGCGGGCGCTGGCCGCCACGCACCCGCGATGGTGTCAGCCCGCTCCTTACCGCAAGATGGACGGGCGCTTAATTCCCCTTAACCTTGACCCGGAGACGGCCACGGTGACGGTGCGGGCAACTGCAGGATTTGGTAGATGCCGGCCAGCGCCAGGGCGGCGGCTCGTGCCAATGCCGGATTGGCGAGGTCGGCGGGATCGATGTGCTCGGGGTAATGGGATTCAATCCATGCCTGCAGCTCGTCGAGGACGTCGTCCGATGCGATGACACGTCCGCGCACCCGTGCCAGCGCGTCGGCGTCGGCGGCAACGCGCAACCGCAGGCAGGCCGGCCCGCCGCCGTTCTTCATGCTCTGGCGCACGTCGAGATAGTGAACCGCCGACAGCGTTCCCGCACGGACGAGCGAGTCGAGGTAGGCGCTGACGACCGCATCCTCGCGGCATTCGAAGGGCGCGACCAGCACCTGGCTGCCGGGTTCGCCGTTCGGGGTGACGAGCTGGGCATTGAACAGGTAGCTGCCCACCGCGCGATCCAGCGACACCGTGCGTTCCGGTACTTCGACGATCGTCAGTTCTCCGGCCAGGGCGTCGTGCAGGGCTCTTAGCACGTCGGACTGCCTCTCGAAGGCGTGCTCGTGAACCAGCAACAGGTCGCGATTGCCGACGGCGATGACATCGTTGTGAAAGACGCCGGCGTCGATAGCCGCCGGCGACTGCCGGGCGAACACGGTGCGGTGGGGGTCGAGGCCGTGGAGGCGCGCGACGGCTTCCCCGGCTTCGCGGACCTGTCGCGCGGGAAAGCGCGGCTGCTCGGCTTCCGGGTTGACCAGGCGCCGTCCATACACGAAGAGTTCGACACCCGGCTCACCGTAGTCGCGGCCCAGGCGGGTGTGGTTGGCGGCGCCCTCGTCGGCGAGGACGGCGGGCAGGGGCGTATGCCGCGTGAAAACCTCGTCGTCCGAGAATACATTGTCGAGCAGCCTGGCCGTATGCGGTGCTTCGATGCAGCGGTGAAGCTGGCTGGACAGGTTGGCCGTGGTGAAATGGATCCGGCCATCGCCCGTATCCGGTGCCGGGGACACCGTGGCCGCATTGGCAACCCACATGGCGGACGAGGAGTAAAGCGCCGACAGCAGGCCGGGTGAAGACGACGCCAGCGACGGCACGAAGTGTTCCGGCGTGTCGCCGAGGCCGAGCTGTCGCACGAAGTCCGGCGCCGGACGCGGATGAGGCGGCAGGATGCCTTGTACGAGTTCGAGGTTTCGCATGAAGCGCATCTTGTCGATGCTTTGCAGCGCCGCCTGGCGCGGCCATGCGCGGCTGCCGGCCGAGTGGCCGGAGGCGAGATTTCCGGGTGCGAGACCGGCGAAATTGTGCGTCGGACCCGGAAGTCCGTCGAAATTCGCTTCGACGAAATCGCGTGCGCTCACGGCGCGATGCCCGGCGGCGGCGGCGATGGCATGGCGGCATGGGGTCGGGTCATGGTGGCCACCGGCCAGGCGCAGTAGTCGGCGGCATAGTAGGCGCTCGGCCTCGCGTTGCCGCTGGCGCCGATGCCGCCGAAGGGCAGCGCCGAACTGGCGCCGGTAAGCGGCAGGTTGCGATTGACGACGCCCGCCCGCGACTCGACGATAAACCGCTCCCAGGTGTCGTCGTCCTCGGTGATGATGCCGGCGGACAGGCCGAACCGCGTTCGGTTGGCCATGGCAATGGCCGCGTCGAAGTCGGCCGCCCAGGTGAGCTGGAGCAGCGGCCCGAATGCCTCCTCGTCGGGCGGTTGCGTCACGCCGGTGACGTCGAGCAGGCCCGGTCGAAGGAAGGGCGCCGACTCGTCCGTGCGCACACACGGGCTGATTGCCGTCGCCCCGGTATCCAGCAGCCGCTGCTGAAAATCGAGCACCCTGTCAGCCGCCTGGGCGGAAATGAGCGAGCCGTAGAACGGCTGCGGTTCGGCGAACGGATCGCCGACGATGACGCGCTCCATCACGCGTTGCAACTCGTTCACCATCGCCCGGTTCGGCGCGTCGTCAATGACGATCAGCCGCCGCGCGCAGGTGCAGCGTTGCCCGGCGGTGACGAACGCGGACTGGACGGTGAGCAGGGCGGCGGCGTGTGCGTCGGCGGCGTCGGCGACTACGAGCGGGTTGTTGCCGCCAAGCTCGAGGGCGAGGATGCGCCGCGTATCGCCGCCGAACTGCCGGTGAAAAACACGCCGTCGATTTCGTCATTTGCGAGCAATGCGACGCCGGTCTCGCGCGCGCCGTTGATCACGTTGAGTACGCCCGGCGGCAGGCCCGCTTCGCGCCAGCACTCGGCGTAGAACGCGGCGCAGGCCGGCGTCGATTCCGATGGCTTGTACACCACGGTGTTGCCGGCGAGCAGGGCGGGCACGATATGGCCGTTGGGCAGGTGCACGGGGAAGTTGAACGGGCCGAACACCGCGATCACGCCATGGGGCTTGTGGCGAAGTTCGCGCGTGCCGCCGCCGTCGTCTTCACGCACGTCGCCGGTACGGGCATGGAAGGCGCGCACCGAGATGTCGATCTTGCCGAGCGCCGCGCCGACCTCGGCGCGGCAGTCCCACAACGCCTTGCCGCTTTCCGTGGCCATGAGGCGGGCTAGCTCCTCTCGACGGGCGTCGACCCGCTCGCCGAAACGCCGCACGACGGCCTCGCGGTCGGCGAAACCCGTGCGGTACCAGCCGGCAAAGGCCGAGCGCGCCGCGTCGCAGGCCCTGGCGATATCGCCGGCGTCGGCGGCGTGACCCTGCCACACCATATCGCCGCGCACCGGGTCACGGGAGGTGAAGGACTCGCCGTGCGCCCGCTGCCATTCGCCGTCAATCAACGCATCGCGTCTATCGTTCATGGTCAGACTCCGAGGATGGACAGGGACGAACCGGCCTCGCAGCCAAGCAGGCGGGCAGCGTCGCGACCGATGGATACCGCGTCTTGCGCCACGCTCAGCGGCTGGCGAACGATCCGGTAGGTGTCGATATCGTCATTGGAAACGATGAAAGTCGGTGCGTTCGACAGCGCATCGTCGTCGACGACCGACTCGACCGTCACCCGCCGGACCGCACGCACTGCGTGGATGTCGTCGGTGCGGCACTGCACCGTCGGTCCGCCGTCGAAGATGTCGACGTAGTCGGCGTGGTAGAAACCCTCGCGCCTGAGCAACGAAAGGGCGCGCGCCGAATCGTCGTGCGGTCGTCCGATGACATCGCGCGCGTCCGGTGGCAGCAGATCGACATAGATCGGGTAACGCGGCATGAGATCGGAGATGAACTGGGTGCCGTCGACTGCGTTAAGGTAGTCGGCATTTTCAAAGCCGATGCCGAAGAACTTCTTGCCCAGGTGTTCCCAGAACGGCGAGTTGCCCTGCGCGTCCTGCCAGCCGCGCATCTCGGCAATGACGACGTCTGCGAATCGCTCGCGCAGTGCAGCCAGCAGCAGGTAACGGCTGCGCGAGATGAAGGCGCCGTTGCCGTCGCGTCGATAGGCCGGCGCGAGGTACAGCGAACCGATCTCCGTGGCGCCGGTATAGTCGTTGACCAGGTGAAGCACGCGATGGGTCTGGGTCCGGTCCAGGTGCGAGGAATAGTTCACCAGTGTCGACAGCTTGTATGAATAAAAGGGCCGTTTGCGTCCGACGCCGGTGTAAATCGCCGTGCTGCCGACCACGTCTCCCGACCCGGTGTCCTCGAGGACCATGAAATAGGTGCCCTCGATATCGTCGAAGGAACTCGCGAACGACGCGCTGGTATGGGCGAGACGCCGCGCCCACATGGTTCGGTCGGCCGGCATCGACGTCATGCCGGGGCCGGTGGCGTGGGATATCCGAAGCAGGGTGTCGATGTCGCCGGGGATGGCCGGTCGGATGACGAGCATGATGAGTCGCACCGGGTTGTCATTTCACTGCGCCAAGGGTATCCGTGCGTGTTCGAATGCAGGTGGATCGGGTGACGCTTTGCCGCGAATTTTTCATTGCCCTGACGGCCAATGGCCGAATAATATGCGGCGCTGGCAATGACCGCTCTAAACCGTACGTGATCAAACTCGACCAGCGAGACCTGAAAATCCTGGCCATCCTGCAAGGCGAGGGTCGCATCAGCAACCGCGACCTGGCGGCGCGCGTCGGGCTGTCCCCGAGTTCGTGCCTGTTGCGCGTGCGCCGACTGGAGAAAACGCGGGTAATTCGGGCCTACCACGCGCGCGTGGACGTCTCCCGCGTGGCTCGATCCATCCAGTGTGTCGCCATGGTCAAGCTGGCGCGGCACGGCAGCGGAGCGTTCCAGGCCTTCGCCGCCGCCGTGAGGCAGTTGCCCGAAGTAGTGGAGTGCCTGATGCTGAGTGGCCAGTACGATTTCATGATCAAGGCGATCTGTCGGGACATCGAGAGATACAACGCACTCAACGACCGACTGCTCGCGCTCGGCGTCGGCGTCGACAGCATCAGCAGTTACGTGGTGATGGAGGAATCGAAGACGTTCACCACGGTCGACCTCTCCACTTTGAACGAGGCGGCGACGGACGACGAATAAGACTCAGGCCAGCAGGCGTTCGAGAATGTTCTCGTAGATCGACGACAGCACGACGAGGTCGTCGAGCCGGACATGCTCGTCAACGCGGTGGATGGTTTCGTTTACCGGTCCGAGCTCAACGACCTGGGCGCCGGTGGGCGCGATGAAGCGTCCATCCGATGTGCCGCCGGTGGTGGATCGCTCGGTGTCGATGCCGGTGACCTTGCGAATCGCGCCGGTAACGGCCTCGACGAGTTCTCCCGGCAGGGTCCTGAAGGGCATGCCGAACAGCGTCCACTGGATCCGCGCGTCGACGCCGGCCTCGCGGCAGCAGGCTTCGACTCGAGATTTCAGCGATTGTGGGCTCGACTCGGTGGAAAACCTGAAGTTGCACAGGATGTCCACGTGTCCGGGAATGACGTTACCGGCGCCTTCGCCCGCATGAATGTTGGACACCTGGAAACTCGTCGGCGGGAAGTCCTCGTTGCCGGCGTCCCACGTGATGTCGTCCAGGGCGGCCAGCAGCCGCGCCGCGCCCGGCACCGGGTTGTGGGCGAGGTGCGGATAGGCGACGTGCCCCTGGCGGCCTTCGACCCGGATGGCGCCGGTCAGCGAGCCGCGTCGCCCGACCTTGACCATGTCGCCGGCGCGCGCCTGGCTGGTGGGTTCGCCGACGATGCAGTAATCGATCCGGATGCCCTGGTTCGAGAGATGGTCGATCACGCGCGCCGTGCCGTCTACCGCCGGTCCCTCCTCGTCGCTGGTCAGCAAGAAGGCGACGCTGCCGCGGTGCGCCGGGTACCGCGCGGCGAAGGAATTCGCCGCCACCACCATGGCGGCGAGTGAGCCCTTCATATCCGCCGCGCCGCGCCCGTGAACGACGCCGTCGACGATGGCACCTTCGTACGGCGGCATCTTCCATCGCTCGGCCGGACCCGAGGGTACGACGTCGGTGTGGCCGGCAAAAACGACCAGCGGCTGGGCCATGCCGCGTCGCGCCCACAGGTTGCACACGGCGCCAAACGGCAGGGACTCGGCGTGAAACCCGGCGCCTGCGAGCCATTCGGCAATCAATGGCTGGCATCCCGCGTCATCGGGTGTGACCGACGCGCGGCGGATGAGTTGCGTCACTTTCTCCGCGATCGCCTCGCGTCGGACGTCGTCGTCCGCGGGCGCCGGCGCGCCTCTTGTCGAGCTCGAATTCATCGCACGATTATATAGATGTTGGCATCGACGACGGGCTCGGGAAGCGACATCCATCTTCCCTGGCGCCACCTTTATCGATGCGGGAAATCGGTGCCGGTGTCACGCCACGTGATTGCGAGGTCGTCCCCATGGTCACGGTCGGTCGCTTGGAATCGGGTGTTAATTGATTTAGACTGTTAATCAATGACAACGCCTATGCCGTATATCACTGTCTCGAGGACGGCGTTATAACGATTCTAAAATCCATATGATATTCAAGGGGGATCTGGACATCCATGTCTGAACCCGATGCATCGTTCGTCAGTTTTTCCGAAGTCCAGAAAAGCTATGATGGCGAAACCCTCGTCGTAAAAAACCTGAATCTCGACATCGCCCGCGGAGAATTCGTGACCATGCTTGGTCCCTCCGGTTCGGGCAAGACCACCTGCCTCATGATGCTCGCCGGCTTCGAAACGGCCACCCACGGCGAGATCTACCTCGACGGTCGCGGCATCAACAATGTCGCCCCCCATCGCCGCAACATCGGCATGGTATTCCAGAACTACGCCTTGTTCCCCCACATGACCGTGGCGGAAAACCTCGCCTTCCCGCTTGAAGTGCGCAAGCAGCCAAAGGACGAAATTCGCGACAAGGTGGAGCGTGCGCTGGACATGGTGCGGCTGAAGGGTTTCGGCACGCGTCGGCCGGCGCAGCTGTCAGGCGGTCAGCAGCAGCGCGTGGCCCTGGCGCGCGCCCTCGTGTTCGAGCCCAAGCTGGTACTGCTCGACGAACCGCTCGGCGCGCTCGACAAGAACCTGCGCGAGGAAATGCAGTACGAACTCAAGCACATCCACGAAAATCTCGGACTGACCATGGTGTTCGTCACGCATGACCAGTCCGAAGCGTTGACCATGTCGGATCGCATTGCCGTGTTCGACGACGGCGTGATCCAGCAGATCGATTCGCCCGACGTGCTCTACGAGCAGCCGAAGAATGCCTTCGTCGCGTATTTCATCGGCGAAAACAACCGGTTTCTCGGCACCGTGAAGGAGATGTCCGGCGACGAGTGTCTTGTCGACATCGGCAATGGCGTCGACATTCGCTGCAAGCCCGTCAACGTCAGCGGCGTCGGCGACAAGACGACACTGTCGTTGCGTCCCGAGCGTGTCAGCATCGATCCTGAGCCCGGCGCCGTCCCCAACGTGCTGGACGCCAAGGTGCTCGAACTCATTTATCTTGGCGACCACATTCGTACCCGCGTATCGGTCGCGGGAAACGACGAGTTCGTCGTCAAGATTCCCAATTCCCACGAGCACTCGGCCCTGGCCGAGGGGGAAACCGTCAAGGTCGGCTGGGCCAGTGCCGACTGTCGTGCTCTCGATGCGTGAGCACGCGGGGCGTGCCGGATTCCGGAACGACAACGACGACCTTGCTCCAACCGCGAACCGGATGGTCGCGGAACGGCCGGGCAATTCGCCCGGCAGCAAAGAAGACAGGATGTCCTGCCCGATACGGGATGTTGATCAACGCCAATCGTTTTCTTGAGGAGTTTGTACCTATGAAAGTTTCCATGAAGCAGTCCACTCTGGCGATTGCCGCGGCTGCTGCCATCGGGCTCGGTGGTGTCGGCACGGCCAGCGCCCAGACGGAGCTCGTCGTCGTCTCCTGGGGCGGCGCCTATTCCGCGAGCCAGCAGAAGGCCTACCACGACCCCTACATGGCCGAGAATTCGGACATCAAGATCGTCAACGACGATTCGTCCGGCACCGCCGTGGCCAAGTTGCGCGCCATGAACGAGGCCGGCAATATCACCTGGGCCCTGGTCGACGTCGTGGCGGCTGATTCCATCCGCCTGTGCGACGAAGGCCTGGCGATGGAGATCGATCACGACGAGATGCTTGCCGCGGCGCCTGACGGCACCCCCGCGTCCGAGGATTTCGGCGACCTCATCGTTTCCCCTTGCTTCATTCCCCAGATCGTCTACTCGACCACCTTCGGCTATCGCACGGACCTCGTGGACACGGCGCCGACCAGCATCGCCGACGTGTTCGACCTGGAGAAGATCCCGGGCAAGCGTTCGCTCGAAAAGCGTCCGATCAACAACCTGGAATGGGCACTGCTCGCCGATGGCGTCGAAGCTGACCAGATCTACGACGTCTTGAGCACCGACGAAGGCGTCGATCGTGCTTTCGCCAAGCTCGACACGATCAAGGACCAGGTCGTCTGGTGGGATGCCGGCAAGGCGGCGCAGGCCATTCAGCTGCTGGCCGACGGCGAGGTGGTGATCGCCTCCGCGTACAACGGTCGACTGTTCTCCCTGATCGAGGAAGACAAGCAGCCGGTGGCCATGATGTGGGACTGGCAGGTGTTCGACCTCGACGGCTGGATCATCCCGGTCGGCGGCCCGCACCTGGAAGAGGTGACGGAATTCGTCAAGTACGCGACCGACACACAGCGCCTGGCCGACCAGGCCAAGTTCATCTCCTACGGTCCGGCGCGTGCGTCCTCGGCCCCGCTGGTCGGCAAGCATGCCGAGCTCGGGATCGACATGGCCCCGCACATGCCGACCGATCCGGAGAACTCCAAGACCACCCTGCTGTACAACTACGAGTGGTGGGCGGACAACCAGGACGACCTGACCGAACGCTTCAACGCCTGGCTGGCGCAATAAGCCCGGCACTTCGTTCGGGGCGCCGTCACGGTGCGTGACGGCGCCGTCGACCCGCGGGGTGGTGAGCATCGCCCCGCGGTCGACATCCAATATCAGGGGGCAAGAAGATGAACACAGATGCGGTCGTCAATGACGGCGTGATGCGAACGGCGGATGGTACGCCGCTGAAGGTCAGCCTGGCCCGCGCCCAGCGTCGGCTCAAGATTCGCGCCTTCATGCTCGTGCTGCCATTGTTCGCATTCATTGCGATCACCTTCTTCTTCCCCGTCATCGACATGCTGTTTCGCAGCGTCGAGAACTATATCGTGCCGCAGGTCATGGAGCAGACCGCGCCGCTGCTGAAGGAGTGGGATGACCGTTCCGGCGAGCTTCCGCCGGAAGAAGTCTTTGCCGCGGCGGCCGCGGATTTTGCCAAGGGCTTCGAAGAGAAAACCATCCTCAAGGTCGGCCGGCGAATGAACTACGCGGAATCGGGCTTCGCCAGCCTGTTTCGCAAGACGGCCCGTCGGGCCAAGGATTTCGAGCCGCCCTTCAAGGACGCCTTCATCGAGCGCGACGATGACTGGGGCAAGGTCGAGACCTGGCGATATCTCAAGCGCGAGGCCGGCGCCTTCACGATTTCCTACTATCTGGCCGCGCTCGATATGAGTTACGGCGCGACGGGCGATATCGGGTTCAAGCCCGACGACGAGTCCATCTACCTGAAGTTGTTCTGGCGCACGCTGAAGCTCAGCCTGACGATCACGCTGCTTTGCCTGGCGCTCGCCTATCCGATTTCCTACCTGTTGTCGACGTTGCCGGTGAAGACCAGCAACCTGCTGCTCATCCTTGTTCTGCTGCCGTTCTGGACCTCCCTGCTGGTGCGCACGACGGCCTGGATCGCGCTGCTGCAGCAGGAGGGCGTGATCAACGACCTGCTTGTCGCCATCGGCTTGATATCGGACGAGGGACGGCTGGTCATGATTCACAATGCCACCGGCACCGTGATTGCCATGACGCATATCCTGCTGCCGTTCATGGTGTTGCCGCTCTACTCGGTCATGAAGACCATACCCCCGACCTACATGCGCGCGGCGAAGAACCTCGGGGCGACGCCGACGGTTGCCTTCATTCGCGTGTACTTTCCCAACACCGTGGCGGGTATCGGCGCCGGGTCCATACTCGTGTTCATTATCGCCATCGGCTACTACATCACCCCGGCACTGGTTGGCGGCGTCGATGGCACACTGATCAGTAACTTTATCGCCTACCACATGAACCAGTCGTTGAACTGGGGCCTGGCGGCGGCGCTCGGCGTGATCCTGCTGGGCCTGGTGCTGGTGCTCTACTATTTCTACGACCGGATCGTGGGTATCGACAACATGAAACTCGGATAGCAGCGATGGCCTTTCCTGCCTACGTCACGACCGGCGAGAAAGTCTGGTTCTACAGTTACCGGACCCTGTGCGGGCTGATCTTCTTTTTTCTCATTGCCCCGATCGTCGTCATCATCCCGCTGTCGTTCAACGCGGTGCCGTATTTCACGTTTACCGAGGCGATGCTGTCCTTCGACCCAGCGGGCTATTCCTTGCGCTGGTACCAGGATTTTTTCACCGACCTCAACTGGCAGGGAGCCGTCAAGAACAGCGCCATCATCGCGTTTTTCTCCACCATCATCGCGACGTTTCTCGGCACCGTGGCGGCGCTCGGGTTGAGTCGCTCGGAGATGCCGGGCAAATCGGCCATGATGGGTCTGTTGATCTCGCCGATGATCGTGCCGCTGATCATCTCGGCCGCGGGTATGTATTTCTTCTACTCGCGCATCGGTTTGCAGGGCACGTACATTGGCGTCATTCTCGCCCACGCGGCGCTCGGCACACCGTTCGTGGTCATCACGGTGACGGCGACGCTGACCGGTTTCGACCAGGTATTGCTGCGTTCCGCGGCAAGTCTCGGCGCGACGCCGACCACCACGTTCTTCCGAGTCATCGTGCCGCTGATTCTGCCGGGCGTCATCTCCGGCGCCTTGTTCGCCTTCATTACCTCGTTTGACGAAGTCGTCGTGATCCTGTTCGTGGGAAGCTATGAACAGCGCACCATTCCCTGGCAGATGTTCTCGGGCATCCGCGAGCAGATCAGCCCCACGATACTGGCCGTGGCGACGTTGCTCGTGCTGGTGTCCATTGCACTGCTCACGGCCGTGGAGTTGCTGCGCCGGCGGACCGAACGGCTGCGCGGGGTGACACCGCAGTAGGTGTTGCCGGTGTCCTTCGCTGCGCGATTCACCTTCGCCGGGCCACCAGTGGACTAGGGCCTGTTCACACGACGCGTTCGCGGCGATCTTTCGGCCCTTTTTCGCCCCGACGGCGTTGCATCTCGTCGCCATGGAACCACCATGACGCCTCGATGCGCCTTGTCGGATGCGAGACGGGTCGTTTTCTCGCGGGCACGAAAACTCACTCGCTCAGCGTCGTGTGAACAGGCCCTAGGAGTCCGTCGCGTCCTCCGCGGCCGCGGTCTCCTCTTCGGCGACCACGCGCGGCGGTGATTTCTGGCTCGATCCCTCGAATATGATGCGCCACGTGCCGTCCTCGCCCAGCTTCCAGTACTGTTGCTTGCGCATGACGGCATCGAAACTGTCGGACTCGAAACGCTGCAGGAAGTCTGCCAGCACGACGTCTTCCTCGCCGGGATAACCGAACAATTCGATGTCGTCGATCTGTACCGTGATCGTCTGCTTTGAATCGAGAATGGCGCGCTTGCGCGCCGACCACTGGCGATAGTCGAGTTCGCCGTCCGAGAACCGCTCACGGTCATAGTGAGACAGGTAGCGATCGGGATCGCCGGATGCCCAGTGACGACGCCAGGTCTCGATGGCGAGCAGCAGCGACGACCGTTTCTCCCCGAGTGCGTCCCGGGGCACCCAGTTTGCCGCTGCGTCAATGATGACCGGCGTATGCCGTGGCTGCACGAGCGTACGATTCAACAACAGGAAGTCGTCATTGTTCAACGACAGGCAGCCGTCGCTGGCCAGTGGTGCGCGATTGATCAGGAACGGCTCGGTACCGTGTATCCATATGCCGTAGCCCGTGCGTTGCCGGCGAAGGTCCATGGCATTGGGGTAGCTGATCGGCAGGGCGCCCGGGCCGTAGCGCGAAGGCAGCGTGGCGCCGTCGATAAAGCCGGTCACGTAGTACACGCCAACCGGCGTTCTCTGGTCTCCCTCGACCTGCTTTCCCGAGCCGTTGAACCCCTGCGTGACGTAGAAATCGCGGACCCGCCGTAGATTGCCACGGTCGTTGAAATAGACGAACAATCGCGAACGTGACAGGTCCGCGAATACGACATATTCGCTTTGCGGAGAAACCTGCAACAGCGTATCGGGCAGGTAGGTATCGAGACGACCGGCCTCGTCCGCGATGTGGTCCCAGCGCGCCTTGAGTTCGTGTCTAAGGTCTTCGAGTTCGCGGCCGCCTTGCAGCGCGCCGCCACCTACGGCCGGGAGTCGGCCGGTCCGGGCGACGAGCAGGTCGGCGTAGATCAGGCGACCGAGACGGCTGCCGGGATACTCCTGGACGAAGGCGCGCGCGGCTGCCAGTGCCCGCTCGACGTGGCCGCGTTCGACCTGCGCCGCGAGGTCCACGACGCGGGTTTCGTACTCGCTCGCGGCCCGTGGCGCACTCAACGGTAGCGCCGTTGCTGCCAGCAGTGTGACCGCGCGCAAGACGTTAGCTTGCGCGCTACTCTTCACGGGCCGCCATCCGATCGGCCTGCCCACTCGACGCCGCGCCGGGCAGTGGCGACGTGTCGGACGGCGCCATGGACTCCACCGGCTGCAGTTCGACGCCGAACTCCTCGTCGAGAGGCGCGACTTCTTCCGGCGAACCCGCTTCGGTCAATGCGTCCCGATAGGCTTTTTGTGCCATGGCGCCGTAGAGTGATCGCAGGTTCTCGAAAAGCAGGTGGTAGACGGGATGCGTTGCCAGGCCCTGTTCGAGCAACGCGATGGCCCGGGGCAGTTCGCCGCGAGCGGCAAGCAGTCGTGCGAGGTTGTTGTACGCCTCGGGACGTTCGGGGCGGTGATCGAGCAGCCACCGATAGTCCTGAATCGCGGCGTCGGGCAGGGCGAGATTCTCGAGTATCCTCGCTCGCTCGAACCGGGACGACTCGCGGCCCGGATGGCGGGCGATCTCTTCGTTGACGCGTGCCAGGTCCGCCGTTCCGTCATCGGGGCGGGCGGCTTCCGTCGCCGGCGGTGTGGTCGTCGTTGTCTGCGCCGTCGCGTCGAGAGGGCCGGCGCCCGACGCGAGCGCCAGGGCGGTCGCCAGGTAGAGAAGTGCCGATTTCCGGGCGCGCCGCGGCGCCGTGCGGCCGCGCAATGTCAGCAGGCGTGTGGCCCGATTGCCCGGTTCGTCGCTTGATACCGCTCGCAGCGGAATGTACTCCGGATTCACCTGATATCCCGATCGCGTCCTTTTCTTGCGGGCCGCTTCGCGCCCCGCCCGGTGAAGTCGTTTCCTGGTTGGCTCGAATATCGCGTTACAGGGAACCGCCGCGTTGCTTCCATCGGTCCGCCCAGGACTCGGTCGCGTCGTCCAGCACGCTGATGTCGCCGGACTTCACCCAGGCGTGCAGGTGGGGTGGCGCCTGCACGTAGGTCCAGTCACCCTCGGTCCGAATGACCGTGACGGGATCGTCATCATCGAACTGACCGGGTGAAACCGAGTTGTCCGCGGTAGACGGCAACGATCTCGCACGAACCCCCTGTCCGTTGATGCGGGCGGAGTCGCCGTCGCCGCTGACGTAGGTGCCGAAGACCCACAGCTTGAATCCGTCAGCCGCCTCGATGCGCGTCCAGCCGCCCTGCGTCTCGATGACCTTGACCGGCGTGCCCTGGGCAAGTTTTTCGATGACAGGCGCGTTGTCGCTTCGCGTCGCGTAGACGGCGGCCTCGGCCGACTGAACGAAACCGGCTGTGAAATCGACCTCGATGGTGCGTTCCGCCGCGGCGTCTGCCTGCGTACGCCCGGCATCGCCGGATTCGACGGGCTGCGCTGCATCGGTGCCGGCTGGCGCCGCGGGCTCGGCAGCGGCGACGGCCGTGGTCGCGGTCGTCGTGTCGGCGGTCGCCGGGACCGTCTCGCGGAGCTTTTCCTCGAGCGCCGGGAGGAGCTCGACCGCGGTCTCGTAATTCTGCTCGGCCGCGCTGCGGATCCAGCGGGCCGCCTCGACCAGGTCCTGCTCGACGCCGAGGCCGTTGTAGTAGGCGACGCCGAGATTGTACTGGGACACCACGTCGCCGCGTTCCGCGGCCATTCGCCACCAGTGGGTGGCCTCCTCGCGATCCTGCAGCGTGCCCTGGCCGGTCCAGAACGCAATCCCCAGGTTGTACATGGCCTTCAGGTGGCCGTTTTCGGCCGCCTGGCTGAACCATTCGAAGGCCTTGACGGGATCTTTGTCGCGCCCGCTGCCGGTGGCATGCATGACCCCCAGCGCATACTGGGCCCGACCGTCGTTCTGTTCCGCGAGATCGCTCCAGATCTGGTAGGCGGCTTCGAAATCCCCCCGATCGTAGGCTGCCCGCGCGTCGTCGTCGGGGGCGCCCTCGGCGGCGCCCACCGCGAGGATCGCGGCGATCAGGGTCAGCGACCGCAAATGTTTGCGAAAAAAGGGCATTGCGTTGTTCGTCGATGGATGCATTCGATACGGCACGAGCGGATTATACGTGAGAAAAAACCGGCCGGCATCCGCGCGCCGGCCGGCGGTGGCCGCGCCCTCAGGCGCTGGCGTTGGCGAAGGCGAGGACTTCCTGGCTCCCTTCCCAGATCATGCTCAGTGCGACGTAGAGTATCGTCAGCAGGCCGACGTAGGCGATCCAGCGGTGGTTGACGAGCAGTCGGGCGATCAGCGTGGCGGCGAAGGCCATCAGGGCAATGGAAAGCACCAGCCCGAAAACGAGCACGATGGGATGATCCCGGGCAACGCCGGCGACGGCCAGCACGTTGTCGAGGGACATCGATACGTCGGCGAGGATGATCTGAAAAATCGCCTGTCCGAACGACTTCGAGCTGACCTGGTCCGGATCGACGGCGGCTTCCGGATCGCTCGCGCCCTGGCGTAGTTCGCGCCACAGTTTCCAGCACACCCATAGCAGGAGAATACCGCCCGCCAACACGAGGCCGATGATCTGGAGCAGCTGGACGGTAATCAGCGCGAAACCGATACGCATTACCGTTGCCGCGACGATGCCGATGAAGATGACCTTGGCGCGCTGGTGTTTCGGTACACCGGCGGCGACGAGGCCGACGACGATGGCATTGTCGCCCGCGAGCACGAGGTCGATGGCGACGACCTGCGCGAATGCGCTGAGAAACTCCCAGCTGATTTCGAATTCCATGGAGCCCGGGCCAATTTCAGTGCGAAAAACCGGGCGCGATTATAACCGAAGCGCCAAGCGCCGCGTCGGGGCATGCTGCCGGCGTGCGTTCGCGGTGGTAAAATGCGTGGACACCGTGGCGACGGGCCATGGTTCAGTCGTGCGCTGCGCCAGGCGACAGCCGGATCGGCGCCTGGGTCGACGATGGGCTTGTCCGGCTGCCAGGTAGGCCGTCGCGACGACACTATTTCCGTCGCGGCCGGGCGGTCGATCGAGCCCCGGTCGGCCCGCGACCGGGAGAATTCGGCGGACCGCGCGGCGTCGACCGGCCGCCCGTGCGTCGAGGCCCTGGCGAATACCTGACCGCCCCGCGTTTCGGAGCGAGACCCGGCACGGGGGAATCGGCGCCCCGCCCGCAACAACCACATCGGAGTACCAAGCTCATGTCCGGACAGCGGCCGCCATTCGACTGGCGGGATCCCTTTCGACTGGACGGCCTCCTGACCGAGGAGGAATCCATGGTGCGGCAGACCGCCCATGACTATTGCCAGGAAAAGCTGCTCCCGCGAGTGCTCGACGCCCATCGACACGAGCGGTTCGACCGCGAGATCTTCGACGAACTCGGCGAACTCGGCATGCTCGGCCCGACCATCGAAGGATACGGCTGCGCCGGCCTGAACAATGTCGCCTACGGGCTGATCGCGCGCGAGATCGAACGCGTCGACTCGGGTTACCGTTCGGCAATGAGCGTGCAGTCGAGCCTCGTCATGCACCCCATCCACGCCTACGGCAGCGAGGCCCAGCGCGAACGCTACCTGCCGGACCTCGCCGCCGGACGCAAGGTCGGCTGCTTCGGTCTGACCGAACCCGATCATGGGTCGGACCCCGGCGGCATGAAGACCCGCGCGCGAAAGGTCGACGGGGGTTACGTCCTTTCGGGTGCAAAGATGTGGATTACCAATTCGCCCATTGCCGACGTCATGGTGGTCTGGGCCAAGGACGATGACGACGTCATTCGCGGTTTTGTTCTCGAGCGCGGCATGAAGGGATTGTCGACGCCCAAGATCGAGGGCAAGTTCTCGCTTCGCGCCTCGATTACCGGCGAGATCGTCATGGACGGCGTGGAAGTGTCGGAGGATAACCTGTTGCCTAATGCAAGCGGTCTCGGCGGCCCGTTCGGCTGCCTGAACAAGGCGCGCTACGGCATTGCCTGGGGCAGCATGGGCGCGGCAGAGTTCTGCTGGCAGGCGGCCCTGGATTACACCCTGGAGCGCAAGCAGTTCGGCCGTGCGCTGGCCGCCAACCAGCTGGTGCAGAAAAAGCTGGCCGACATGCAGACCGAGATCGCCCTGGGCCTCAACGGCGTGCTGCGCGCCGGTCGGCTCATGGACGAGGGTGCGTGCGCCCCGGAACTGGTCTCCCTGCTCAAGCGCAACAACTGCGGCAAGGCGCTGGACATCGCACGAGTGTCCCGCGACATGCACGGCGGCAACGGCATATCCGACGAGTACCACGTCATTCGTCACGTGTTGAACCTCGAAGCGGTCAACACCTACGAGGGTACCCATGACATCCACGCCCTCATCCTCGGCCGTGCGCAGACCGGCATCCAGGCTTTCTTCGCCTGATTCCGGGCCAATTTTCGACAGCATATAACCCAATACAGGACATAGACGATGAAACTGAATGACGCCAAGCTGTTTCGCCAGCAGTGCTACATCGACGGGCAGTGGTGCGACGCCGATGGCGGCAAGGCCATCGACGTCACCAACCCGGCTGACGGCACCGTGCTCGGCACCGTGCCTGACATGGGCGCCGACGAGACGCGCCGCGCCATCGAGGCCGCCGACGCGGCGCTCGGTCCGTGGCGCGCCATGAACGCCAAGGCCAGGGCCCAGGTCCTACGCCGCTGGTATGAACTGATGATGGAGCACCAGGAGGACCTCGCGGTGCTGATGACCGCGGAGCAGGGCAAGCCGCTGGCCGAGTCCCGCGGCGAAATCGCCTACGCCGCCTCGTTCCTCGAATGGTTCGCGGAGGAGGGTAAACGGGTCTACGGCGACGTCATACCGGCCCCGATCCCGGACCGGCGAATCATGGTGATTCGTCAGCCCATCGGCGTGTGTGCTGCGATTACGCCGTGGAACTTTCCCGCCGCCATGATCACGCGCAAGGCCGGCCCCGCGCTGGCCGCCGGCTGCTCGATGGTGCTCAAGCCCGCCACGTTCACGCCGTTCTCCGCCCTGGCCCTGTGCGAGCTGGCCGAACGCGCCGGCGTGCCCAGGGGCGTGTTCAGCTGCGTCACCGGCTCGGCGCGCGCCATCGGCGGCGAGATGACGGCCAATCCGACGGTCAGAAAACTGACCTTCACCGGCTCCACCGAGGTCGGCAAGAAGCTCATGGAGCAATGTGCCGGCACGGTGAAGAAAGTCTCCATGGAACTCGGCGGCAACGCGCCCTTCATCGTCTTCGACGACGCCGACCTCGACGCCGCCGTGGAAGGCGCCATGGCGTCGAAGTATCGCAATACCGGCCAGACGTGCGTGTGCGCCAACCGCATCCTCGTCCAGGAGGGCGTCTACGACGCCTTCGCCGAGAAGATGGCCAAGGCCGTCGCCGGGTTAAAGGTCGGCAACGGCATGGAAGAGGGGGTCGGCCAGGGTCCGCTCATCGAGATGGCCGCGGTGGAGAAGGTCGAGGCCCATATTGCCGACGCGGTGGAAAAGGGCGCGTCGGTGGTGGTCGGCGGCAAGCGCCACGCGCTGGGCGGTACTTTCTTCGAGCCCACCCTCCTGCGCGATGTCACGCCCGACATGGTGGTGGCTCGCGACGAGACGTTCGGCCCGCTGGCGCCGATGTTCAGCTTCAAGACCGAAGAGGACGCGGTTCGCATGGCCAACGACACCGAGTTCGGCCTGGCGTCATACTTCTATGCGCGCGACGTGGGACGCATCTGGCGCGTCTCCGAGAGCCTCGAGTACGGCATCGTCGGCATCAACACGGGCATCATCTCCAACGAGGTCGCCCCCTTCGGCGGCGTGAAGGAGTCCGGCATCGGCCGCGAGGGTTCGCGCTACGGCATCGAGGAATTCCTGGAGATGAAATATCTCTGCCTGGCCGGCGTCGACAAGGCTTGATCCACGTGGGCGACATGCCGCGTATTTGACTACTCGGCATCCCGCACTCCGAATAGGCGAAAGTCATGGTCCGACGGCTAATGGTGGCTTGAGCACGACGTTCCGTAGGGGGTGTAGCCCACGCGTTCAATCGGTTCAAAGTTGCCGTGCCTGAACCGGGGCCGTGCTGGCGCCCGGGGCCGTGAGCCCTGCGGGGGACGCCGTAGACCCATCCCTGGGGGCTTGAGCGCCGCCTCCCTGCGGCGCACACCCCCACAGCGCTCACGGCCCCGGGCGCCCTATTGAACATCGCGGTCGTTTACCCGTGTCGTTCCCGAGCCATGCAGCTTTCGGAACCGTGGGTTGGGCGCAACTTAGGCGTTCTTCGGTTTTTTCTGTCGGGGACAGCGCAACATCAGGAGACGTGTGCCGGCGCGGGCGCGATGGGGTGTCCGCCGCATGGATGCGGCGGTTAAGCCTCCAGGGATGGATACATGGCGTCCCCGTCGCGCCCGCGCCGGCACACGTCGGCACGGCGTTGATGAGTGCACGGCAGGGAGCGGAGTCGATCGCCGGGCTTCTACGCGTGGGTTGCTCCGACCCTGCGGATTGCCCTCAATCCCAGCGCGGCTTGCGCTTGCCGATGAAGGCGTCGATGCCCTCGACGGCGGCGGGCTGCATGAGGTTGCAGGCCATGGCCTCCGCGGCCTCGGCGTAGGCGCCCTCGAGGTTCTTTTCTATCTGGCTGTAGAACAGCCGCTTGCCGAGCCGGACCGCTTCGGTGGGACGTGATGCGATGACCCGCGCGATGCGATTCACGGTGTCGTCGAGCGCCTCGCGCGGCACGGCGTGGTTGATCAGCCCGTACCGCTCGGCCGTCGGGGCGTCGATGAATTCGCCGGTCAGGAGCATTTCCAGGGCATGCTTGCGATGGACGTTGCGCGACAGCGCCACGCCCGGCGTGGAGCAGAACAGGCCGATGGAGATGCCCGATACCGCGAACTTGACGTCGTCAGCGGCGACGGCGAGGTCCGCGCTCGCGACCAGCTGACAACCGGCCGCCGTGGCCATGCCCTGGACCCGGGCGATGACCGGCTGGGGCAGGCTCACGATCTCCTGCATCACGTCACTGCACTGGCGAAACAGCCGCCGGTGATAGTCGATGTCGTGGTTCGCGCGCATCTGCTTGAGGTCGTGTCCGGGGCAGAACGCCTTGCCGGCGCCGGTCAGGATGACGACGCGGACCGCTTCGTCGCCGGCGATCGTCCCGAGATGGACGGCGAGCTGTTCGAGCACCTCCTCGGACAAGGCGTTGTACTGCCCCGGCCGGTTGAGTGTCAGCGTACAGACATGGTCCGCATCGTGGCGCAGCACGAGTGGTTCGGTGGTCGATTCAGCGGTATTCACAGCCATTCGTCTCCAGCCGGCGGTCGCCGGTCGTCACAGCGGTCGATGCCGCTATTGTCTATAATTGTCGCCCATGTCTCAAATTACCCGCGAACAGCTCGAGGCACTGACACGCGAGCAGCTGACGTTCGCCAAGGCCTACAATTTCGTCATCGAAAAGCTCGCCGAGCACGAGGCGTGGATTCGCC
Source organism: Gammaproteobacteria bacterium (assembly GCA_030429125.1). Lineage (GTDB taxonomy): Bacteria > Pseudomonadota > Gammaproteobacteria > Arenicellales > CAJQKF01 > BQJD01. The sequence goes on along the minus strand of JAUIDF010000031.1, from coordinate 1,798 downwards.
TGCCGGCCAACGGCGAGTTCCTGCGCCCGGGCGGGACGATCTCCGGACCCGCGATGATGGCGCTGGCCGACTACACCGTGTACGCGGCCGTGCTCGCGACCATCGGCCCGGTGGAGCTGGCGGTGACGACCAGCCTCAACATCAATTTTCTGCACAAGCCGGCGCCGGGCGACCTCGTGGCCAAGGCGCGACTCATCAAGCTCGGCAAGCGCCTGGCCGTCGGTGACGTGCCCATCTACGCTGTTGACGACGATACGATGGTGGCCCATGCCACCGCGACGTATTCCATTCCACCCCACCGCGAGGTGACGCCATGAACGCCGCTTCGAAGATCGACGCCTGCGTGTTCGACGCCTACGGCACCCTGTTCGACGTGCATTCCGCCGTGGGCCGCCACCAGGCGGCGCTGGGCGAGGCCGCCGCCCCGATTTCGCAGATGTGGCGTACCAAGCAACTCGAGTACACCTGGCTTCGGACGCTCATGGGCCGGTACGAGGACTTCGCGAAGGTGACCGCCGATGCACTGGACTATGCCTTCGACGCCCACGGCGTCACGGATTCGTCGCTGCGCGGGCAACTGCTCGAGGCCTACCTGTCGCTGGACTGTTATCCCGAGGTCCCCGGTGTGCTGTCGGCCTTGTCCGGTGCCGGCATCCGTACTGCGATTCTCTCCAACGGCTCGCCGGCGATGCTCGAGTCCGCCGTCGACGGCGCCGGTCTTGCGGATTCCCTGGACGCGGTGATCTCGGCCCACGACCTGGCTGTCTACAAGCCGGATCCGCGCGTCTACCAGCTTGCCTGCGACCGCTTCGACGTCGATGCCGGCGCCGTGATGTTCATGTCCTCGAACGCCTGGGACGCGGTCGGTGCGCGCGCGTTCGGCTTCAACGTGACCTGGATCAATCGCTTCGCCCAGCGCCGCGAGCGTCTCGGTCACGCACCCGATCACGAGGTGGAAGACCTGTCCGCGCTGCCGGGCATACTCGGCATCGGTTGACAGTACCGCACGCCTGGGGTAGCTTGCGATTCGTTGATTGCGCCGATTTGATTTGCAGCTTGCGGGCGCGTAACAAATGCTGCTAAAGAGCGGGTAAGACCCGCCTGAGCATTTCGCGAAAGCGGGTTTTCCATTTCCGGTGACGCGAATCCGTGGGCTGCCCGACTCCAGGAGTTCCATCGTGTCACAAGCACCGACCCCCTCGCACCCGCCCGCGGACATCGCCACGCTCGCGGTGCGCGCCGGCCAGCACCGCGGCGACGAGGCGGAGCACAGCGATCCCATCTACGCGACCTCCAGCTTCGTTTTCGCCAGCGCGGCCGAGGCTGCCGCGCGCTTCATGGACAATGCCCCCGGCAACGTCTATTCGCGATTCACCAATCCCACCGTTCGAAGCTTCGCCGAACGTCTCGCGGCACTGGAGGGAGGGCAGTGGGCGGTCGCCACCGCGTCGGGCATGTCGGCGATCCAGATGGTGGCGCAATCGCTGATGAAAAGCGGTGACCACGCCATCGTCTCTGCCAACGTGTTCGGCAGCACGGTGTCGTTGTTCGACAAGGTGCTTTCTCGCTGCGGTATCGAGACTTCCTTCGTGCCCCTCACCGATGTCGACGCCTGGCGCGGCGCGATTCGCGAGAACACCCGCGTGATGTTCGTCGAGACACCGTCGAATCCGTTGTGCGAGATCGCGGACCTTCCCGCGCTGTCCGCCCTCGCGCGCGACGCCGATTGCCTGCTGGTGGTGGACAACGTGTTCTGCACGCCTGCGCTGCAGCAACCACTGTCCCTGGGCGCCGACCT
>JAUIDF010000030.1 GCA_030429125.1 Gammaproteobacteria bacterium | reverse complement strand
CGGCTGCAAGGTCAACAGCTACGAGTCCGAGCAGATTCTTCAGGCCCTCGAGCGCGCCGGCACCTGGCGCCGCGCGATCCCCGGGCAGGGCAGCGATCTCTACGTCATCAATTCCTGCACCGTCACTCGGGAAGCCGACCGCCAGACGCGCCAGGCCATCCGCCGGTGCGTGCGGGAGAATCCCAACGCGACGGTCGTCGTCACCGGCTGCTATGCCGAGATGGATGCCGACGCGTGCGGCGCCATCGACGGCGTGGACCTGGTGGTGGGTAACACCCTGAAACTGAAGATTCCCCAACTGCTGCCCCGGCTGGCGGCGGGCGAACTGCCCCGCATTCTCACCGTCGATGATGCCGACGACCTGCTCGGGCTTCCCGATCCGCTGTTGTCGGGCTTCGAATCACGCTCACGCGCCTTCGTCCAGATCCAGCAGGGTTGTGACCAGGGTTGCACCTTCTGCATTATCCATCGCGCCAGGGGCGCCAGCCGTTCGCTGCCGGCCGAGGGCATTGTCCAGCAGGCGTCGCGCCTTGCCGACGCCGGTTTCGGCGAAATCGTGCTGTGCGGTGTAGACCTCGGCGCCTGGGGATCGGACCTCGGGCGGGGGCAGGGCGGGGGGCTCGTTTCCCTGCTCGAGCGCATCCTGTCGCTGCCCGGCGACTTTCGCGTCCGCCTCGGCTCGCTCGATCCCGTTCACATCAGCGACACCCTGCTGGATCTGATGGCGGCGCAACCGCGCCTGTGTCCACACCTGCACGTCTCGATGCAAAGCGCCGATACGCTGATCCTGAAGCGGATGAAGCGCCGTTATGACCGCGATACGCTGTACCGGGTGGTGGGTTCGGCGCGAGAGAAGGTTGCCGACCTCGTGGTCGGCGCCGACGTGATGGCGGGTTTTCCCACCGAGGAGCCAGCGCATTTTCTATCGACGCTGGATGCCATCAGCGAACTTGGAGTGGCATTTCCCCACGTCTCCCCGTACTACGAACGGCCCGGCACTCCCGCCGCACGCATCCCGAGGCAGGTACCGCCGCCCGAGCGCGCGCGCCGCGCCGCCCGCCTGCGCGAGGCGGGCCGGGCGGTCCTGGCGCGGACCCTGGACGGCTGGGTCGGCCGCTGTGCGCAGGCGCTGCCCGAGGGCGCGAACGGATCCGGGGTGCGTGCCCGCCTGCCCAACTATCTGCCGCTGCTTACCCGGGATCGGGGGGATGCATCGAACGGCTGGCGGCCGGTGAGGATTACCGGCCACGACGGCAGCGTCCTGCATGGCGAGCGCGCGCAATAGCCGTTAAAATAGCCGGTTGTTTCCGATCGGCCTCCCGGGCGACGGAGCGGAAAACGGAATGTCTGCCGCGACGGGTGCGCGACGGTATTCCTCGCCACCCGGGATTGCGAAACGGGCCGGTCGTGCGGCGTGTGCATGGCGCCGATCGCCTGCCCGGGCCGCGGCCCGGTTTTTCTTTTTCCGTAACTGAACCTTTCCAAGGAGTCTTTCTCGATGACTGTCGAACGTACCCTGTCCATCGTCAAACCCGACGCGGTCGCGCGCAACCTGGTCGGCCGGATCTACGACCGATTCGAAACCGCCGGCCTGAAAATCGTCGCGGCACGCATGATGCACCTGACCCGCGAGCAGGCCGAGGGGTTCTACGCGGTGCACCGGGAACGGCCGTTTTTCAATGACCTCGTTGCCTTCATGACGTCGGGACCGGTCATCGTGCAGGTGCTCGAGGGTGAAGACGCGATCCGCCGCAACCGGGAGATCATGGGCGCCACCAACCCGGCCGACGCCCTGGCGGGTACCATCCGTGCCGACTTCGCCGAATCTCTCGAGGCCAACTCGGTGCACGGCTCCGACGCCCCCGACACGGCGAAGAACGAAATCGCGTACTTTTTCGAGGATTCGGAGATCTTCTCCCGGTAACCGGTTCCGGACCGCAACCATCCATGACTGACCGCGTCAACCTGCTCGACTTCGACCGCGCCGCCCTGGAGCACTACTTCGTGTCCCTGGGCGAAAGCGCGTTTCGTGCGCGCCAGGTCATGAAGTGGGTGTACCAGCGCCGGATCACGGACTTCGGCGCGATGACCGATCTCGGCAAAAACCTGCGCCAGCGCCTCGGCGATGTCGCCGAGGTGCGTCTGCCGGACATCATGGCCGACCGCACCTCGACGGACGGAACCCGAAAGTGGCTGCTGTCGGTGCCGGGCGGCAGCGCCATCGAGACGGTTTTCATCCCCGAGACCGACCGCGGCACGCTGTGCGTATCGTCGCAGGTGGGCTGCTCGCTGAACTGCACCTTCTGCGCGACGGCGCGCCAGGGCTATAACCGCAACCTGACCACGGGCGAAATCATCGCCCAGCTCGTCATTGCCGAGAGACACCTCGCACCGCGCTACGGCGAGCGCGCGATCACAAACGTGGTGATGATGGGAATGGGCGAGCCGCTGCTGAACTACGATGCGGTGGTGCCCGCCATGCGCCTGATGCTCGACGATCTCTCCTTCGGCCTGTCGCGACGCCGGGTCACGCTGAGCACTGCCGGCGTGGTCCCCGGCATCGACCGCCTGGCGAAGGACTGCCCGGTGAGTCTCGCCGTGTCGCTGCACGCACCGAATGACGCACTGCGTACCGAGATCGTGCCGCTGAATCGCAAGTACGGCATTGCCACGCTTCTCGATGCCTGCAAGCGATACCTGGCCGGCGACAATCGCCGTCGAATCACGTTCGAGTACGTCATGCTCAGGGGTGTCAACGATCACGAACGTCACGCGCGCGAACTCGTCAGCCTGCTCCAGGGCGTGCCGGCCAAGGTCAACCTGATTCCCTTCAATCCGTCGCCAGGTATTGATTACGAGTGCTCCGATGCGACCGACATCGATCGCTTTCGCGAGCGGCTGCTGGCAGCGGGCATCGTGACGATCACGCGAAAGACGCGCGGCGACGACATCGATGCCGCCTGCGGCCAGCTCGCGGGCAGTGTCCTCGACCGCACCCGGCGTTCGGCCCGGTTGCAGGCCTCGCGGGCATGAAGCATTTCGCACTCATGTCCCTCGCCGCGCTCGCATTGACAGCCGCCGGCTGCGTCACCACCACCACGGGCGGTGCGGGTAATGAAAAGTGGGAGAAGGGCGAGCGTGCCGCGCTGCACACCCGCCTGGGTGTGAACTACCTGCAACAGGGACAGGTGGAGATCGCGCGCGAGGAGCTGGATCTCGCCCTGCGCATCGAGCCGAATTCCTCGGCGGCCAATCTCGCCATGGCGAAACTTGAGCTGCAGCTCGGCAATGCGCGCGAGGCGAACACGCACTTCGCGCGAGCGGTACGCTACGACCGCGACAACGTGGCGGCAAAGAACGACTACGGCTTCTTTCTCTGCGCCCAGCAGGATTTCGAGGCGGGTCTCGAGCAGTTTACCGCGGCCCTGAACCACCCGCTGAACCGCACCCAGTACGTATCGCTCTACGGCGCCGGCGAATGCGAGCGCCAGGCGGGAGACACCGGCCAGGCGGAAGCCTTCTTCGAGCAGGTGATCGCGCTTCAGCCCGACATGCGACAGGCGCTGCTGCGGCTGGCGCGCATCAATTTCGATCGCGGCGAGCATCTCTCCGCGCGTGCCTTCCTGGAACGCTTTTTCCAGGACGGCCTGTATACGCCGGACAGCCTGTTCCTGGCGGTGCAGAACGAGCTGAAGCTCGAGCGACGTGACATCGCGTCGGAATACGCGCGTCTCCTGCGTGAACGATTTCCCCGTTCGAGCCGAATCGACGAATTGCAGGGGCTGTTCCGGGACGTCACCGGATGATCGAACCCGTCGCGCCAAGAAACCCCACGCCGGGCAGCCTGCTGCGTCACCAGCGTCAGCATATCGGCTGGACGGTCGACGAGATCGCCAACGCGCTGTGCCTGTCGCCCGACCTGATACGCGCCCTCGAAGCGGACGACTACACCGACATGGGCGGCAGTACGTTCATACTCGGCTACCTGCGCGGCTACGCACGACTGGTCGGCGTCGACGTCGAGGACGCCATTGTCAGTCATCGCGACGCCATTCCCGAGTACATGCCCGATGCCGAGCCCGGGACGGAACCCGGTCGAGCGCGCAAACGCCGGCCGGGACGTCGACGGGCATGGTGGGCGCTGGCTGTCGTCGTCATCATCGGCGCGGGAACGGCGGGGTACTGGCTGTGGCCCGATCCGGGCGCCGACCAGCCGCGCGTCACCGATGGTTTGACGGTCGAAGTCCCCGGCGCCGACGGCGCCGGCGCCGGTCTGCAGCCGCCCGAGCGCGCCGACCGCCTGCAGGGGATCGAGCCAGGCGCCTGGCGCGAGCCGCTGGCCGGCAACGGCGACCTGCCCGTGAACCTGGTGCTCGCCGACATCGCCCCGCCCGAGAACGGCGGCGCCACCCCCGGCGCCAGTGCCGTACCCGACGACACCCGGCGTCACCTCGTGCTGATGTTCGACGAGGGGTCGTGGGCGGACGTGCGCGACGCCACGGGCAATCGGCTGCTCAGCCAGATCGTCAGCGGCGGCAGCAACGTCGACCTCGTCGGCGAGCCGCCCTTTACCGTGTTCCTCGGCAACGCCGGCGGCGTGCGCGTGAAGTACATGGGCCGCATACAATCCTATTCGCAAACCGAGAAGGGCCTGTTCGCCCGATTCACCGTGGGACAACAGCAGTGACGAGGACCATCCAGTCGGTACGCGGGATGAACGACATCCTGCCCGGCAACAGCGCCGCGTGGCGGCACGTCGAGCGCGTGATCGCAGATACCTGTGTCGCGTACGGCTACCAGGAAATCCGACCGCCGCTGCTCGAGCGAACGGAGCTGTTCAAGCGCTCCATCGGCGAGCAGACCGATATCGTCGAGAAGGAGATGTACACCTTCGTCGACAACAATGGCGAGAGCGTCACGCTCAGGCCCGAGGCCACGGCCAGTTGCGTACGCGCCGGCGTGGAGCACGGCCTGCTCCACAACCGGCAGGCCAAGTTGTGGTACCTCGGTCCCATGTTTCGCCACGAAAAGCCGCAGAAAGGCCGATACCGCCAGTTCCACCAGTTCGGCATTGAGGCGCTCGGCTGGCCGGGACCGGACGCGGACGCCGAACTGCAGATGTTTGCCGCGCGCCTGTTCGACTCGCTCGGCGTGCGCTCGGTGAAACTGGAGATCAATACCCTCGGTTCGGACGGCTGCCGGGCGGCCTACCGCGACGCCCTGCATGGCTACCTGTCCCGCTATCGCAACGACCTCGACGAGGACAGCCAGCGCCGCCTCGACCGCAATCCGCTGCGCATCCTCGACAGCAAGGACGAGAAGACCCGCGCCCTGCTCACGGACGCACCGCGGCTGGCGGACTTCCTCGACGACGACGCCGTGGCCCGGTTCGACCGGCTTCGCGCCTACCTGGACACGGTCGGCATCGAGTATCACGTCAACGACCGGCTGGTGCGCGGGCTCGACTACTACACCAGCATCGTGTTCGAGTGGGTCACCGACCGGCTCGGCGCCCAGGGCGCGGTGTGTGCCGGCGGCCGCTATGACGGGCTGGTCGAACAGCTCGGCGGTCGCGCCACCCCGGCAGCGGGTTTTGCGCTCGGCATCGAGCGACTGCTCGAACTCGTGGCCGTGGAGGGCAGGGAGATACCGGTCGACGCCTGCGACGTCTTCATTGCGAGTCTCGGCGACGCCGCCGAACTGGCCGGCGCGCGACTGGCCGAGTCGCTGCGTTCCGGCGGCGTCAACGTACTCGTCAACCTCGGCGGCGGCGGTTTCAAGAAGCAGCTCAAGCGGGCCGATGCGAGCGGCGCGCGCTTCGCGGTCATCCTCGGCGACGACGAGGTCGCCGCCCAATCCGCGTCGGTCAAGGATCTGCGTGGTGACGGCGGCCAGGCAAGCGTGTCGTTCGACGACCTGGCGGCGCACCTGCGGCGGGCGCTGCCGAACGCGCCGGCAGCACGAGCGGCAGCCAACGGCTGACGCGCATTCGATCACGGAAACAGAACCAACCAGCAAACGGGAGAGGACACTTGGATCCACATCTGGCGGAAGACGAAGAGCTTGCCAAGCTCAAGGAGTGGTGGCGCAAGAACGGGACGTCGATCATCGTCGGCATCGTCGTCGGGCTGGGCGCCATCGTGGGCATCAATGGCTGGAGCCTGTACACCACGAATCGCGCGGAGACCGCTTCCGCCCTGTTTTTCCAGCTTCGACAACATGTGGAGAACGACGATGCCGCGTCGGCCACTGGACTGGCCGACGAGTTGCAGGCAGATTTCCCGTCGACCCCGTATGCCTCGAACGGCGCGCTGCTGACCGCGGCGGCACTCTATGACGACGGCGACGTCGAAGGCGCGCGCAAGCGCCTGGCATGGGTGGTCGACAACGCGCCGGATCCAAGTCTCGAACATACCGCGCGTCTCAGGCTGGCCTACCTGGAACTCGGCGAGGGCAATACGTCGCGCGCCCTCGAGTTGGCGTCTACAGGCGAAGGCGGCGCCTTTGCCTCCCACTACGCCGAGATTCGGGCGGACGCCCACCGTCTCGACGGTAATGACGACCAGGCGGCAATCGCCTACGACGAGGCGATTGCCGCCTTGCCCACCGCTTCCGGATATGCGAACGTGCTGCGGGCCAAGCGCAACAGCCTGGCCGGCCCGAACTGAACGAACCCGCCATGAACAAGTCAATCATCATCGTGCTTGCCTCGCTGATCCTCGCTGCCTGCGGCGGCGGCGACAAGCTGCATTTCACGCAGGAAGGCGTTGCGCCGAAACCCGAGCCGGACGTCGACGGCGAGCCGTTCGTGCAGACGGCCTGGCGGCGCAACCTGTCCGGAGATTTCGACACGCACAGCGGTCGGCTCTACCCGGTGCTCGACGGCGAGCAGGTGGTGATGGCCGGATCCGAGGGCGAAGTGATCGCGGTGCAGAGCGGAAGCGGCGAAACGCGCTGGGAGATCGAACTGGACGCCACCATCACCGGGGGCGTGGGAGCCGGCGACGGGCTGCTGGCCGTATCGACGCTGGACGGGGAAGTCATCGCCCTGGACCGCAATGACGGCGCCGAGAAGTGGCGCGCGCGGGTCGGCGGCGAAGTCCTGGCGCCGGTGGTCATCGCGCCGGGCGTGGCCATCGTACGCGCCGGCGATGCGAAAGTGGTCGGTCTCGATACCGCGGACGGACAGCTGTTGTGGACGGTGCAGAAATCGGTCGACGGCCTGACCGTGCGCGGCGCGTCGCGGCCGCTGATCAACGGGCGCGGCGTGGTGGTCGGGCTCGCCGACGGGCGGCTCCTGGCGCTGGACATCGATCGCGGCCGCGTGCTGTGGGAAACGCCCATCGGCACCCGCCGCGGCAGCAACGAAGTCGGGCGCCTGGCCGACATCGACTCCGATCCGGCGCTGCTCGGCACCGTGCTCTACGTCGCCTCGTTCCAGTCGCGCGTGGTCGCCATGGCGCTTGGCTCGCCGCGCGTCATCTGGTCGGCCGACATCTCCACGCTGAAGAATTTCGGACTCGATGCCGACCGGCTGTACGTGACCACCGACACCGGGTCCGTGGTGGCGCTGAATCGCTATTCCGGCGAACTCATCTGGGAACAGGATCGCTTGTCGGGTCGCGGCCTGAGCGGACCGCTGGCGGTCGACGGCAAGCTGCTGGTCGGCGATTTCGAAGGTGTCCTCTACCGGCTCGATCCCGATAGCGGCGCCATCCTGTCGGCGCAGGACGTATCTCGAGGTGCCATCGTGCAGGCGCCGGTGGCGATCGACGGACGCGTGGTCATCGTGTCCGAAGACGGCCGGGTCCAGGCGCTGGACCTGCTCTAGACATGCTGCCCGTGTTCGCCCTCGTGGGGCGGCCGAACGTCGGCAAATCGACGTTGTTCAACACCCTGACGCGAACCCGGGACGCCATCGTCCACGACGAACCCGGGCTCACCCGGGACCGCCTCTATGGCCGCGTGAAGCGAGACGGCGTGGTGTGCGCCCTGGTCGTCGACACCGGCGGCCTCGGCGACGAGTCCGATTTCGGCGCGCTCATCGACGCCCAGGTCGAGCAGGTCTTCGAGGAGGCGGACGAGATTCTTTTCCTCGTCGACCATGCCGACGGCCTCGGTACCGGGGACGAGGAAATCGCGCGCCGCCTGCGCCGGTGCGGCAAGCCGGTCCATGTCCTGGTCAACAAGTCCGAAGGCGTGGACGGCGCCCTGGCCACGGCCGAGTTCCAGGCCCTGGGCCTCGGCGAGCCGCGTGCGATCTCGGCGAAGCGCGGCGATCGCGTCGAGTCCCTGCTTGCCGAACTGCTCGCCGGCTATCCGCCGCCGGGCGAGCATGTGGATGACGAGCGCATCCGTGTGGCCATCGTCGGACGCCCCAACGTGGGCAAGTCCACGCTGGTGAACGCATTGCTCGGCGAGCAGCGCGTCATCGTACGCGATCAGCCCGGCACGACGCGCGACAGCGTCTCCATCGAGTTCTCCCGCAATGGCCGCGACTTCGAGCTCGTGGATACGGCCGGCGTGCGCCGCCGGCAGAAAGTGACCGAGACCATCGAACATTTCTCGGTGGTGAAGACCGTTCGCGCCATAGAGCGCGCCCACGTCTGCGTGCTCATGCTCGACGCCCGCACCGAGCCGGGCGAGCAGGATGCCGCCATCGCCGGCATGATCGAAAATCGCAGCCGTGCCATCGTGCTCGTGGTCAACAAGTGGGACAACCTCGACGGCTATACACGCAAGCGCTTCCTCGACCGCCTGGAGCGCCGGTTTCCGTTCCTGCCGCCCCACGACTGCCTGCTCATTTCCGCGCTGCACGGCAGCGCCGTGGGAGACGTCCTCCCCGCCGCCGCCCGAGCCTACGACTCGGCCATGGTCGAGTTTCGCACCTCGGACCTGAACCGCCGGCTCGAGGCCGCGGTGGCGGCCCAGGCACCGCCCATGCATGCCGGGCACCCGGTCAAGCTCAAGTTCGCCCACCAGGACGGGCGCAATCCGCCGCAGATCACCATCCACGGCAACCGGCTCGATCATGTCCGGGCGGGTTACACCCGCTACCTGGCAAACTACCTGCAGGCGAGCTATCAACTCGTCGGAACGCGAGTGGCCATCCGCTACCGAAACGAAACCAATCCCTACGATTCGCGAGCCTCCGCGGCGGGTCGACGCAAGCTGAAACCCGGGGCCCGGCGGTAGTCGCGTCGACTCAGGTACGCATGGAACGCTTCCCCGAACTGCTGCGCATCGTACTGGCGCGAGACGGACAACAGGCGCACACCACGCCGGTGTACGCCTACCGTTTCGCCGGCGGCGAGCTCGAGTCGAGTATCGAAATACAGGCCTTGTCGCCGTGGGCCGCGACCCGCTCGAGGACAGAAGTCGCCGCGCACACGGCGCGAAATCCCCATGACTATCCCGGCACGGAACGAATCGTCTTCAGCGGCTGGATTGCCGAGGCGCAACGCCGTGTCGCGGCGACCTGGCACGGCTCGTCGACGACGATCGAAATCGATGGCGTCGGCCGCTTCGACGTCGAGCCGGACACGGGCCTGGTCCGGGTGACGCCGTCGGCGTCGGTCCCCCACGCCCTGCTCGAACAGGCACTGTTCGGTCCGCCGCTGATTTTGCAGCTCGCGGCGCGCGACACCTGGTGCCTGCATGCCAGTGCGGTGGAACTGGAACCCGGCGGCGGCCTGGTGCTGTTCGTCGGCGATTCCGGGTGCGGCAAATCGACCATGGCGCGATGGCTGTCCGAGGCCGCGCCGCGCAAATTCGGGAGAATCACGGACGACATCACCCCCGTGGCCATCGAAGGCGACGGATTGAAGGCATTGCCCGTGTATCCGCAGCCCAAGCTCGAGCCGAAAGATCAATATGATGGGCTGGCTGCCAGCCAACGTTCAGTGCGCGCCGTCGTCTGGCTCGACCGCTCGCCCGACGCCCGCACCGCGCGCCTGCATTGCCAGGGGGAGGTCGACGCACTGCTGACGGTGGCGGGACATACCGTTTCCTCGCGGCTGTTCAGTCATGCCCTGCTCAAGCGTCATCTCTCGTTTTGTCGGGAGGCTTCGCGTGCCACCGACATCTTCACCCTGGAGTACGGCTCGGGGAGCCGGGCTCTCGGGTCCGTGTGCGATCTGCTGGATTCCCGTCCGTTCTAGGGCCTGTTCACACGACGCGTTCGCGGCGATCTTTCGGCCCTATTTCGCCCCGACGGCGTTGCATCTCGTCGCCATGGAACCACCATGACGCCTCGATGCGCCTTGTCGGATGCGAGACGGGTCGTTTTCTCGGGGGGCACGAAATCTCACTCGCTCAGCGTCGTGTGAACAGGTCCTAACCCCCGACCGGCGTCGCGCGTGCCGGGGGTCGACGCCGTCATTCCGTGCCCAGCTACCGTTCGTCTCCGACGAACGGTATGATTTACCGGACGAGTTGATATGAGAACCCGATACACGTAGAATCCGCGGGACAAGAGCGCAAAGCACCCGGATCGGGTGTGAATGCGCAGTCGCTCGGTCGGGGCGTCAGCGACATTGCGGCCAATCCGCAGCACTCCGGCGACAAAAAACACTGCACGTGGGATAGACCTAGTCGCGGAGGCGCGCAATGTTGCGAACCGGAGCCAATTCCGGCCGGTCCGGCTTATGTCCGGACGTCACGGGAAATCGAGTTAACGCAGTCGCCGGGCGCGACACCGGTCGTCCCTTTCGCCGCATACCGCGGCTTTTTGCGGTTGCCCTGCTGTTTCTCGGCCTCCACGGCCTGCCCGGCCACGCGCAGAACTTCGCCGGCTACGGTGAGTACTACGTTCTCGGCGACGAAGCCGACATTTTCACGGCGCTCGAGGCCGCGTGGGAGGACGGCACGACGGCGGGTACCGTGCTTTCCGTGGTCAGTATCGTGGCGAGCGCCAACGGCGTTCAGGTGTACCTAGATCGCGCCGACCGCGATGTCACCGCGTCGGGCGGAACCTGCGCCAGTCCACCCTGCTACAACTTCGATCCGAACAACCCGGGGGCCACGGCCGACGCCAAGTGGGACGTCGACGGCGCCAACTACGGCCTCGGCGGCTACAACAACGAGGAAGGCGGGGCGCTGGCCCTCGGCGACGTTCTCAACCTCTGCAACGACCCGGTCGACGACGACGACGACGACCTTGAGCCATCGGTCGGCTGCGCCTATGGCAGCCAGGTTGCCGGCGAAGCGGTGGTCGGCGGCGACCGCCTGTACATCACCGGCGCACCGGTCAGCATTACCCGCACGACCTTCGCCGAGGATCCGGGCCCGTTTCTCGCCGGTACCTGGGAACTCTACAGCACCACGGCCTGGGACGACGCCTATACCGTGCCGGTGGGCGTGGACATCACCGAGGGCAATCCTGCCAGCCAGACGCCGTTCCAGTATACCTACCTGTTCGTGGAGGCCGCCCGGGACGACACCGCGATCTGTGTCGACGGCGTCTACGAGACCACGCTCGACCAGGGCGGCAACTGGTCCGAGGGCAGTATCGAGTCGGGCACGCGGATCACCGCCTTCCACGACCCGCTGAACAGCCAGGATTGCAGCGCCACCACGCTCGACGGCGCCCCGATCCAGGCCGCACTGCTGACCAGCAGCGGCGACAACATCAGCGCGCGTTACTACACGCTGACGCCGGAAGCGGCCCTGACCAATGACTACTACCTGCCCACGCCCTCGCACGTCTTCCCGGACAATGACGGCGGCTTCGACAATGACTACGACGGGCGACAGTTGGACACCGCCGCCTACATCTACTCCTTTCAGGACAATACCAACGTCATCATCGAGTACGGCGACGGCGGCACCGGCTCTTCATTCATAAACGTCACGCTGGACGAAGGCGATGTCTATCGATTCGTCATGCCGCGCCTGCCCGACGCCGCGACCCAGGGCGGGCACTACGGCGCCTACGTCACCACCGACGACAACAGCGACAAGATCTGGGTACTGGTGGCCGGAGACGACGAGGTCGATCTCGGCACCGGCGTCGACGGCGACGTGGTGGACTGGGGCTACCAGGCCGTCGACGCCGCCAAGCTTGACTCCGAGTACTTTCTGCCGTTCGCCCCGGCCAACCCGCTGCACATCACGCCGGTGGCGGACAACACCACCATCTTCGCGGACTGGGACAACGACGGCACCGCCGACGCGTCGGTGACGCTCGACCGTCTCGACACGTATCGGATGTTTCCGGCGAATCCCGATTTCTCTCCGCCTGCCGCCGACTACTACAACGGTACCGGCGCGCGAATTTACTCCGATTCGCCCTTTGCCATTGCCTGGGGCCAGGACAACTCGCAGTACACCAACGGCGAGCAGGGGTATTTTTCCGGCACCACGGAAGACCTCGACTTCGGCTACACCGTGCTGCCGGCGAATTTTTTCAACTCGGCCGATCCCGTTCTCGGCATCGACAAGTCGGTATCGCCGAGCTCGTTCGCCACGGGCGTCAGCGGCGCGGCAGGGCAGGTGACCTACACGCTGGAAGTCAGCGCCGCCTCCAGTTCGCTGCTCAACGTGGACGTCTGTGACCGATTGCCGACTTTCAACGGCGGCATGACCTACGTCGCCGGCTCCAGCGTGATCACGCTGCCCGACGGCACCGTGATCACCGATGGTGTCACCGACACCGATCCCGGCTCCAGCGCGGCTGTCTGCGGCACCGCCTCGGCGCTGTTCTGGGACATGAGTTCGATTGCTGGTAGCGATCCGTTTCCGATGGCGGCGGGCGAGAAGCTGACCATTCGATTCAATGCCCAGCCGACGAATCCGTACGTCGACGGCTTTTACACCAACACCGGCGAGGCCGTGGGTACCGGCCCGAATGGCCAGGTGTTCCGTCCGCGCGATCGCGCCATCGTCACCGCCAGCGGCCTGCTGATCACCAAGACATCGAGCGCCATCGGCGCGTTGATCCCCGGTCAGATCGTCGACTACACGGTTGTCGTCACCAATGACACGGGTGAGACGCAGACCGACGTCGCGGTGTCGGACACCCTGCCGTCCGGGGTGACCTACGTGGATCAGAGCACCGTCGTCAACGCGCCTCGCGTCGGCGCCACGGAATCGCAGGAGATTACCGAGAACTGGAACAGCGGCGGGTTCACCGGCGGCAACAGCGATACCGTGTTGCAGTGGTCCGGGAACTGGAGCAGGAGCAGCACCAGCAACGTCGTCATCGACGATGGCGAGGCGCGCATGCGCAACGGATCCTCGCTGTGGCGGTCGATTGACCTCGGCGCCGCGAGCGCACCTGTCACGTTGTCGTTCTCGGCGCGGGAAGAGGGCAGTCACGACAGCAACGACATCGTGACGGTGGAGATCTGCGAGCCCGGCCCGTCGAATTGCACCACCCTGTGGTCGGAAGACGACGACTTCAGCTCGACGTCGCCGTCGGTCGCGATTCCGGGCGCCTATTTCATTGACGGCGCCGTGCTGCGGATTCGCCTGAACTTCTATGGCGGCAGCGGCGAGTTCTTCTACATCGATGACATATCGATCGCCGCAACCATCGACGCCACCGACACCGACGTCACGCTGGACAACGTCCCCGGCGGCAACAACGACCTGTTCAACGGCGATCCCTGCTGCCTGTTGACCACTGCCGACGGCGTGTCCATGGGCGACGGCGAGTCGGTCACCATCCGCTACCGCGTGGTGGTCGACGACGATCTGCCGGCGGGCGTGGATTCACTTACCAATGTCGCGCGCGCGACCACGGCCGAGGCCGGGCCCGTGCTGGCGAGCACCACCAACACGCTGGCGCCCGGCAGCATCGGCAACCGGGTATGGCTGGACTTCGACGGCGACGGGCTGCAGGACGCCAACGAGGACGGCATCGCCGGCGTGGAGGTGGAGTTGCTGAGCGCCGGTGGCGATTCCATCGACAGCGATTCCTCGACCCCGGGCATTCAACCGACCACGACGATCACGGGTCCGAACGGAGAGTACCTGTTTTCCGGTCTCGTGCCCGGCACCTACCGGGTCCGCGTCAACGACGGCAACTCGCCGTCGATCAGCGGACTGAACGCGACCTATGACGAGGACGGCGGTACCGCGAGTCCGGACAATGATTCCGGACCCATCGAACTCAGTTCGAACGAAGAGCACCTCACCGCCGACTTCGGCTACGGCCCGCTGCCGGCAGGCGGCGGACTCGGCGACTACGTGTGGCTCGACGCGGACGACGACGGCGTGCAGGACGCCGGCGAAGTGGGTATTTCCGGCGTCACGGTGGCCTTGTACGCCACCGGGACCGTGACCGTCGGCGGTACCACCTATACCGCAGGCGAGCAGATCGCCACCACCACCACCGATGCCCGTGGACGTTACCTGTTCGAGAACCTGCCGCCCGACGACTACCGCGTGGTGGTCAATCCCGACGGCGGCGGCGACGGACAGTCGCCCGCAGGCTTCGTCAACGGCACGGCGGCAGGCTCCGATCCCGATGGCGCCATCGACAACGAAACCGTGGTGCGGGTCTCCGCCGGCGAATACGACCTGTCGGCGGACTTCGGCTACCGGCTTGGCGGGGCGTTGCCCGCGGGCCTTTCCATCGGCAACCAGGTGTTCACGGACGCCAACACCAACGGCGTGTTCGACGGCGGCGATACCGGGATCGAAGGCGTTACCGTGCTGCTGTTCGCCGGTTCCGACACCACCGGTACGCCGCTGGCCACGACCGTGACCGATGCCGACGGCGAGTATCTGTTCACCGGCCTGTCGCCGGCCGAGTACACCGTGCTGGTGGTCGAAAACGGCGCTGGCGGCGTGCGCCTGGCGAGCCAGACATCCGACCCCGCGGACGGCGTCGACAACGGCGAGGCGTGCGCAGGGTCCTGTGCGCTGTTCAACACCGTGACACTGTCTGCCGGCGGAGGCGGCGGCACGCAGACGATGTCCGATGACATGAACGACCTGACAGGTGGAACGAGCGACGACGACATCGGCTGGGTCGGCAACTGGCAGACCACGGGTACGGTATCGAACTATGGCGACGTCGCCTCCCTGCGCGACAACGCGACACTCTGGCGAGAGATGAATCTCGGCGCCGCCACGACACCGGCGACGCTGTCCTTCGATGCCAGCGAGCTGAATGGCCTCGAGTCGAGCGACGTGGTCGTGGTGGAAGTGTGTACCGACGACGGGTTCGGCACCTGCCAAACCTTGTGGACGGCGTCGGATGATTTCGGCAGCGCGTCCCCGACCGTCAACATTCCGGATGCCTACCTGCTGGACGATGCGGTATTGCGTGTCCGGCTGTCGGGATATTCAGGAACGTCCGGAAGCTCCAACCCGTTCGACTGGGAGTGGTTCAGCATCGACAATATCGTCATCGAGGCGACGATTCCTGCCGCGGCGACGTCCAACCTGTTCCAGGACTTCGGCTTCGTCACCACGAGCCTGCCCGTGGCAGGCAATGTCGGCGACCGCGTGTGGCTGGACACCAACGGCGACGGCGTACAGGATGCCGGCGAATCGGGTATCGCCGGGGTGCGCGTGCAGCTGCGCGACGACGGCGGCAACGTGGTGGCGACGACCTATACCGGCACCGGCGGCGAATACCTCTTCACCGGCGTGACGACCGGTGCCGACTACCGGGTGACCGTGGACGCGACGACGCTGCCGCCCGGCCTGCAGCCGAGCTACGACGAGGACGACTGGACCTTCCGTCCGGACGGAGACTCCGGCCTGTTTACGCTCGAGGCGGGAGAGTCGCACCTGACGGCGGATTTCGGCTATACGCCGTCGACCGGTGGCGCCATCGGCACGATCGGCGACTATGTCTGGGTCGATGCCGACGGAGACGGGCAACAGGATCCGGGCGAGAGTGGAATGGCCGGTGTGACGGTGGGCCTTTATGCCGCGGAGGCCCTGAGCGTGGGCGGCACGGACTACGCCGCTGGCGAGGTCATCTCGACCACGACCACCAACGATGCCGGCCTGTACCTGTTCACTGGCCTGCCGGCCGGTGCCTACCGGGTGCTGGTGGAGCCGTCCGGCGGCACCGGCAATGCGCCGTCGGGATACATCGCCCATGATGCCGGCGATCCCGACGTGCGTGACGGCACCAGCTCCAACGGTGTCGCCGACAACGAAACCACGGTGTATCTCTCTGCCGGTGAAGCCAACCTGGACGCGGATTTCGGCTACCGCTTCGCGTCCGGTCCCGCGTCGGGCCAGTCCATTGGCAACCTGGTGTTTTCAGACGTCAACGGCAATGGCACGTTCGACGGCGGCGATGCCGGTATCCCCGGCGTGACGGTGACGTTGTTCAACGATTCGGGAAGCCCGGTGGCGACGACGATTACCAACGCCGCGGGCGAGTACCAGTTCACCGGCTTGGCCAACGGCGACTACACGGTACTGGTCACCGACGGCAGTAACGTGTTGCAGAACCTGGTGCAGACCGCGCAACCGGGCGGGACCGATGGTGGCGTGGCCTGCGCGCCGTGTTCCGACTCGAGCGCGGTGACGCTGTCCGGTTCCGGCAACCAGTTGCAGGATTTCGGCTTCCGCTACCAGACACAGGGCGGTGGTACCGGCGTGATCGGAGACACCGTGTTCCTGGACACCAACGGCAACGGCACGCCGCAGGCCAACGAGGGTGTCGAGGGTGTCCTCGTGGTGCTGTACGACGCCGGACAGGACGGTACCATCGGTACGTCGGACGATCGCGTGCTCGACGTGGAGCTGACCGACGAGAACGGACGCTACCTGTTCTCGGGCCTGCCGCTGGGCGAAGACTATCGCGTGGTTGTGGATACGTCGTCGCTGCCCGGTGGAGGTATCGGATGGCAGAACACGGTGGATCCCGATGGCGGCGCCGATGCGCAAAGCACGGTCACCAACCTGGCCGGCCGCGACCTGGCCCAGGATTTCGGCTTCGCCTATAGCGGCATCGCGGCAGCGATCGAGGGTACGGTATGGCAGGACGACGACGGCGACGGTGTGATCGATGGGGACGAACCGGACCGCTTCGAGGGGGTAACGGTGCTACTGAAGGACGGCAATGGCAATATCGTGCAGACGATCCTGACTGATGCCGACGGCAACTATGCGTTCACCGACTTGCCGGCGGGAACCTACCGCGTCGAGGTCACCGATGACGACAACGTCCTGTCGAGCTTCGAGCACACCTGTCCGGCCGAGGAATGCGCCGAATCGGATGCCGATGCCGAACCCGACGGCGACGCCGACAGCGAGAGCAAGGACGACACCGGTTTCGAGGTCACGGTGGCCGCGGGCGAGACCGTGACCTATGCGGATTTCGGCTACGAACCGGTGGTGACCAACCCGGTGAGTCTGGCCTGGTTCCGAACCATTCCCGGACCCAACGAAGGCGACGTGCGTTTCGAGTGGATGACGTCGATGGAGACGGGCAACCTGCTGTTCGAGATTTATGCCAAGGACCGTTATGGCGAATGGCACAAGGTGACGACGACGGCATCGACGGTGGTCAACTCGGACCTGCCCACCGCCTATGCGCTGGACCTGGGCGGGGTGCCCGGCGACCTGTTCGCCATCGTCGACGTGGACGTCACCGGACAACGCGTGATCCGCGGACCCTTTGCTCTCGGCCAGGAATACGGGGTTCGGCGCGACCACGGAGACGCCGGTTCCGGGGCAATCCGGCCGGTGACGCCTGGCCACGACACCGACACGGCGATCGAGTCGCTGAACCGCCGTATCGAGGGACTGCTGGACGGCGAGGAGTTGCGCGAGCGCCGGGAGGCGCCGACGCAACCGCAGAACGGGGACGTCGAGACAGGGTGGATGGACACGCTCGGGGCGCGCGCTCGCGAGGTGCTGTTCGCCGGTGTGCTTTCTGCACTGGCACCGGCGGCGCACGCACTGGAAGCGATGGCGC
The DNA here is from genome assembly GCA_030429125.1 of Gammaproteobacteria bacterium. Taxonomy (GTDB): domain Bacteria; phylum Pseudomonadota; class Gammaproteobacteria; order Arenicellales; family CAJQKF01; genus BQJD01. The sequence goes on along the minus strand of JAUIDF010000030.1, from coordinate 4,223 downwards.
AATTCGCGCCGCTGACCGGCGTCGAGGTCGCCGACTGGTCGCAGGCGTTGAACCGACATGAACAGGACTCGGGCGAAGCCCTGCTGCTGTTTACGGTCGAGAAGGAGGGCGTGCACCGCGTCACGTACGAGCAGTTGCTCGATCTCGGTATCGACCTCGGCGGTGTACGCACGCGACGACTGTCGCTGACGCACCGCGGGGTGCCCGTGCCGGTGACCGTGGAGGGCGCCGAGCGTTACCGGAATCGTTCGCTGCGTGACCGGTGGCGCTACGGTTTCGATCGCGACGACGACTATTTTGGCCCCGGCGGTTACATCGAGTTCATCGGCGTACCGGCCGATGCCACCCAGGCCGCATTGTACGACCAGAAAGCGATCTACGTACTGCACCTGGACGCTCGCGAACGTCCGCGCGCGGCAGTCGACAACTCGCGTCCTCGCGGAGCCAGCGTATCGCTGTTCGAGGAAACGCTGGTCCGCAACGAAAACCGCTACTACTCGGTGACCTCGACAACGGCCGACCCGTTCGTCGAGGCGGCGATTGTCGCGGTCGGCGGGCCGGCATCCCACGAGACCCATTTCGAATTGCCCGATCATGCCGTCGGCCACGGCTCGGTACGGGTCGCGGTGGAGGTGTCGGGCGCCATGGATTTTCCTGGCGACCTGCCCGATCACCACGTGACCCTTGAGGTCAACGGCACGGCGCTGGCGTTGGACGACGGCGATGGACGCTTCGACGGCATGGTGCCGTACACGCTCGAGGCAGTGATACCGGATTCGGTGCTGGTCGACGGCGAAAACACACTGACGCTGCGACTTCCTCTCGACGTCGGGCAGGTGGTCGATTTCGTGTACTTCGACCGATGGGCGATCACGTATCCGCGAGAATTGACTCCGAAACCTGGTCGGCAACTCGTTTTCGACAGCGATCAGTACGCTTTCGAGATGCGATTTAACGGTGTCGTTGACGACTTGATCATTTACAGGGTGACGCCCGGAGGCACGGTTTCGCGCATCGAGCGTATTGAGGAGGGCTGGGGATGCCAACGTTGGTTGCGCAGTGCCTGCGGACTCGAGTTCGCCGGTGCCGGACGCGGGTCGCGTTACTACGTGGCGAGCCAGGACTCCTTGCTTATGCCGTTCGTGTCGGTGGCGCGGCCGGGGCAGGACGTGACTGCGGGCGCGGCCGAGTACCTGGTGATCGCGCACCCCGATTTCATCGACGCCCCGGGCAACCCGCTTGGACGACTACTTACAGCGCGCCTTGGTACGTTCTCGACGGCGCGCATCGTCGACATCCGCGACGTTTATGCACAGTTTGGAGGACATATGGTCTCGCCGGACGCCATCCGGGCTTTCATTGCCTACGCGGATGCGCATCTGGACACCAGCCACGTGCTGTTGGTGGGTGGTAGCTCGACCGACCCGAACAACCTGGCCGGTCGGAGAGCGACGCGTGCGCTGTTCCTGCCGATGTTCTTCGAAAAGACCAGTGAGATCATCTTTCATGCTCCCACCGACGCCCCCTTTGCCGATGCTGACGGTGACGGCGTCCCCGAGGTCGCCATCGGCCGGATGCCGGTGCGCAGCATCGAGGAGCTGACGGCGGTCGTGGACAAGACGCTTACCTACGCCGACAGAAGCTATACAGGTACGTCTGTGTTCGCCGCCGATTTTTTCGACGCCGGCAACGCCTACGACTTTCGCAGCGACAGCGAGCGCATGATAGCCAGTCTGCCCGCCGCGTGGAATGCACCCGACGCGCTTGCCCGCGTCTATCTTGACGACTATGGCGAGGTTGGCGCTGCTCGCGCCGACCTAGTCGATGCCATCAATTCGGGGGTTTCGCTGGTTAGCTTCGCCGGTCATTCGGATCTGCAGACCTGGACATTCGACGGGCTGTTCTCCAGCGTCGACGCCAGCGCCCTGCAAAACGCCGGGCAGCCTACCGTGGTAACCCAGTGGGGATGCTGGAACAGCAATATCGTCGGCACAGCACCGAGCATCGGCGAGACCCTGATTCTCGGGGAAGACCGCGGAGCCGCTGCGGTGCTCGGCTCCACCACGCTCACGCAGGCCTCGCGCGAGCGTGTGCTCGCCCAGTTGCTCTACGAGCTGTTGGCCGAGCCCGACATCACACTTGGCGTCGCGATGACCGAAGCCAAGCAGCGCTACTTCGAGGAATACGGTTTTGACGGCGATGTCTTACTTGGCTGGACGATACTCGGCGACCCGGCCCTGACCATCGAGTAGATACCAGAGATTGACGGTGAATCAAATGGTAAGATCACACGATAACGAGTCGCTTCTGGCGACGGGTGGTGCGATGGACGGGAATACGAAGCAGACCGTGGCATGTTTGCGATTAGCGCAATCTTCGGAACCGGTACGCTCCGCGTACATTGCGCCACGGCTGACCACGCTTGGCGATCTGAGAACCTTGACCCTGGGCGGTTCGGTGGGCGCTGGCGAAAGTGGCGAGGACACTTTCCGCTGCGTTCCAAACTTTACTTGCCCACCGTGAGGTAGCTCCGCACAGGTGCCGCGCCAGCGCAGTACGGTTTATCGGTCAGTTGCCCTGCGATACCACAGTTCAAGGTGGATCACATTCGCGAACAGCGTTCCGCCCTGGCTCCATCGAGGTCCCGATTCGTACTCTCGCCGCAGCCAGGCGGCGTCGACCCACCCATCGTGCACCAGTCGTGAACGAAACACGAGATCCGCGGTGGTTTCCTTCTCCCGATCCAGCAACCCGATACCCAATAGCCGGTTGAAATTCGCCTTACGGTAACCGGTGAACAGGGATACGTCGGTCAGGCGGGACACCAGGGTGGTCTGTAGTCGCCGAGACGACCAGGGCGGGCCGATGACTTCGGGTGGCATCGACCAAAGCATTTCAACCAGCCGTCGGTCGCGAAGCGGGTAGGCGGGCTCGACATTGAACCGGTTGTACAGCCGGCCCCGCGACAACGCTGACCCGCGTGCCCAGCTCGGATCGAAGTAGCTCCGGTACTTCATGCGTTGCAGGGGGTAGAATTCGGCCGACGCCTTCTCGTGTGAGATGGGTTCGCGAGCCCGAGGCAGTATTTCTTGTCCCCGGGGACCAAGTAATGCAGGCACGGGAGCCGACGCGCGGTGTCGGCGCAGTAGCGGTCGCGCCCGACTCGCGAGTAGGGCGCGCAGGCCGAATCGCCAGAGTTCGTCGCCGGCATTCATCCGGCCGCCGGCGTCGTCGAGATAATGGCGTAACCGTCGCCAATCCATTGCCGCGAGAGTGTCCGAAAGCGCGGGCCATCCCGCGGTGAACAAGGCATCGCCGAAATTACCGTGCAGCATCAACGTCGGTCCGCCCGAGCCGGCGGCACGACCGATCGACAACGGCAACTGCACATAGCAGTTCGTCCAAGGATGCTCGTCGGGTGCTTCCCAGTCGATTTCGGTGCTGAACGTCCACTTACTGTCGCTGACGATTTTGTGTGACCGAATACCGAGCAAGCCGGTGAGCCGATCGATGCGTTCGCTCTCATCGCATTCCGGACAGTGTTCGAATACGTTCGAATAGGCTGCAATGCTCCCATCACCGGACAGGCGCGCGGCGGCGCCGGCGACTAGCGCCGAATCCAGGCCGCCACTCAGCGACATACTCACGGGTAGGTGAGTGTCGAGACGCGAGGCCATGCAGTGATCGAGACACTCATCCAACGCTTCGAGGCAGCTCGCTTCATCGCGAAATCGCGAGTCCCGGCCGGGCGCCGGTTGCCAATAGCGCGTCACGCGGTTGCCGGCGCGGGACATGGCGAGGCAATGGGCGGGAGGACAGAAGTGGATGCCTTCGAAGAGGGTGTCGTCCTCCGGCAGCGGCGACAGTGTCATCGCACGCACCAGATTGACTTCGATTATTCGATTCGACACATCCGGAAGCCGTTTCACAGCCGCCAACTCGGACGCAAAATAGACAGTGCTCCCAATCCGGCGCCAGGCGATTGCGCGCACCCCAAGTGGATCACTGGCGAGCAATAGCTCCCGTTTGTCCGGTTGGTAGACTGCAACGGCGAAGTCCCCGAGCAGGCGCTCGACGAACGTCGCTCCCCAGGCGAGCCAGGCGGCTTCGAGCAGGGCCGCATCCGAATCGGGGTTTCGACGTAGACCGAGAAGTTCACCAAGTTCTTCACGATTGTCGATCCGCGCGTCCGCCAGCAGCCACGACCCGTCGCGCATTCGGAT
>JAUIDF010000326.1 GCA_030429125.1 Gammaproteobacteria bacterium | reverse complement strand
ATGAGTGCCGACCACGGCGCTCGACCGCCCCGCGAGGTGCCATCCCATGGCGACTTTCTCGCTGCTCGCCTCCGCGTGAAAGTCGACCAGAACGACCTTCACGTCGGCCGGACGCGAAGCCAGTACGTCGTCCGCGCATCGAAAGGGACAGTCGAGGTCCGGGTGCATGAACACGCGCCCCATCGTGTTCAGGACGCCGACGCGTTCGCCGTTGCGGGCGGTAGCGACAAACCATCCGCTGCCCGGCGTACCCGGTGGATAGTTGTGCGGCCTGAGCAGTCGCGGCTCCTCGTCGATGAAATCGAGCGCCTCGCGCTTGTCCCAGGCGTGGTTGCCGGTGGTCAGCACATCGACGCCGCGGTCGAAGAACTCGTCGGCGACCGAGCGCGTCACGCCAAAACCACCGGCGGCGTTCTCCGCGTTGACCACGACGAGATCGATGTCGATCTCGCCATGCCACTCGTCGAGGGCATTGAACAGTGCTCGGCGACCGCCCTTGGCGACGACGTCGCCGACGAAAAGAATCAGCATGGCGAGCGGGAAGGTTTCAATGTCACGTCGATGATCTCTCGAATTCGTAAACGGCCGCGTCGGTCACGATCGCGTCCAGCGGGATGTCCCACGGTTCCACGGCGATGCGATCGACGCGCTGGCATTCATGCGCCAGCCCGACAACTCCCGGTCTTCGATACCGCCCGCGCGTTCGTCGCAATGCCAGCGTGGCGTCGTAAAAACCGCCGCCCATGCCGAGCCGGTTGCCCTCGCCATCGAAGGCCACGAGGGGCAGCAGAACGGCATCGAGCTGGTGGGCACCGAGCAACGAACGCCTCGACACCAGCGGCTCGTCAATGCCGAACCGGTTGGGCCGAAACCGGGTGGCGTCGTCCACCGGCGCGAACCGCAGCACACGGCGACCTTTCGCCGGTATCACCGGCAGCAGGCACAGGGTACCCGATCGAGCCGCCTGCCGCATCGCATCGACGGGGTCGATCTCGCCGTCGTTGGCGAGGTAAAACGCCACGCGGCGGCCGGGCGCGAACAGGCGCAAGGTCGCAAGCCGGCCCGCCAGCGATCGCGATGCCCGCTTCTGAGCGGCGCCGTCGAGGGCTCGTCGCCGGGCGCGGGCCTCGCGGCGAATCTCGGCTTTCTCCGAACGGCTCATCGGCGCAATGCAACGTGGACTTGGGGAATCGGACGGAAAATAAAACGCCACCCGTATATGCCGTATCAGCCCGGTACCTTGAACCAAACGGTTCAAGTGGGAGTTCCAAAGCGCGCATCAGGCTTTCCGCACGTGGCGGACGTGCTCAACAGCACGCTTATCAAGAACTCCCTCTACGTATTCTAGGTTCTAAGGGATTTGGGCCTACTCGCACACAACAGGCGGCGCAGGGGGATATTTTATAGAAATCGATGCCTTGGTGCATCGGTAAAGGGATTCTGGCGACGGACGTTGACAATCCGTCATCGGCGCACGTCGCGTCGTCAGGTGTCGCCGCGTTCCGCGATGGCTGCGTCGATGCGCGACACGAGGTCGTCGATCCTTCCCTGGGCCTGCCTGCCGGTGGCCGGCGCGGCCGCGCCCTGCAGGTACTGGTTGGCGATATTCAGCGCGGCCATGATCGCGCATCGCTCGTGACCGATGACCCGGCCGGAACGCTGGATGTCGCGCATCTGGCGATCGAGGTAGGCGGCGGCGGCCAGCAGGTTGTCCTGCTCGCCGTCCTCGCACGCCACCGTGAAGTCCCGGTCCATGATGCTGACCTTGAAACTCAGCTTGTCGCTCAACTGGCGTCTCCCCCGTGCTGTCGCAGACGGGATATGATGGATTCCAGGCGCTGCTTGGCTTCGAGATTCTTTGCCTTCAGGCGGTCCTTCTCCTGGTTCAACGCGTGTTCGCGATGCTTCAGTTCCGAGTTGTCACGGCGCAGTCGGCGGACCGTTTCGATCAGTTCGTCGACGCGCTCGGAGAGAATTTCGAGATCTTGTTCCAACGTGGACAATCCGGCAGGTTCCAGGCACGCGAGCACTGTCCGCTGCAGCCTCGCACGCTCGACGCGCAGCGGAAAACGGCCGACCGAGTGCGCGTAAGCGCGGCATTCTCTTCTGTTCGCCGGTAAAATGCAACCGCGTCCACAATGGCCGCGGGCGAGTAAAATATGCCCCCCGAACGCCACCGACCGGAGGCAGCATGACCGATGCCAGCGAGGCCATCGCCGGTGAATTCGAGGCGCTCGACGCGCATCTTCGACAGCACGGCGCCGGCCCGGGGCTTGCCGAGATCCACGGCATGGCCTGCGGCCTGTCGTGCGGCGGCCGCCGCCGCTTCGACGAGACCGACTGGATCGGGCTCGTCGGCGAGGACGCCGGGCGCGATGATATCCGGCGCGTTCTGGGCAGTGTATTCTCGCTGGCGCAAACCGCCCTGTCGTCCGAGGGATTCGATTTTCGCCCCCTGCTGCCCGGTGAACAGTCCGCGCTCGCGAACCGGCTCGAGGCGGTCGCCGACTGGTGCAGCGGGTTCGACCAGGCGTTTACCGGGGCATGCGCCGCGCCCGCGGGCGACACTGCCGCCGAGGCCCTGGAGGACATTCGCGCCATGGCCGGCATCGTCGCCGACGACGATGACGAGGCGACACAGCGCAGCAATCTCGCGCAGATCGAGGAACATCTTCGCGTCGCCGTTTTACTGCTTTACGAGGATTCACGTTGAACGAAACCGCCATTGCCCGCTCCCTGTCGACGGACCGACTGGATTCGAGCCCCTTCGCCCGCCGACGCCGCGAGCTCATGCAGCTCATGGACAACGGCGTCGCGGTCATTCCCACCGCCGCCGAGCAGACGCGAAACGGCGATGTTCACTATCGTTACCGCCCCGACAGTGACTTTTTCTACCTGAGCGGCTTTCCCGAGCCCGACGCCTGCATGGTGCTGATCCCGGGACGCGAACAGGGAGAATTCATCCTGTTCTGCCGCGAAAAAGACCCACAGCGCGAGCTGTGGGACGGACGCCGTGCGGGACTCGAAGGGGCCTGCGCCGAGTACGGCGCCGACGACGCCTTCCCCATCGACGACATCGACGAAATCCTGCCGGGGCTGCTGGAGAATCGCGACCGGGTGTACTGCACCATGGGTCGCTATGCCGAGTTCGACACTCACCTGATCCAGTGGATCACCGAAGTGCGCACGAAGTCGCGCAGCGGCGTTCACGCCCCCGCCGGGCTGGTCGATATCGGGCACATTCTTCACGAGATGCGGCTGGTGAAGAGCGCCGACGAGATCCGCACCATGCGGCGTGCGGCGCAGGTGTCGGCACGTGCCCACTCGCGCGCCATGCAAAACTGCCGGCCCGGCCTGTTCGAGTACCAGGTGCAGGCCGAGCTCGACTACGAGTTCCGGCTCGGCGGCAGTCATTATTCCGCCTACCCGTCCATCGTCGCCGGCGGCGCGAATGCCTGCATTCTCCACTACACCGAGAACAGCGATCCGCTGCGAGACGGAGACCTGCTGCTGATCGACGCCGGCGCCGAAATCGACTGCTACGCGGCGGACATCACGCGCACGTTCCCGGTCAACGGCCGCTTCACCGGCCCGCAGCGCGACCTGTACGAGGTGGTGCTGCGGGCCCAGCACGACGCCATCGACGCCTGTGTCGCCGGCAACAACTGGAACGATCCGCACGAGGCCGCGGTGCGAACGCTGGCC
>JAUIDF010000325.1 GCA_030429125.1 Gammaproteobacteria bacterium | reverse complement strand
CCGTCAGCGCCTCGACCATGGCGCCGGCCGCGTTGCCGGCGGCGGTACCGGTGCTGGTAATGGACACCCCCAGGCGGTTGCCGACCCGTGCGTAGCCGTACGCCATGTTGGTGGCGCCGGCCTCGCCGCGCGCCATGACGAAGCGCATCGCACCGCGTCGGCCGATGGCGTCGAGGATGGGCATGTTGTGAATCGAGATCACGCCGAAGGCGGCGCCGACGCCGCAGTTTTCAAGGAAGGCGGCGACCACTTCGCCGACCGTGGTTTTCTCAGACATGACGGGCCAGTCCTCCGGAAATGTCGATGTGGCTGCCGGTGGTGTAGGCCGCCAGGGGTGAAGCCAGGAATACGATGGCATGGGCCGGCTCGCTCGGACGGCCGAGTCGACCCAGCGGAATGTGCTTTTCGCGCGCGAGGTTGGCGGACCACGTCTGCCACGATTCGCCCTCGCCCGCCTGCGCCTGGTAGCGCCGGCGCCATTGACCGGACTCCACCATGCCGAGCAGGATCGAGTTCACGCGAATGCCGGCCGGTGCGAACTCGATGGCCATGGAATGAACCAGGTTCAGCAGGCCGGCACGCGCCGCCGACGTCGCCACCATGTGCGGTTCGGGCTGCAGCGCCAGCAGGGAGTTGACGCAGACCACGGACGCCTGTTCGGATCGTTCGAGCAATGGCCGGAAGGCGCGCGTCGGATGAATCACGCCGAAGAACTTGAGCTCGAGTTCCTGCCGCCAGGCTTCGTCCGTGGTGTCGGCGAAGGTCGAGACGCGGCCCTGCCCCGCGTTGTTGACCAGGATGTCCACGCCACCGAAGCGCGTGTTCACCACCTCCGCGAACGTCGAGACCGCGTCCGGGTCGAGCACGTCGCAGGGCACGGCGAGCAGCTCGGCGCCGGGGAAGGCGGTAAGCAGACCCTCCTCGGCGCGGGCCAGCCGGTCGCGGTCGCGCCCGCACATGGCAACACGCGCGCCTTCCCCGAGCATCAGCTCGACGGTGGCAAGCCCGATGCCGGAAGAACCGCCGGTGACCACGGCGACCTTGTCCTGAATTCTGTAGTCCATGTTCGATCCTCAACCGCTGGCCGCGATGCGGGGACGGTAGTCCAGGCTCGCGGAAATCTCGTCGGCCGCCTCGACGACCTGGCGAAGCAGTTCGCCGTGCAGCCGGTCACCGGATGCCTCACCTTCACGGGCGATGAGGTTGATGACCGCGACCACGCGCCCGCTCGCGTCGCGAACCGGCGCGGCAATGGCATTGATGCCCCGCTCGTAGAACGATTCGCTGATCACGTAGCCGCGCTCGCGGTCTTCGCGCAGGAGTCGCTTCAGGTCATCCAGCGAGGTTGGCGTTTTCGGCGAGCGGGCCGACAGAGACTGGCCGGCGTACAGTTCGTCAAGCTCCTTCTCGGTCAGATCGCTCAACAGCACGCGGCCCATGATGGTGGCGTGAGCGGGCAGCCGCGTGCCGACGACGATACTGGTGTTCAGCACCGAGTAGCCCGGCACGCGCAACAGGTAGACGACGTCGCGCTCTTCGCGCGCGACCAGGTGCGTGGCGAAGCCGGTACGGTCGCGCAACCGCTCGAGTATGGGACGCGCCAGCTCGTTGATCTCCTGCGAGGCGAGATACTCGAACCCCAGGCTCAGCACACCGACGCCGAGGCGGTAGTCGCGATCGCCGTTGGTCCGCCTCACGAATCCCATGTGCTCGAGGGTTTGCAACAGCCGAAACACCGTGGTGCGCGGGATACCGAGCTCGGCGGCCATCTCCGGCGCACCGATCACCTGCCGGTTGCGACGGAACATGCACAGGATATGGAGACCGCGCTGTAACGCGGGCACGAGATAGCGGTTTTCTTCCTCAGGATTGTTCATGATCATTCCCTGTAAGTTCGTCTGTGAATTCCCCTGTGAATCGGGATATTGCATCGTTGAACGATTGCGGCGCCTCGATGTAGCACGCATGCCCGGCGCCGGCCAGTTCGCGGTAGTTCGCCCCGCCCGCCGCGGCGACGCGCCGCGCGCCCGCCGGCGGAGTGATGGTGTCCATCTCGCCGCAAATCACGAACAGCGGTACCTTGCATGCAGCAACGTCGTCGAGCAGGCGTCCGCCCGACAGCAACCGGGCCGCCTGCTCGTAGCCGGCCGGATTCAGCCGACGCATGTTCGCTCGCACCAGCTCGATCGCCGCCTCGCTCGCCGAACCGGACACGAGGCGCGCGGCGCGCTCACGCGCCAGCCCGTCGGGGCCGAGTTCGCGCATTTGACCGATCCGCGCGTCGAGTTTCGACTCGCGCTCCGACGCCGGCGCGTCGCCGTGGCCGATGGCGGGACTGGCCAGCGTCAGCGATCGAACCCGCGCCGGGTTGGCGCGGGCAAACGCGGCGGCCATCAATGCGCCGAGGGAGTGGCCCACGACATCGGCACGCACGACGCCGAGGGCGTCGAGGAAATCCGCCAGCGCGGTCGCGTAGTCCGCGGCCGTCGGCGCCGACGCGGTCAACGGCGTGGTTACGCCGTAGCCCGGTGCGTCCCAGGCCACGACGGTGCGATGCGACGAGAAGGCATCGAGCTGGCCGACCCATGAACCGGCGCCGGAGCCGATGCCGTGCAGCAGGACCAGCGCCGGACCGTCCCCCGCCGAGCGATAGCCGAACACGCGATCCGCGAGCGCGATCTCGCGCACAGGATGGGCATCGAGTCGATCGACGTTCACGGTCCGGTTCACCGCCTCAACCCCGCTTCACCTTCGCCAGCGGGTGATCCTCGGGGTACGTCGGTGTCACCGGCTTCGACGAACCGATCATGACGCACATCAGCGCATCCTCTTCGCCGATGTTGATCTCGCCGCGGTAGACGCCGGGCGGGATGGATATCAGGTCGCGATGACCAAGTACGGCCTCCCAGCGTTCACCGTCCTTCTCGCACATCACCTTCACGGTGCCACGGAGCACGAAGAAGATCTCCTCGGCGTCGGTGTGCAGGTGCATCGGCCCCTCGTTGCCGGCGGGGATGATCATGGTCGAGAACGTGAAGTGCTCAGCCGGCACGGTCGCGGTATCGCTGGCCACGCCGGTACCGCCGGTACCCACGTAGCGCATCTGCGCGCGGCGATACTTCGGATCGTAGTCGGCCTGGAACTTGAGCGCGTTCCAGTCGTAGCGGCGAGTCGAGAAACGCGCCACGCGCGATTCCATCCAGTCCTCGAAACTGGCGTTCGCGGGCCGGTTCCAGGAACGGTCCTGCGATTCGGCGTTTACGGCTTGTTCAGACATCTCGTTTACTCCGGTTTGACTCTGGTGTTATTCAGTTCAGGACGAATCCGCCGTTGACCGGCAGCAATTGCCCGGTCACGAAGCGGGCCGCGTCGGACAGCAGGAAGACGGCAGGACCGACCATCTCGTCAACGCTGGCCATGCGCTGCATCGGGGTCTGGCTTTCGAATTCCTTGGTCTGGTGCACCATCTCTGGCCGGGTGTTCATCGGCGTGGCGGTATAGCCCGGGCTGATCGTGTTCACGCGGATGCCGCGATCCACCCATTCCATGGCCATGGATTTCGACATGTGGATCACCCCGGCCTTGGAGGCGTTGTAATGCACCTGGTTGAGGCCGCGATTGACGATCACGCCGGACATGGAGGCTATGTTGACGATCGACCCGCCCTGCCCGTGCGCCAGCATGGCCCGCGCCTCGGCCTGGCAGGACA
>JAUIDF010000324.1 GCA_030429125.1 Gammaproteobacteria bacterium | reverse complement strand
CAGATAGCCGTACCACTCCTGACCGTAGGGGATGTAGACGCGCACCGTCTCGCCACTTTCGGCGAGCCGCCGCTGCTCCTCGGGCCGGCAGCCGAAGAGCATCTGGAACTCGTAGGACCCCTGCGCGCGGCCGTAGCGGCTCACCAGCGACGACGCGATCTCGACCATCCGCGGCGTTCCGTCGTCGGCCGCCATCATGGCGAAGGGGACGAAGCCGGCGCACGATACCGCGACCGGATTGCTGCCGGTGTTGAAGCCGGCCACGTGCAGGCGGCCCGAACGCATCGCCTCGAGCTGGGCGGCGTTGGACTGCACCGGGAAGAACACGACCTTCTTGCCGGTCAGTTCCGCCATGTGATTGATGAATCCGTCCCAGACTTTCTGGTACACCGCGGGGTCTTCGACCGGCGTATAGGAAAAGATGATGGTATCCGGGTCCACCCACTCGGATTCGTCGAGGGGCAGATCGGCGGTCAAATCGCCGTTGCGATCGCAGTACTGCTCGTCGAGGGTGCCGCGCGGACAGTCTTCCTGGGCCGCCGCACCAAGTGGTACGAGCAGGGCCGCCAGCAGGGCGACGGTCGAAAGGCGGGTGAACTTTGGCATGGTGTATCCTCCGGGAAGGTGTTGGGATTGCCGTGTCGATCCGGCCGGGGCCGGGGCGACGTCGGCCAGACGGGCGGTAAGCCGGCGTCGCCAACGGTATTTCTCTTTCGTTAAAGTGTTGTGACGCACCCGCTGCAAGCACGAGAAAACCGGCGAATACCGGCCATACTTCGCACACCGGGCGTGTAACACAACTGTAACATTTCTTTTTTCATGAATCATCACCAGGCCGGGCGCATGCAGCATCTCGATGGTCTGCGCACAGCGGACCTCGCGCGGGTGCGCGGGGTCCTCACCGACATCGACGACACGCTGACCACCGCGGGCCGGCTGACCCCCGGCGCCTATGCCGCGCTCGATCGACTGCTCGACGCCGGCTTTCGGGTCATACCGATCACCGGCCGACCTGCCGGCTGGTGCGATCACATCGCGCGCATGTGGCCGGTGAGCGCGGTGGTGGGTGAGAACGGTGCGTTCTACTTCCATCGCGATGCCGGCGGCGCGCTGGTCAAGCGCTATGCCTTCGACGATGTCGAACGATTCGAGAACGGCCGGCGACTGGATGCCATCCGCGAAGCGGTGCTTGCCGAGGTTCCGGGCGCCGGCATCGCTTCCGACCAGGATTACCGCGTGGCCGATCTCGCCATCGATTTCTGCGAGGATGTCGCGCCGTTGCCTGACGCGGATATCGACCGCATCGTGTCCGTTGCCGAATCCTTCGGCGCGACCGCGAAGGTCAGTTCGATCCACGTCAACATCTGGTTCGGCGAGTTCGACAAGCTGTCGATGACGCGGACCCTGTGCCGCGAGTTGTTCGGCGAATCCGATGACGACTTGCGTCAAAGGTACGTGTTCGTCGGCGACTCACCCAACGACGAGCCCATGTTCCGGTTCTTTCCGCTGGGCGTGGGGGTGGCCAACGTGCGCCGTTTCGCTGATCGCATGCAAACGCCACCCGCCTTCGTGACCGCCGGCGAGTGTGGTGCGGGGTTCGAGGCGCTGGCCGAGGTTCTCGTCATGCACGGACAACCGGAGCAGAAACGATGAATGATCGCGTCCTGGACTGCACCCGATACCGCGTCGCGCCGGGCGAGACGTTGTCACTGGCTACACTGCCCACCGACGATACCCAGGGACTCGGGCGTGACGACGCCGAGTCGATCTACAAGGACAATCTCAAGCGTCTCGATGACTACCAGGAACGCCTGTACGCCGAGTCCCGCCAGTCGCTGCTGCTGGTATTGCAGGCCATGGACACGGCGGGGAAGGACAGCACCATTCGCAAGGTGACGGCGAACTTCAATCCCCAGGGGTGCCTGGTGACCTCGTTCAAGAAGCCGACGCCGCGCGAGCTCGATCACGACTTCCTGTGGCGCGTTCATGCCCATGCGCCGCAGCGCGGACACATCGGCATTTTCAATCGTTCGCACTACGAGGACGTGCTCATCGTGCGCGTGCATTCGCTGGTACCGCCGGACGCGGTCGAATGGCGCTACGATCGTATCAACGAGTTCGAGCGCCTGCTCGCGGACGCGGGCACGCGCATCGTCAAGGTGATGCTGCACGTCTCGAAGGCATACCAGCGGGGTCGATTGCAAAAGCGCCTCGAGAATCCCGACAAGCACTGGAAGTTCAATCCCGCGGATCTTGCCGAGCGCAAGCGCTGGGACGAGTACATGACCGCCTACGAGGTCGCCCTGTCGCGCTGCTCGACGCCGCATGCGCCGTGGTACGTGGTGCCGGCCGAGAAGCGCTGGTTCCGCGACGCCGTGGTGACGTCGCTGCTGGTCGACGCGTTCGCGGACATGGATCCGCGCTTTCCGCCGCCCGAATTCGATCCGGCGGATTTTCCGCCCGACGCCATCGAGTAGCGGCAGGCGGGGGGTGGTAATGCGGCCGTGATCGGGACCGCCTTCGGATACCGCCGCAATGGCCCGACGGTGTCGCTCGGCCAGGGCCGCATTCGGGGTGCGATCGAGCTCGCGGTGTGGGTCGCGGTGGGCGGGGTCGTGATCGCCGTCCTGTCGACCGCGCAAACCGGTGGCGCGGGACGATGGCTGCTGGCGGCGGTGTTGCTGGCGGCGCTATTGCCCTATGTCGCGAAGTCGTGGCGGGCCGTGGTCGGCGGTCGTCGCCTGCTGGCCGACGGGCGTGAGCGCGTGTTCCGCGCCGACGGTCGCGAGCTGGTGCGTTTCGACGACGTCGTCGCGCTGCACTCGCGCATGGTCAACGCGACCTGTGCCGAGTTCGAACTGTCGGCGCAATGCCGCACCGGCCGGCGTGTGATCCTCTTCGAGGGTGCGCCGACCAATGCCAACTACCGCACCGTGGAGGCGATGGCACGCCTGGCGGGCGTGCCGTTTCATCATCGCCTGCAGTAACGGCTCAGTGTGCCGCCGCCGGCTGCGGGCGCCAGTTGCGCGCGCGACGCACCCGGTCCGAGAAGCGGTAGCGCTGCATGCCGAGTCCGTCGCGCTCGATGCCCGGACGGCGACCGCTGACGAGGTCGGCGACGAACCGGCTCGACCCGCAGGACATGGTCCACCCCAGCGTACCGTGACCCGTGTTCAGATACAGGTTGGCGTAGGGCGTCGTGCCCACCACCGGCGTGCTGTCCGGCGTCATCGGGCGAAGCCCGGTCCAGAAGCGGTCCTCGGCCATGTCGACGGCCGCGCCGAACAGGTCTTCGGCGACGTGGCGAATGGTGCGTCGGCGCGATTCGTCCAGCGAGAGGTCGAAGCCGTTCAACTCGGCGGTGCCTGCCACGCGTACGCGGTCGGCGAGACGGGTGATGGCCACCTTGTAGGTTTCGTCCATCAGCGTCGACACGGGTGCGAGATCCGGGTTCGTCACGTCGAGCGTGATCGAATAGCCCTTTACCGGGTACACCGGGATGTCGATGCCGATCGGGCGCAGCAGGCGCGTCGAGTGGCTGCCGAGCGCGACGACGTAGGCGTCCGCGTCCACCATGCCGCGGTCCGTATGCACGCCGTCGATGCGTCCGCCGGCGACGGAAAGCCCGGTGACCTCGACACCGTGCTCGAAGCGCACGCCATCGGCGACGCACCGCTCGGCCAGCCGGCGCGTGAACTTGAAGCAGTCTCCG
>JAUIDF010000029.1 GCA_030429125.1 Gammaproteobacteria bacterium | reverse complement strand
AGCGCATTGGTGGAGCCCCCGACGGCCATGAGGACGCGAAGGGCGTTGGTGAACGCGGCCGCCGTCATGATGCTCGACGGCACGAGCCGCTCGACCGCCATGGCGGCGGCGCGACGCCCGGCCGCCTCGGCATGTCGCGCGCGATCCGCCGCGACCGCGGGGATGGCCGCGCCGCCCGGCAGCATCATGCCGAGCGCTTCAGTCATGCAGGCCATGGTGCTCGCCGTGCCCATGACCATGCAGGTGCCGGCGGTCGGGCACAGCCGGTCGCCCACCGCGCCGATGGCCGCCTCGTCCAGCTCGCCGGCGCGGTGCATGCCCCAGAAGCGGCGGCAATCCGTGCAGGCGCCGAGGCGCTCACCGCGATGTCTGCCGGTCATCATCGGGCCGGTGACCACCGAGATGGCCGGTACAGCCGCGCTGGCCGCCGCCATGAGCTGGGCGGGCACGGTCTTGTCGCAGCCGCCGATCATCACCACCGCGTCCATGGGCTGGGCCCGAATCATTTCCTCGGTGTCCATGGCCATGAGGTTACGCAGGAACATGGATGTCGGATGGGCAAAGGATTCGTGGATGGAGATGGTCGGGAAAGCGACCGGCAACGCACCTGACAGCATGACTCCGCGTTCGACGGCGGCGACGAGCTCCGGTGCGTTGCGGTGACAGGCGTTGTATCCGCTGCCCGTGTCCACGATGCCTACCACCGGCCGCTCGAGGGCGTCGTCGGAGTAGCCCATGGCCTTGATGAAGGCCTTGCGCAGGAAGAGCGAGAAGCCCGCGTCGCCGTAGCGCGTCAGGCGGCGCCGCATGCCGGTGGCATAGTCGTCGGTCATATCACTGTATCCGGGTTGTCGGTCAGGTCGCCGCCTTCGGGCGGGCGTTTCGGGTCGAGGCATGAACTATAGCGCGCAGAGGATATCAAGGCCTTTTCAAGGATCGGTCTCGAACCACCGCCCAGGCCAGCCAGGCGCAATTGGCGACGACGAATGACATCGAGTCGGCGATCAGGGACGACAGGCGCCCGCGGCGGAGTCGACGTCTCGGGCGACGCGCCCTGTCGATCACGGCATCCGCCTGTCCGGTCGAGATGATCGTTCCCGGTTTCCGCCAGGTTTCCACGAGGCAGGCGCGGTCCGACCTGCGCGACACCCAAGCCCCGCGCGCCCTCGGCGCGACCGGCGCTGATCGGGTCGACCTCGGCCCGGCATCCAGGACGTGCCGGACATCGGGCTGAGATGACACCGGTTGACGCGCAACGCCGCAATGGTTTAGATCGCGATGTCCATCGTGACTGACATCGGTACGCCTGGGGAGTCTCACCGCATTGCCCGTCGTTGCGTGTTGCACGCAATCGAACCGGCGTGCCGCCGCAACGGCTGCCGGGTCGACGATCAGTGCCCGCACACCGGCAACGCCCTCCCGAACGACGAACTCACCGGGCGCATCGCGACGCGCAATGACGCAATCCGGCCCGCCATGTGCCGGGAGCAAGGCGTCAAGACGCGACCCTGGCCCTACCCGCCGGCAGAGCATCCGGCCGCGGAAGCGGTCGATGGCCCACGCACTGAGCCCGACCGTGGTGGACGACCATTGCAATCCAATTGCATTGATCGCGGCACGACGTACCGCCGGCGACGCCGGGAACGCGCCCGGACACGGCCTGTCGAGTGGACTGCGGATCATGGAACAGTACGGCGACGCGATCACGGCAGGGCGACGCGTCAACGAGGATGCGAACTCACTGTTCGCCTGCCGATTCGTGCCCCACCACGGGGGTCGCGCTTCAGCCGGCTGCCGCTCATCCCGGGCTACGTGCCCGGTCGCCGCCTACCGAGATACCAGGTTGCCGCCGCGGTCCGGCCAACCCGTTTCAGCGAACGAGACTTGCAAGCCCGAGGGTCACCGACGGCCAGAAGGTCACGAGCATCAGGATGACCAGTGAGATGGCCACGAACGGCAGCACCCGAAGACTGGCCGCCCCCAGGTTCACCTTCGATATCGTACTGGACACGAACAGGCAATAGCCCAGCGGCGGCGTCAACATGCCGATCGCGAGGTTGAACACGACGATGACACCAAAGTGCACCGCGTCCACGCCGAGCGCCAGTCCGACGGGCGTCAACACCGGGAGAAGGATCAGCATGATGGCGATGGTATCCATGAACGCCCCGAGCAGCAGCAGCGTGATGTTGATGACCAGGAGAATGGCGATCTCGTTGGACAATCCGCCGAGAATCAACTCCACCAGTTGTTCAGGAATGCCCTCGCGCGCAAGTATCCACGCCAACAGGCCGGAAGTTGCCACTACCATCATGACGACGCCGCTGAGCGTGATGGCCTCGACGAACGAATCCACCAGGTCCCGAGCGCTCAGGTTGCGATGCACGAATATCCCGACGGCGAGCACGTAGGCGACACCGACGATACCGGACTCGGTTGGCGTCATCACACCAAGAACGATGCCGCCGACGATGATGACAGGCGCGAGCAGCGCCCAGAACGCCTTCCTGAACGACGCCCCCAGGGCGACCCGGGAGAACCGTACCTGCTCGCCATACCCCTTTCGCCTGGCGACCAGGTACGCGTACGCCATGAACGACAACCCGAGCAAGAGACCCGGCAGGTAGCCGGCGACGAACAGCTTCGGTATCGACGTGTTGGTTGACACGCCGTAGATGATCATCGGAATACTTGGCGGGATGATGATACCGATCGAGCCGCCGGCCGCGACCAGCGCCGCGACGTAGTCCGGTGCATAGCGGTTTCGCTTCAATGCGGGGATGGTCGAGGAACCGACCGCCGCGGTGTCCGCCACGGCCGAACCGGAGATTCCGGCAAAGATCATCGACGCGCTGATCGTAACGAGCGACAGTCCGCCCGCCAACCAGCCCACCAGCGCCATGCTGAAATCGACCAGTCGCTCGATCATTCCGGCGCGCGCCATGAGTGTACCGACGAGAAGAAAACCGGGGACGGCGATCAGCGTGAAGGAATCCACCGCCGTGACCATGTGGTGGGCCACCAGGAACATCGGCAGGTCGCTTGCAAACAGGAATACCATGCATGCGCCGGCCACGGCGATCGC
Source organism: Gammaproteobacteria bacterium (assembly GCA_030429125.1). Classification (GTDB taxonomy): domain Bacteria; phylum Pseudomonadota; class Gammaproteobacteria; order Arenicellales; family CAJQKF01; genus BQJD01. Next base: position 19,286 of record JAUIDF010000029.1, on the reverse strand, counting down.
TATCGGCGCACCGATGCCGAGCGCGCCAACGAACACGAGAAGCAACAACCCGGCGGTTCCGATCATGGCTCGACACCGGTGTCACCGTGCCTCACCAGGGCACGTAGCCGTATCGACGCCAGGATGAACATGGCGATCCCTGCGAATGCCGGCGCAGCGTAGATCCAGGCCACCGAGATACCAAGCCCCGATGTCACGGAATCCTTCAGGCGCGCGACGAGCACCACGCCGCCGTAGGCCATGGTCAACGCGAACCCCAACATGAGGCACTCCGAGACGATTGCCAGTGCAAGCCGCATACGGGCGGGGAGCCGTTTCAAGAGGTACTCGAGCGAGACATGATTGCCACGGTCGAGGGCTATCGCGAAACCGATGAAGCAGACCCACACGAACTGCGCCTGGGCAATCTCCGACGCCCAGACCGGCGAGTAGCCGGCCAGGTAGCGACTGCAAACCTGGAAAAACAGCAGTGCGACCATGCTGCCGGCCAGCGCGATTCCGAGGCCTTCGAGAGACCTGCCGATGTAACGGGTCATGATGAACTCACCAGGGCTACGTGCTTCGGTTCGGGGTGGAGTCATTGAAACGGCGCGTCGCACCGCCGCGTTTCGGCGGCACGACAGGCGCAGTTCACATCCCGGCGTGGCTACGCAGCATGGTCATGAGTTCGTCGCCGATCTTGTCGGCCTGCCCATCCCACAGCGGGAGAACAGCCTCGCGAAACGGCGTCGCATCGGCAATGCGATTGACTTCGGTTCCGGCCGCGGTGATCTCGGGCACCATGACACGCTCGACGTCGGACACCACCGCGTTGGCAAGCGAAGCGGCGTCCCCGGCAGCGCGCTCGACGGCGGCCTGCTGCGCCGGAGTCAAGCCATCCCAGGCCGCCTTCGAAAGCACGGCGATCATGGCGGAGTACGCGTGATTGGTGAAGGAAAAGTACCTGGTGTAGTCGTAGACACGTCCGATGTAGTAGTAGGCGTTGCCCGTCGCCAGGCCATCCACGATCCCCTGTTTCAATGCGGGTATGGTTTCGCCCCATGCAATCGGCGTAGGCTGTGCACCGAGCGCGTTCATCACGGCAACCGGAATCGGCGACTGGATGACGCGCAGCTTCATGCCTTGCATATCGGCCGGGGTGGTAATCGGCCTGATGTTGTTGCCGATCGAGCGGAAGCTGACATCGGCAAAGGCGAATCCCTTCAGCCCGACTTCATCCAGCCGCGCCAGCAGGTAGGCGCCCGCCTCGCCGTCGAGAAAATCGTGGGCGTCGTCGTAGCTCTTGAACGCGAACGGCAGGCTGAGCGCAGCGAACTCGGGCACGTGATTGATCAGTACATCCGTCGTCACGATGCCGCCTTCGACCGTCCCCAGGCGCAGCGCCTCGACCAGCGCCTTCTCGTCACCGAGTTGGCCGTTGTGGTAGGGCTTGATGCGGACCTCGTCGTTCGTCAGGTGGGCGACCTTCTCCGCCCAGGACTCGGCGAATACCCCGTAGCCCGAATCCTCAGTGGTTGGCTGCCCCACGCGAAGAACGGTTTGGGCGGCCACCGGGACGGTCGCCCCGATCACGGCGGACGCCGCCAGGACGAGTACGGTGCGACGAACGGTCCGGCGTACCAAGGCATGTGCTGACATAAAATTCTCCTCATCTTGTGTTCCTGCCAGCCGGGCGGGGCTGACTGTCACGGGAGAGGCGCAAAAAGCGTGCCAGCGCCAGGAAAGCACCGGCGCCCATGCCCCGGGCCGTTGATGCGTTCGACGGGTCGGCCCTCTTCGCGACACCGCGTAACGCGTTCTTGCCAACCGTCAAATGTGAAGACGTCAAGAATCCTGACTTCGCTGCCGGTCGAGGCCGATCGCCTCGCGCCACCTGGATCTATACGCAGTCGTAGTCTTCGTGATCGCTGGCCGGACCGAAAGGTTTCTCCAGTACGTGCTCGACGTAGCCCGGCCGTTCGCACAGTCGCTCGTACCATGCGCGCACGTTCGGCGTTTCGTAGTGGTCGATGTCGAAGCTGTACCACCAGTAGGCGATCAGGCCGAGCGGGATGTCTCCCATGGTAAAGCGGTCGCCGGCAACGAACGACCGCCCGGCGAGCGCGGCATCGAGCGTTCTCAATGGCTTTTCCATCGCACGCAGGTTCGACTCCGGATACCGGGGACAGTCGTTGAGCCAGGACAGGACCATGTCGATGATCGGCGGGCGGATCGTCGTGACCTGCCAGTCCATCCAGCGGTCCGCATCGGCCCGCGTCACCGGGTCTCGAGGCCACAAGCTGCCTGAACCGTAGCGCGAAGCGAGGTACCTGACGATGGCATTGGATTCCCAAAGCACGAATCCGTCGTCCTCGATCGTGGGGATCTTCGCGTTGGGATTCAGCCTCGCGTACCGGGCATCGTGCAACCCGCCATGAGTGCCGCCGATATCTTTTTGTTCGAACGGCAGATCGAGCTCTGCACAACACCAGAGTACCTTTCGCACATTGCTCGAGTTTTGCCGACCCCAGATCGTGATCATCAAGTGTTTCTCCTTTGTTCAGGTATGGACGAGTTGTCATGCATCGAGAATCTTTCGATAACGACCGACGAACCGCTCAGTGGCGCTTACGAACGAATCCAGATCGTCATCGGACAACGCCAGCGACAGGCTGATCAGCCCACGCTGCGCGAAGTAAAAACCGTTCTCGAGCATGAAGAAGAAGTACAGGTCTCGTAACGGGCTCCGCGAGACGTCGATGTCGCCCGGATGACGAATGGGCGCGGATTGCGGATGGATATTCATGATCGATCCCAACCCGGTGAACTGCATCGACGCGCCGTGTTCGCCGAAGGTGGCGTTCAATCGCTCGCGCAAGGCCTCGCCCCGCGCGAAGTGGCTCCGGGCGCGTTGTGTTGTGAACACCTGCGTCAGGCCGGCCAGGCCGGCACACATGGAAAGCGTGTTGTTATTGAACGTGCCGGCGTGCGGCACCGCATCGGGGCGACGCGGGTCGAACTCGCTCATGATGTCGGCGCGGCCGCCGAAGGCACCGAACGACAGCCCGCCGCCGAGGTACTTGCCGAGCGTCGTCATGTCCGGCCGAACATCGTAGTGGCCCTGCGCACCGGCAGGTCCGGTGCGCGAGGTCATGACCTCGTCGAATATCAGCAGGCAGCCCTGCGCCCGGGTGACATCTCGCAGCGTCTCGAGGAACTCCCGGGCAGCCGGAATCGCGCCGCCGGCCCCGAGCATCGGCTCGACGAGTACCGCCGCGATGTCCCCGCCATGACGGCGAAGCAGGTCCAGCGACGCGGCGACGTTGTTGTATTCGCCGCGCACATAGTCGAAGGGTGCGTTGACGGTGCGCTTGCTGTCTCCGAAGTACAGCACGCCGCCGTGGTATGCGCCGTCGAACACCATGATGCGAGAACGGCCGGTCACCAGTCTCGCGATACCGAGGGCCATCAGGTTCGCCTCGGTGCCGGAGTTGGTGAAGCGAACTTGCGCCATGGAAGGGAATCGCCGCTGTATCTCGGCGGCCAGGCTCGACTCGGCCTCGGTGTGCGCGCCGAGGACGATCCCCTTGTCCAGCGCGCGGCGCACTGCCTGTTGGATGATCGGGTCCGAGTGACCGAACAGCCCGGCGGTGTACTCTCCCAGGAAATCCGTGTACCGGTGGCCGTCGAGATCCCACAGGTAGGCGCCTTCGCCGCGGACCACGGTAAACGGGAACGGCGGGAAGAACAGCACGGTTCTCGTATTGCCGCCCGGCATCACGCGCGACGCTTCCTGCAGGCGTTCCCGGCTCCGCGGCCTGGCGTCGGCGTATCGTGCGCGAGCCTTGCGCAGCGCTTCCCCGATCGCGGTGGGTATTGATTCGGACATATCGGTTTCCTCGTCTGGATCGCCCGCTGTGGAGGCGATCGCACTGTGTCGCTGACGCAAGAGCCGTGCCACATCGACGACGCCTTGCAGCCGGGACGGCCATGGTACGGATTTGCGGCGACGCCCGTCGCGGCCTCGGCACCACGCCGGTCGTGCGCATCGATTCCACGGCAACGGTCGCCGACCGCATGGCACGGGGATTGCTTGGCAAGGCGGGACCAATCCGCGCGCACGCACCAGGCATCCCGACCTATGAACAGCACCACGAACACGCACCGTGCGATCGAAGACATTCTCGTCGACCGCGCCGCCTCGCTGACCTTTCCGGCACTACCTCGAGCAGCCGTCGCCGCGAGCAAGCGCAGCCTGATGGACACGCTGGCCGTCGCCTGGGCGGGAGCCGCCACCACCGAAGATCAGGGCGTGCGGCAACTGTACCTCGACGGTGCCGAAACGGGGGAAGCAAGCTACTGGAGCGGACGCAACCGCTTGTCCGCGGAGCGCGCAGCGCTCCTCAACGGCCTCGATGCCGCCGCCATGGATTTCGACACGGTGCATCACGAAGCGGTGATTCACCCGGATATCGTCACCGTGCCCGCGGTCTTGGCACTGGCCGAGCGCGTGGGGGCCAGCGGCGACCGGGTACTGCTCGCAATCGCCGCCGGGGACGACCTGTCCTGCCGCCTGTCACTCGCCAGCAGCCGCGCGACGCAATGGTTCGATACGTCGGTTCACGGCGTGTTTGGCGCGGCGCTCGCGGGCAGCCTGGTCCTCGGACTCGGACGCCGGCAGATCGCCAGTGCCCTCGGGCTGGCGCTCGCCTTCGCCTCGGGCACCAAGCAGCCCATCATCGAAAAGAGCCACACCAAGCGTTACCAGTCGGCCCTGGCCGCTCGAAATGCGGTTTCCGCGGTCCTGCTTTCGGCCGCCGGGGTTGGCGGCGTCGCGGAATTCTTTCGCGGAACCGCGGGGTATCTCTCGATCTACGACCGCTTCGACGTGGACGAACTGACGGCGGATTACGGCTGCCGCTTCGAGAACGCGGCGATCGCCGTCAAGCAATACCCCAACTGCCTGTGCAATTTCGCGCCGATTACCGCCGCACTGCGCGTACGAGAGGAATCGGGCGTTGCGGCGCACGAAATCGCGTCGGTGCGCGTGACCCTGTCGCCCTACATGAACGACACCGTCGGCGGGACGTTCTCGCCCGAGGACGACCCCTCCGTTGCCGGCCTGTTCAGTGTCAGGTACGCCGTCGCCTGTGCGCTCGTCCGCGGTCGGATGACGCTCGAGGACATTCGACCGCACGCCGTACTCGACCCGGTAGTCGGCGCCCTCGCCCGACGCGTGGAGGTGCATGTCGACCCGCGATGGCCGGGATTCCTTGCCCCGGCCGACCTGGTCATCCGCCGTCGCGACGGCTCGACGGTCAGCGCCCGGGTCGACGAGGTGCCCGGATCGCGGCACGATCCGCTGGACGATTCGGCGTTCCTCGCCAAGGTCCGGGACTGTTACCACCACGGCGTCCGGCCCGTCGACGAGACGACGGTCGAGCGCCTGTACGCAACCGTCATGACGCTGGAGACGATGTGCGATATACGCGAATTGACCGGCCGACGGCTACCCTGATCGATCGGCACGATCGGGGCGGCGGCCCTTCGCGGGAGCGCTGAATGGTTGATTTGTCATGCGTAAAGAAATATAACGTCTAATATTTTTACATTCGTATGATTTTCTTACTTTCATTCCCGAAAGGGACCCCAGGCAACCGATCCGGTACGGCGCCGGCCGCGCCCGCCGACCGCCACTTCCTGCGACTTGGCATGATAGTTGCGCGTGCAGCATCGTGATTGCGAGCGCCGAACCGACGCCCGCGAGTTCACCGGCAGCAACCGCATCCGGCAACGGATGTTCGACGTGGAGGAGAACAACGTGAAAAAGATACTGGCAATCGCGGCCATCGCGGCCGGACTCTCGACCCTTCCGGCCACCACCCTCGGCGAGGAGATCGAGCAGGTCAACTTCAAGGTCGTCGGCTCCTGGGCGGGACTGTCGCCCTACAAGAACTTCGAATCGAAATTCTGGCAACAAGACCTGCCCTCGGCATCGAACGGCCGTATCACCGGTCAGATTTCGCCCGTCGACACGGTGGGATTGAAGGGGTTCGAGGTCATGCGGCTACTCAAGCTCGGCGTGTTCGACGTCGCTTTCGGCGCCATCGGCTACGTGGCCGGCGACAACCCGGTGATCGAAGGCGCGGCGCTGTCGTCGTTGAGCCAGGACGTGGACACGACCTGGGAACTGTCCAGGGCGTATCGGTCCATCATCGCCGCCGAATTCGAGAAGTCGTTCAACGCCAAGCTTCTCATGATGTACGCGTACTCCAGCAACATGTTCTTTTGCCGCGAACCGATCAACAGTCTTGCCGACATCAAGGGCAAGAAGGTGCGTACCTACAGCACCTCGTTGAGCGACCTGGTCGAAGGCGCGGGCGCGAGCGGCGTGACGGTGGCCTTCGCCGAGATGGTGCCGGCGCTGGAGAAGGGCGTCGTCGACTGCGTGGTGACCGGCGTGATGCCCGCCTACAATGCCAAGATCGGCCAGGTGGCGAGGCACATGTACGGCTTGCGAGTCGGCTGGGGCGAGTCCTTCGCCGCCATCAACCTCGACACCTTCAATCGCCTGTCCGAATCGACGCGCGAGTTTCTCGAGACCCAGTTCGCCGATCTTGAACGGCGCATGTGGGAGGGCACCCGCAACGACGAGAACACCGCCGTCGCCTGCAACACCTCGGGGCCGTGCCCGATTGGCGAGCCGGCCGGCATCGCCCTGGTACGCCCGTCACCGGATGATATCGAACTGCGCGACCAGTTGCTCCGCTCGAGCGTCCTGAAGAACTGGGTCGAGCGCTGCGGTACGCAATGCGCCGATCCGTGGAACGATACCGTCGGCAAGACGCTCGGTCTCGCCATCGAGCAGTAGGCTCTCCATCGCCGCCCGCCGACGCGACCGAGCATGCTTCGAAAGTTCATCGATACCGGTGTCATGGCGGGCGGCTATGCCCTGATCGCCTGCGCGATCCTGGTCACTGCCGACGTATTTCTTCGCAAGCTGTTCGGCGTCGTGATTCCCGACGCCGACCTGCTATCCACCTACGGGTTCGCCATCGCCACGTCGTGGGCCTTCTCCCAGGTGGTCCTCGACCGGGCCAACGTCAGGCTCGACCTGCTGACCGCCGCCCTGCCCCGTCCGGCCGCCGCGGCGCTGGACCTGCTGGCACTGCTGACGCTGGCGACATTCGCCGCGTTCATGTTCGAACGTGGCTGGGCCGTGCTCCAGGAAAGCTGGATCCACGGTTCCCGGTCCAACACGCCGATGCAGATTCCACAGGTCGTTCCGCAGGGATTGTGGGTCTTCGGCCTGCTGGTCCTGAACATCACGATTCTCGTCGTCCTCGTACGCTCGCTGCGACGTTTAAGGCACCGCGACTGGCAAGGCATCGCCGACGAGATCGGCATTGCGTCCGCTTCGGAGGAAAGTGCGAACGAGGTCAAATCCCTGTCGACGCCGGCGGTCGACGCCGAGGGCGATCGCGCGCGATGATCGCTTCCACCGCAATGCTGCTGATCGTCCTGATCGGACTCTCCGTTCCGGTCGCCGCGGCCATCTGGCTTGTGGCTTCGTGGCTGGGGGCCGCCTACTCGCCGATGCCGCTCCATCTCGCCATGGGCGAGATCCTCTGGCAGACGAGCACCGAATTCCTGCTCGTCGCCGTACCGTTGTTCGTGCTGCTGGGCGAAATCATGGTGCGGGCGGGCATCGCGACGCGGATGTACGACGGCATCGCTCAATGGCTGTCGTGGCTCCCGGGCGGCCTGATGCATTCCAACATCGGCGCGTCGGCGGTCTTCGCGGCCACTTCCGGCTCCAGCCTGGCGACCGCCGCGACCATCTCGACCGTCGCCCTGCCGGAGATCGACAAGCGCGGCTACAGGGAGTCGTTCTTCCTCGGCAGTATCGCGGCCGGCGGTACGCTGGGCATCCTGATTCCGCCATCGATCAACCTGATCATCTTCGGCCTCATCACGAGCACGTCCGTGCCGGAGTTGTACATCGCGGGTTTTCTCCCCGGCCTGATGCTCGCCATCCTGTTCGTCGCCACGATCCTGATTGCTTCGCTGCTGTTCCCGACGGTTCGGGGCCAGCCCGTCCCGTCGAGCTGGCACACCCGCCTCGCGGCACTGCCCGACCTGCTGCCGCCCCTGCTGGTCTTCGCCTGCGTGATCGGCCCGATCTACCTCGGCATCGCGACGCCCACCGAGGCGGCGTCGGTCGGGGTCTGCGCGTCGCTGCTGCTGGCAGCGACGACCCGAAAACTGACCCGGCGCATGCTCGCCGACGCGATTCGGGGCACCATGCGCACGACCGGCATGATCATGCTCATCGTCGTCGCCTCCCAGTACCTGAACTTCGTACTCGGCGTGACGGGATTCTCGGGCGCCCTGATGGAGTTCATCGTGACGCTGGAGCTGTCGCCGTTGCAGACACTGCTGGCGGTCATCGCCCTTTACCTGGTGCTGGGCTGTTTCATGGAGGCCATCTCCATGATGATCATTACCGCGCCGATCATCGTGCCGATCATCACCGCGTCGGGCTACGACCCGGTCTGGTTCGGCATTCTCCTGATCGTTCTCCTGGAAACGGCGCTGATCACGCCGCCAGTGGGCATGAATCTCTACGTGGTCCAGGGCGTGCGGCGACGCGGCTCCATCAACGACGTGATCATCGGCGTGCTCCCGTTTCTCGCGCCGATGTTCGCCATGCTGGCCCTGTTGATTCTCTGGCCGCAGATCGCACTGTGGCTGCCGCAGCTCATCTATCGGTCATGACAGGACGCAATCGGGTGAATCGTGGGCGACCCCAGGAGGCGTATCGATGAATGACGACAACGCAACGGCATCGGTCGACGAGATTCACGAGAGCCTGGATTCCATCGTCGGCGTCGCCGCCGGCTACCTCGACACCACCCACCCAACCGGCTTTCTTCTCTGCGACGCCGAGGCAAGGGTATCGATGATCCCGAGAACCGGCACGAGCGGTCGTTTTCTCGAACAGCTGGGCATTGCGGCCGGGTTTTCGTTCAGGACCGACACGCCGCATCCGAACCCCGTCACCGATGCCATCGACCACGGCGATCCGCGCGAAGGAAGGTTCGTGCATGACGCCGGGCATGACGTACCACACACCATCGTCGCGGCACCGATTAGGTCCGGTCGAAACAGCCACTGTGCGGTCGTCGCCTGCATCTGCGCCACGGCGACCGACCGGGCCACGCTCGCGCTCGTGCTTCGCCTCGCCGCCGAAGCTTTCAGTATGCACAATGCCCTCGCAGCCAGCCGCGACAAGCTGGCACAGATCGTGTCCGAGCAACAGGCGATCATCGAGAACATCAGCGACGGTCTCATCGTCCTCGACAGGAGTCACGTGGTGCGTTTCATGAACGTGCCCGCCGGGCGCATATTGAGCGTGATCCCGGGAGACGCGATCGGGCGCCGGCTGGAAAGCGTTCTCGAGTATGAACCCTCGATCGTGCGCATCTTCGAAACCGGGGTAGGTTTCGTCGATCGAGACACGATACGCACGACCAGCACCAGGAAGGTACACCTGATCGACACGGCCGTACCGATCAAGGACCAGTACGGCGTCGTCCAGTCGGTGGTGAACACCTTCCGCGAGATACGCAGCATGCACCGCATCGCGCACAAGATTGCCGGTAACCATGCGCGCTACACGTTCGAGGACCTCGTCGGCGAAGCGCCCGCCTTCCAGGCTTGCGTCGCGCTGGCCAGGCAGACGTCCGGCGGCAGCGCGACCGTACTGCTCAGTGGGGAAAGCGGAACCGGCAAGGAGGTCTTCGCGCAGGCCATCCACAACGAGAGCAAGCGCGACGGCGGACCCTTCGTCGCGCTGAACTGCGCGGCACTACCGCGCGAATTGATCGAGAGCGAGCTGTTCGGCTACGCGCCGGGCAGCTTCACGGGGGCGGTGAAGAACGGTCGCCCGGGAAAGTTCGAACTCGCCTCCGGCGGAACCATCTTTCTCGACGAAATCTCCGAACTGCCATTCGACGTACAGGCGAAACTGCTGCGCGTATTGCAGGAGCGCCAGGTCGTTCGCGTCGGCGACAGCCGTCCGATCGATGTCGATGTGCGCGTCATATCGGCAAGTAATCGCAACCTTCTCGAAATGGTCAAGGCGAATCGTTTCAGGGAAGACCTGTACTACCGGATTCACGTCATCGAGATCGAGTTGCCGGCCCTGCGTGAACGAAAGGAGGACATCGCGCAGCTTGCCACCACGTTTCTGAGGAAGTGTGCCAGCACGCTCGGCAAGGACGTGTTCCGCATCGAACCCGAGGCCATGCGCCAACTGGTCGATTTCGACTGGCCGGGCAATGTGCGGCAACTGGAAAACAATATCGAGCGGGCCGTGCACCTGGCAACGGACGACCGGATTCGCCGCTTCGACCTGGAAACCATCAAGGCACCCGGGATGCCGACACCCAAACCCGGCAGCGACAACGTGCTCTCGTTGGCACAGGCGGAGAAGAAGGCCCTGGTTACCGCGCTCGACACGTTCAATTACAACATCACGCGAACCTCGGCGGTGCTCGGTGTGACGCGACCCACGCTGTACGCCAAGATTCGCAAACACAACCTCGTGCTGGAGCGCGTCGCGGTCGACCGCGACGGCGTTCAGGATCGATACGCCGACGACCGATAAACAGCTTGACGACTGATGCGAATGGTTTACAGCGACACGCCGCTTCGCGTGCTCGATGCACTCCCGCCGTCGCCCGGGCGCGCCGCAGAAGGGGTTCGAAGTCATTGACCCGCCACCCGATACACGGCGTGTCGGCAGCGGATCGGGAGTTGGCATAAACGTTGCTTTTTCAAAGGCAACGAATTGAGCCGGACCTTGGTAGATAACATGCAATACATCGAGATAGAAGAACTGACGCGCACGCTCGCGACACAGGACGAGATCGCCGTCGTGGACGTCAGGTACCAGGAGGAGTTCATCCGCGGACAGCTGCTCGCCTCGGTGAACATTCCCTATGATCGTCTCGACCTGGAAGCGCCGACGAGAATTCCCCGGCGCACGGTCCCCATCGTGATCGTCGCGGCGGACGACGCCACCAGCGAACGAGCCTGCATCCGGCTCGAACATGCCGACTATCGCCGCGTGAGCGTACTCAAGGGCGGAATCCAGGCATGGAAGGCGCGCGGACTTGCCACGTTCCAGGATGTCAACGCCGAGAGCAAGGCCTTCGGTGAGTACGTCGAGCATGCCTACGGCACCCCGAACGTCGAAGCGGACTGGCTGCACGAGAAAATCCAATCGGGATGGGACGGCGTCGTGGTCGACTGCCGACCCCTGCGCGAACACGCATTCGCCCACGTGCCAGGCGCCGTGCATGTTCCGGGCGGCGACCTGTATCGCGCGCTGCCGCGGATTGCGCCGGATCCCGAGGTTCCCGTCGTCGTCCATTGCGGTGGCCGCACCCGGGGCATCATAGCGGCGCAAGGCCTGATCAATGCCGGCTTTGACAACCCGGTGTCGGTGCTGCGCAACGGTACCATGGGCTGGCACTTGTCGGGGTTCGACCTCGCGCACGGGTCGCAGAGCGTGATCGACGATGGCACTGCCGTCGGCGCGCCCGTTGCGTTGCCGACCCGGGTGGAATCGCGAATCCGTGATCAGGGTGTCGACGAGATCGATGTCGAAGAGCTGCGTACGCTGATAGGCCAACGGGATCGCCGCACCCTCTACCTGTTCGATCTGCGTCCTCCCCGCGATACCCTGGAACAGCTCGCGGCGGGCATCCCGGTCACGGCGGGGCAACTGGTCCAGGCGACGGACGAGTTCATCGCCGTGCGCGGTGCGCGAGTCGTTCTCGTCGACGAGGACTTCGCACGCGCCCACATGACGGCGGCATGGCTCAGACAAATGGGGTGGCGGGATACGTTCGTTCACATCGTCAACCCTGCGACCGTCCCGACCGTTGCGGCCGTCCTGCCAGGGCGGGATTACGACGCTGCCGTCAATCGGATCGACGCCGATCAGCTCGAGACATTGCTCAAGTGCGGACAGGCGACGGTCGTCGACGTGTCGCAAAGCCACGAGTACCTCGCCGGGCATGTACCGGGTGCCGGCTTCTGTCCGCGTTCGTCGCTTGCCGGCCGACTCGACGCCATCGGCGCATCGGATCGCCAACTGGTTCTCGCATCGAAGAACGTCGCCATGAGCATCGCGGCGGCGCGGGATCTTCGATCCTCGGGGCACCCGGTCCGGGTACTCGAGGGAGGAAGCGAATCCTGGGCGCGCTCAGGCCGCGCGCTGACACTCGGAGCCGAGCGCCTGTACTGCGAGACCTCCTGGCTCAACGAGGCGTTTCAGCGCGCGACCGCCGGACGCGAGGAACTCGTCAAGGCGTTCGTCGAGTGGGAGCTCGAACGATTCTTCGATCCATTCGAGATACCGCGAATCGAGAACGCCATGATGAAATACCTGAACTGGGAGATCGACCTCGTCAATGAATGGCAGGAAGACGTGTCGGTCAAGTTCGGCCGCTACCACGCCGCCGACCGGTCGAATGCATCATGAGACCGCCGACCGACCCTGCCCGGAGCCGTCACCCGTTCATGATGCCACCGCAGCCAACCGGGACGGCCCGGCGCAAGGGGTTCGACTGATGTCCCACGATCTCCTCCACCCGTCGATTGAGACGATTGCCCCGCGCCGCCTGGCTTCGATGCAGGAAGAAAAATGGCGGCGCCAGTGGGACTACGTCAGGTCGCGTTCGCCCTTCTACCGGCAGAAATTCGCAGCAGCGGTTCGATCGGCATTGACGCTCGACGATATCCGGTCATTGCCGTTGACGGACAAGGAAGAGCTGCGCCAGGCGCAGGAAGACGAGCCACCGTTCGGGAGTCATCTTGCCTGCGAATCGGCGGATGTCGTCCGCATTCACCACACCTCGGGGACGACCGGCCGGGCGCTGCTCATCGCCAATTCCCGTGACGACCTCGGCGTCATCGCCAGGCTCGGCGCACGCGCTTTTTACGCGGCGGGCCTGCGCCCGTCCGACCGGGTCGTTCACTGCCTCAACTACCAGCTGTGGACCGGCGGCGTAACGGATCACATGTCGCTCGAAGGTACCGGGGCGGCGGTCATTCCCTACGGCGTCGGCGGAACCCGGCGGCTGATCGAAACCATCCGCAACCTTGGCGTCACCGCCATCTCCTGCACGCCATCGTACCCGGCAACGCTCGAGCAGGTACTGCGCACCGACTTCGACCTCGAACCGAGGGCACTTGGGCTTCGCCTGGCCCTGTTCGGCGGCGAAGCCGGACTGGACAGTCGCCGGTTCCGCCAGACCATGGAAGACAAGTGGGGCTTCGCGGTGCGCAACGCGAACTTCGGCCTGAGCGAGGTCATGAGCATTATCGCCAGCCAGTGCGAAGCGACCACCGACCTGCATTGCATCGCCTCCGACGCCCTGTTCATCGAGTTGCTCGATCCGCAGTCCGGCGAGCGCCTCGCCATCGAGGACGGCGCCTGCGGCGAGCTGGTCTGCACCCATCTCGGGAAGACCTGCCAGCCGCTCGTCCGCTATCGTACCCGCGACGTGTTGACCGTCACCGGTGCCGGGCCATGCGCGTGCGGCCGAACGGGTTTTCGGTTCCGCGTCACCGGTCGCACGGACGACATGTTCAACGTGCGCGGCATCAACGTGTTCCCGACCGCGGTCCAGAAGATCATCGTCGACTATCCTTCCCTCGCATCCGGCCATTTCCGAATCCGGTTGGCGGGCCCCGGCCCCTACGAGCGCATCGAACTTCGCGTGGAGGCAAGCGCCGACCTGCCTCGCGAGCAGTGGGCCGATGCCGCGAGGCAGCTCGAGCACGCGATCGGCGACGCCATCGGGGCGTCCGCGCGCATCGACATGCTGGCGTACGAAGCACTGCCGCGCACCGAGGGCAAGACTTCCATCATCGAGAGAGGTTGAACATGTCATCCGTAAGCCTTGGTCGCGACGACCGGATCGCCATCGTCGAGTTGAATCGCCCGGATCGGCTGAACGCCATATCCACGTCCCTGTGCGTGGACCTGCACGAGACGCTGCGGGCCGTCGCCGCTGACGACGACATCGATGTGATCCTGCTTTGCGGCGCCGGGCGAGCGTTCTGTGCCGGGGACGACCTGAAGGAGTTCGCTCAACAGACGGCGAACGCGGCCGCGACCCGCAGGCACATCGAAAGTATCCAGGCGATCACCCGCGACCTGATGTTCATGGACAAGCTGGTGATCGGCGCGGTGCAGGGTTACGCGGTCGGCGGCGGTTTCGAATGGATGCTGAATTGCGACATGGTGGTCGCGGCGGACGACCTCGTGGCGTTTTTCCCGGAGATGCAGTGGGGACAGTTCGTCACCGGCGGCGTCACCCACCTGCTGCCGCAGTCGGTCGGCTACCAGCGGGCCATGGAACTGCTGGTACTCGGGGAACGCAAGAGCGCGCAGGAACTGCATGCGCTGGGCCTGGTCAACTGGATCGTGCCGGTCGGCGATGCGCGCGGAAAGGCCCTCGAAGTCGCGAAGCGGGCGGCGTCGAAGTCGACCTTCTCCACGGGCGCGCTGAAACGGCTGTTGACGCGCGGACTCTCCGGCACCCTCGGCCGGGCACTGGACCTGGAAGAGGAAATCACGATCGAGTCGTTCGCGACGCCCGAGGCGCGCGCCCGCTCGGAGGACTTTCCCGTCTGACCCGGTACTGGCGGCTGAACGAATCCACCGCGTCGATCCAGGGCGATGCCGACGACGGCGAGCAAGGACCCGCCGGGCTCGCCGCATGCGCTCGCGTCACGAGCGGCCGTGCGTTCGGAACCTTCGCGGCGTTGGTCGCGCCACCGCCGCGACGGCATCATTGTCCGGCACCGCCGGCGGGGTCCGCCTTGTCCGGCAATGCACCGGATCATCGACCCGGGACCGGAGCAGCGGGTACTATATCCGTCGATTCCATTGTCTTAACCGACGCCTGAGAGCGAGTCACGCAACGGATGAGCATCATCAACAGCCAGGTCAGTTCCCGCTCGGACGCCTTTAAAACCAATGCGAAGGCGATGGACGCGGCGCTTGCGAGCGTGCGCGAGGCCGCCGAGGCGGCGGCCGCCGGCGGCGGCGAGGCGGCACGCGAACGACACGTGTCGCGCGGCAAGATCCTGCCGCGCGAGCGCGTGGCGCGGCTGCTCGATGCCGGCTCGCCCTTCCTCGAGATCGGCTTGTTCGCCGCCCACGACATGTACGGCGGCGACGCGCCCGGCGCCGGGATCGTGACCGGCATCGGTCGCGTGTCGGGTCGCGAATGCATGATCGTGTGCAATGACGCCACGGTAAAGGGCGGCACCTACTACCCGATGACGGTCAAGAAGCACCTGCGCGCACAGGAAATCGCGGAAACCAACCGCCTGCCCTGCATCTACCTGGTGGACTCCGGCGGCGCCAACCTGCCCAACCAGGACGAGGTGTTCCCGGATCGCGAGCATTTCGGCCGCATCTTCTTCAACCAGGCCAACATGTCGGCCAGGGGCATCGCCCAGGTGGCGGTGGTGATGGGCTCGTGCACCGCCGGCGGCGCCTACGTGCCGGCGATGTCGGACGAGTCGATCATCGTGCGCGAGCAGGGCACGATCTTCCTCGGCGGCCCGCCGCTGGTGAAGGCCGCCACCGGGGAAGTGGTGAGTGCCGAGGATCTCGGCGGCGCCGACGTGCATACGCGCCTGTCCGGCGTGGCCGACCACTTCGCCCGCGACGACGCCCATGCGCTGGCGCTGGCGCGACGCATCGTCTCCAACCTCAATACCGCGAAGCCGGCCGGCGTGGTGCGCGCGGCGGTGGAGCCACCCCGCTACGACCCGGCCGAGCTGGCGGGCGTGATCCCCGCGGACGTGCGCACCCCCTACGACGTGCGCGAAGTGATCGCACGACTGGCGGACGGTTCGCGACTCGACGAGTTCAAGACCCGTTACGGCGCCACGCTGGTCTGCGGCTTTGCCCACGTACACGGCATCCCGCTGGGCTTCATCGCCAACAACGGCGTACTCTTCTCCGAATCGGCACTGAAAGGCGCCCACTTCGTCGAACTGTGCTGCCAGCGCGGCATTCCGCTCGTCTTCCTGCAGAACATCACCGGTTTCATGGTGGGTCGCAAGTACGAGGCCGGCGGTATCGCCAAGGACGGTGCCAAGCTCGTCACCGCCGTGGCCACCGCGAAGGTGCCGAAGATTACCTTGATCATCGGCGGCAGCTTCGGCGCCGGCAACTACGGCATGTGCGGTCGCGCCTACTCGCCGCGCTTCCTCTGGACCTGGCCCAACAGTCGCATCTCGGTGATGGGCGGCGAACAGGCCGCGAGCGTGCTGGCCACGGTGCGCCGCGACGGTATCGAGCGCAAGGGCGGTCAGTGGAGCGACGAGGAAGAGAAGCACTTCAAGCAGCCGATCATCGAACAGTTCGAGCACCAGGGTCATCCGCTCTACGCCTCCGCCCGGTTATGGGACGACGGCATCGTCGACCCGGCCAAGAGCCGGGACGTACTCGGCCTGTCGCTGTCGGCGAGTCTGAATGCGCCCATCGAACCCACGCGCTTCGGCGTCTTCCGCATGTAGCCACGCGACCATGTTCGACAAGATACTCATTGCCAACCGCGGAGAGATCGCCTGCCGGGTGATGCGCACGGCGCGCAGCCTCGGCATTCGCACCGTGGCGGTCTACTCCGACGCCGACGCCCATGCCTGGCACGTGGCGATGGCCGACGAGGCCTTTCACATCGGGCCGGCAGCGGCCGCGGACAGTTACCTCAGGATCGATCGCATCATGGACGCGGTGAGGCGCAGCGGCGCTGCCGCGGTGCATCCAGGCTACGGCTTCCTGTCGGAAAACCCCGCCTTCGTCGAGGCCTGCGACGCCGCCGGCGTGGTCTTCATCGGACCGCCGGCGGACGCCATTCGCGCCATGGGCCTGAAGGACGCCGCCAAGCGCCTCATGGAAGAAGCCGGCGTGCCGGTCGTCCCGGGCTATCACGGCGACAACCAGGACGGCGACTTCCTTGCCGGGCAGGCCGAGGCCATCGGCTACCCGGTCCTGATCAAGGCGCGGGCCGGCGGCGGCGGCAAGGGCATGCGCCGCGTCGATGCGGCGAAGGATTTCGGCGCCGCGCTCGAGAGTGCCCGGCGCGAGGCGGCGTCCAGCTTCGGCGACGACCGCGTGCTGGTCGAGAAGTACGTGGCGACGCCTCGCCACGTCGAAGTACAGGTGTTCGGCGACGCACACGGCAACGCCGTGTACCTGTTCGAGCGCGACTGTTCGCTGCAACGGCGGCATCAGAAAGTGATCGAGGAGGCGCCGGCGCCCGGCATGCCAGAAGACATGCGCCGCGCCATGGGCGAGGCGGCGGTGCGCGCCGCGCGCGCGGTGAACTACACCGGCGCCGGCACCGTGGAGTTCATCGCCGACGCCTCCGAGGGGCTCGTCGCCGACCGCTTCTATTTCATGGAGATGAACACGCGGCTGCAGGTGGAGCACCCCGTCACCGAGTGCATCACCAGCGTCGACCTGGTGCAATGGCAGCTGCGCGTCGCCGCGGGCGAACCGCTGCCGCTGTCGCAGGACGAACTCGCCATCGACGGTCATGCCTTCGAGGCGCGACTGTATGCCGAGGACGCCGATCGCGGCTTCCTGCCCGCGACCGGCACGCTGGCCCATCTCGACCTGCCGTCGACGCGCGCGCGGGTGGACTCCGGCGTGCGCGCCGGCGACACCATCACGCCGTTCTACGACCCGATGATCGCCAAGGTCATCGTGCACGGCCCGAGCCGCGAGTCGGCCCTGAACAAGCTCACCGCCGCGCTGGCCGACTGCCACGTGGCGGGCTGCGTGACCAACGCCGGCTTTCTTGCGCGCCTGTCGCGGCATGCGGGCTTTCGCGCCGGCGACGTCGACACGGGCCTGATCGAACGCGACATCGACGCGCTGGTGCAACCCGGCTCAGCGCCGTTCGAGGCCGTCGTCGTCGCGGCGCTCGCCGCGGGCGGTTTCGCGACGCAATCGAAGGGCGACGATCCGTTCGAGACACTCAAGGGCTGGCGACACTTCGCCAGCGCACGCCAGTACGTGCACCTGAGCCGTGACGGACAGGCGCTCGAACTCGAGTTCGCGAGCCGCGGCGACGGCCACGTCGAGGTCAGCCACGAGGGCAGCCGGGTGGCGGCGCGCGTTGCGCGCGTGGACGCGCACCGCCTGCGGGCCACCATCGACGGTCACGAGATCGAGTGCGGCGCGCACATCGACAACACCAGCGTGACCTTGTTCATGAACGGTGAAACCTGGCGCTTCGACCTGCCCGATCATCTCGCCGAGGGCGACGACGGCGGCGCCGGCGAGGACGTCGTGCGAGCGCCCATGCCGGGCCAGGTGATCCGCGTTGCCGTCGCCGCCGGCGACGCGGTGTCCGCCGGCGACGCGCTGGCGGTGATGGAGGCGATGAAGATGGAGCAGACACTCACCGCGCCCCGGGACGGCGTCGTCGACAGCGTCGACGCGCGCGCCGGCGACCAGGTTGCCGAGGGCACCGTGCTGGTCACCCTCGCGCGCCAGGACGACGCGACCTGACGCCGTGACGACGCGACGCGGCAAACCCGACGCCGATGCCGCCGTGGCAGCCGCCCAGCAGGCGCGTCTGCGCCGCGAACAGGGCTACCGCGAACGCGCGCTGAAAATGTACCCGTGGATTTGCGGCCGCTGCAGTCGCGAGTTCGACCATTCCAACGTGCGCGAGCTCACCGTGCACCACCGCGACCACGACCACGACAACAATCCGGCAGACGGCAGCAACTGGGAACTGCTGTGCGTGTACTGCCACGACAACGAGCACCGGCGCATGGTCGATGCCCACGCCGGCGGCGAGCAGGCGCGCGGCGGCGGCTCCACGCACAAGCCGTTCGCCGACCTGAAGTCGCTGCTGGACGGCAAGTCGGACTGAGCCGGCCCGCGCACCGGGTCGAGGCAGCGGACGCCGAGGCCGCGCACACTGATCGCGCCCTTCGACCGACGTGCGGCACTGCTCGGGTTCATCGACGCGTCGGATGGCGTTGCCGACGGCGCAGGAGCTGATCCGCCCTGCGGCGCCTCGACATCGAGCCACGGCAACGTGCAGGTCGCATTGGCCGAAGGCGACATCCGACGAGACGGGCCGTGGTATCGCTCTGCACCACGTCGAATCCCATCCCCGCTGGCATGGTGTCCCATCCAATCGACCGGTGTCTCGCATGCGAGCCCCGGCAGCTCGTGGGCCGAGTCG
>JAUIDF010000323.1 GCA_030429125.1 Gammaproteobacteria bacterium | reverse complement strand
TGACGGCACCCCTGGCACCCGGACGGCTGCACGCGTCGTCGTTTCCAATGTCGGCCGAATCCGGTGAAGTCACGCCGTTTCCGGACCCTCGGAACCGGCATGATAACGCAGACGCCGACAGGCGCTATAATGGGCCGGGACGAAATCGATAAATCAATAAGGGACGAACCGCAACCCGACGCCGCGATGTCGGCGGACTACACCAAGAATCCATCGGGTTGACGGGTTCGACACAGTCGGAGGCAGGTCATGCCTATCTCGTGGCGATATGATCGTGTGCGCGCATTGATCGTCGGCGAACTGACCGACCCGTTCAGTCATGACGATGTCAGGTCACTGTTGTCCGCGCTGGACGACGCAACCGATATTCCACCCGGCACACCGGAGCTCTGGGACGCGAGGAATCTCGATTTCAGCCGGATCGGTCGCGGCTTCCAGGAACGGACCGTGGAGTTGCAGAAGCAGTTCTCCGTGCGTGCGACCAGGCGGATGGCCATCGTGATTGCCGACGACCTCGGCTATGGCATGGTGCGCATGTACCAGGCGCTGTCGAACGAGCTGCCGCAGGAGGTTCACGCATTCCGCGATGTCGAGGCAGCCGAACGATGGCTGGCGGCAGCGGCCACCGAGGGCGACGGCGACGGGAACTGATCGGTGCGCGCGTGCATCGCGCGCCGCCGCAAGGTCCTGCTGTCGGCCCGCTCGCTTCGCCGCCGGCGGGCAAGGCTTGGGGCCCGGTGTCACGAACGTCGTGAAATCGACGCTATCGACCGGACACGTTTCTCGTCCCGGCCGCTCGGCGGTACACTTGCCGCACACCTCGGTGCGACCGTTTCCACGCGCCTTGCGCGCACTCTATTCCGGATCATGACCCAGCACGTACTCGTTCTCGGCGCCGGCATCGTCGGCATCTGCTGCGCGATCGAAATGCGACGTCGCGGTCTCGACGTCACCCTCGTCGACCGCCGCGAGCCGGCGCGGGAAACATCCTACGGTAATGCCGGCGTGCTGGCGGGTGGTTCGATTTTTCCGGAAGCCTCCCCGGACCTGTGGCGCCAGCTGCCGCACCTGCTGCTCAACCGGGGCGCCCACGTGCACGTGCACTACGGGTACCTGCCGCGCATGGTGCCGTTTCTCACACGATTCCTGCGCAATACCCGACGAGCCGTCTATATCCGCAACGCCGGCGCCATCCACGCCCTGCTGGATCGCGCCGTCGACACTCACCGGGTCCTGGCGCGCGAAGCCGGCGCTTCGCACCTGGTGCGCCGGCGCGGCTGGCTCAAGCTGTACCGAAGTGCCAAGGCATTTGCCGCCAGCGACGGCGACGAGCAACTGCTCCGCGACCACGGCGTGGACTTCACGCGACTCGATCCTGCCGCGCTGGCCGAGCTCGAGCCGGGCCTGAAGCCGGTATTCGCCGGTGCGCGCTGGATCACGGGGGCCGCGGCCGTCAGCGATCCAGGCGCGCTGGGCACGCGGTACGCCGACCTGTTCCGCGCCATGGGCGGCAGCATCAGGACGGCCCGGATTCGAGCGCTGCGTAAGACGGCAGACGGCTGGCGGGCGGAGTCCGACGCCGGACCGATCGATGCCGGGCGCGCCGTGGTGGCGCTGGGCGCGTGGAGCCGAGCGCTGCTGGCGCCTCTCGGCTACCGCCTGCCGCTGATCGCCGAACGCGGCTATCACCGGCATTTCGAACCGCCGCGGACGCCGCTCAACCGCCCCATCCACGACATCGAAAGTGGCTTCGTCATGGCGCCCATGGATAAGGGCTACCGACTTACGTCCGGCGTCGAATGGGCGCCGCTGGACGCGACCGCGACGCCGGTACAGCTCGACCGCATTCTGCCGCGCGCGCGCGAGGCCGTTGCCATCGGCGCGCCGGTCGGCGACAGCTGGCTCGGTAACCGGCCCCAGACACCGGACTCGCTGCCCGTCATCGGCGAAGTCCCGGGCCATCGCAATTTGTGGCTTGCCACGGGCCACGGCCATCTCGGCCTCTCGCTGGGACCCGTCACCGGCCTCCTGCTGGCGCGCGCGGTACAAGGGGAATCCAGTGATATCGATCTTTCTCCCTACTCGCCGGCCCGATTCGGCTGATACGTCGGCCCTAGGTGGAGCGCATCGTCGCCTAACAAGGTTTGCGAGAACCGGTTGACGAACCGGGACCAAGCGACGCATGAACGATCGACTCGTCACGGTATTCGGCGGCACCGGCTTTCTCGGACGCCGCATCGTGCACCAGGCGATAGCCGCCGGCTGGAACGTGCGAGTCGCCGCGCGGCGCCCGCGACCAGACCTGTTGCGCGACATGGCGAATCGCGCCGAGGCGGTGGCGGTGGACATTCGCAATCCGCGAGAGGTGGACGCGGCCGCGAACGGCGTATCGGCCATCGTCAACGCGGTGGGCCTGTACGTCCAGAGGCGCGATGCGACCTTCGACGCGATACACGTCGTCGCGGCGGGACATGTCGCCGCGGCGGCCAGACGGTCGTCGGCGCGGCTGGTTCACCTGTCCGGCATCGGCGTCACGCCGCACTCGCGCTCGCCGTATGTCCGCGCGCGGGCTCTTGGCGAAGAACGCGTGCGGACGGTGTATTCCGACAGCATTATCCTTCGTCCTAGCGCACTCTTTGGTCCTGGCGACGCCCTGCTGTCCGCCATGGTGCCGATGGTCCGGCGGCTTCCCGTCGTGCCGCTGTTCGGCGACGGCTCGAGCCGGGTGCAACCGGTGCATGTGGACGACGTCGCCCGCGCGGTGCTCGCGGCCCTGAGCCTGCCCGATGCCGCGGGCACCACCTTTGAGCTCGGCGGGCCGAAGATCTTCACCTACCGCGAGTTGCTGGAGGGCATCGCCGGCCGTCTCGACCGCAGCCCCTTGTTCCTGTCAGTTCCGATTTCACTGTGGCGCCTGCTCGCGATACTGGCGGCACCGCTGCCCGGTGCACCCATCACCCTCGACCAGGTCGAACTGGTGCGCCGCGACAACATTGCCCGCGCCCCGCGCGGGTTCGCGGACCTCGACATCGGCGAGAACACGCTGCGGGATATCATCGACGAGATCGGCGTCGAACACGGATAGGCATGGGCGTCTCGATGCATGCACTCGGCGGCGTGCGGCAGCACCACGCGGTGGTCGCGCCCCGCCGGCGATGTCGGCGGTTGACCGGCTAGCGCTCCGGAATCAGGCCGCGGGGTGCGAATCGCATCACCAGCAGCAGGATGGCACCCATCAGCACGTAACGCGTGTACACGGCGCCGTTGACCAGGTGCTGGCGCAGGGGGTTGTCCGCATCCATGTACACCGTCGCGGTTTCCATCATCCAGCTGCCGAGCGGCGCCGCCTCGACCCAGGCGAACCAGATCACGAAGCCGCCGAGCACCGCGCCCCAGTTGTTGCCGGAGCCCCCCAGGATGACCATGACCCAGATCAGGAACGTGTAACGCAGCGGAATGTAGCTGGTGGGCGTGAGCTGTCCGTCGAGCGTGGCGAGCATGGCGCCGGCGATGCCGCAGGTCGCGCAGCCGAGGATGAAGACCTGCAGGTGCCGCCGGGTCACGTCCTTGCCCATGGCGGCCGCGGCGTCACGGTTGTCGCGAATGGCACGCATCATGCGCCCCCAGGGAGACCTCAACGCGCGCTCGGCAAACCACAGCACGATTGCGAGCACGACGACGAACAGGCCGGCGAAGCACACCTTGACGAAGATGCCGGCGGCGGCGTTCACGTCGGTTGAA
>JAUIDF010000322.1 GCA_030429125.1 Gammaproteobacteria bacterium | reverse complement strand
GCCCCAGGCCATGGGCAGCTCGGTGTCCTCGATGGTCAGCGCCGATACCCCCGCGATTTCCAACTCTTCGACCGTGCGCGCCACGTTCAGGGCGTTGCCGTAGCCGTGGTCGGCATCCACCACCAGCGGCAAACCGCCCGCCCGGCAGATACGCCGGCACTGCTCCGCCAGCTCGGCCTGGTTG
Source organism: Gammaproteobacteria bacterium (assembly GCA_030429125.1). GTDB lineage: Bacteria > Pseudomonadota > Gammaproteobacteria > Arenicellales > CAJQKF01 > BQJD01. The sequence goes on along the minus strand of JAUIDF010000322.1, from coordinate 3,568 downwards.
AGCACGATATGGTCGGGCGCACCGAGGACGGTCATTGAAGCCACGGAACCGGCGAACATACCGAGCTCGTAGCCGAGGTCCTCGGCGAGCCGCGCCGAGATCGGGTCGAACACGGAGGCCGGGAATACGCAGTGGTCGCCGTTCAACACGGCGCGAAGACGTCGTCGCTTGTCGGTCGCTGTCATGAAATGGACTACTCGCCGGTCCGGTCTCGCAGGTTCGGGGAGGTTCGCATCATACCGAATGAGCGCGCGCCTTGCAGAATGCGGGCAGCCTCGATCCGTCCGCGTCGATCCCGGTCGCTTCGCGGGTGGAAGCCAAAGCGCGGCGTGAACGACGCGTCGACACGTCGGTACGACGTGATAGCGTTTTGCATCGAGGTTGCGGTCGGGAATCGGTATGGCGCGACCCGCAGTATGCTCGCGGTACACGTCGCCAGTGACGGCGTTACATTCTTCGATGATCCAGCGCCGGCAGACGCTCGCGCACCTTCTCCAGCATACCGAGATCGATCTCCGCGCAGCTCACCCCTTCGCCATGTTCGCGACGAACCAGGATTTCGCCCCAGGGACTGACGATCATGCTGTCTCCGTAGGTCTTGCGACCGTTCTCGTGCTCCCCGAACTGGGCCGGCGCGACCACGAAGCACTGGTTCTCGATGGCGCGGGCGCGCAGCAGAACTTCCCAATGGGCGCGGCCGGTGGGCACGGTGAACGCGGAGGGCACGGCGAGGATGCGGGCGCCCCGCCGCGCCAACTCGCGGTACAGTTCGGGGAAACGTACGTCGTAGCAGATACTCAGGCCGATGCGGGCGAGATCCGTGTGCACGTCGACGATCGCGTCGCCGTGGGCGGTGTAGTCGGACTCGCGGTAGGACTCGTTGTCGGACACGACCACGTCGAACAGGTGCATCTTGACGTAGCTCGCCAGCCGCGCGCCAGTTGCGTCATATACACGACAGGTACCGTGGATGCGGTTCTCGTCCGCGGACGGCGTCGGGAAAGACCCGCCGACAACGATGACGCCGTGCTCGCGGGCGCACCCGGCGAGAAACGCGTCGATGTCGTCGGCACGATCCCTTGCACAGGCTATCAACGATCGGGCGCCGTCGGGCATCAGCGCGAAGTTCTCAGGCAGCGCGACGAGCTCTGCGCCGTCGGCGGCCGCCTCGGCGATACGTTTCCCGGCGACGGCAAGATTGGCATCGATGTCGATGCCCGAACACGTCTGTACGACGGCGCAGCGAAACGTCATGTCAGTCCGGGCTGGTCAGGCTCACGTGGAGAATATCCAGCCCGCCCGAGCCCGGCATCATCGCGATGTAGCTCGAGGGTATGCCGTAGGCCACCAGGCGGTTTCGAAACTGAACGGCCCATGCGCTGCCGGCGTCGCCGCCGGGGTAGCGGATGGTGACGGTATTGCCCTCCTTTTCCTCGAAGCGCGCCAGCAAATCGCGGATGGCGTCGAGCTCGATCAGGCGATTCGTCTCGGCGTGCGCCTGCCAGTCGCCGAGCTTGATGGTCGCCTGCCAGAACGCGGCGTGCGCCGGAGCGCTCCACAGCAACGCGCCGATCACCAGGGGGACGACCTTATACCAGCACCACATCGAACACTTCCTGGGTATAGGCGGGCTCGACCTGCAACTGGATCGGACGCTTGATGAACTCCTGCAGGTCGGCGAGGCCGGTGGACTCCTCGTCGAGCAGGATGTCGATGACCACCTGCGCGGCAAGCACCATGAAACCCTGCGCCTCGAACTGGCGCGATTCGCGCAGTATCTCCCTGAAAATCTCGTAGCAAACGGTTTGCGGCGTTTTCTGCACGCCGCGTCCGGCGCAGGCGGGACACGGCTGGGTGAGCATGCGCTCGAGGCTCTCGCGGGTGCGCTTGCGGGTGATCTCGACCAGGCCGAGCACCGACATATCGGCAATGTGGGCGCGCGCGCCGTCGCGCGCCAATGCCTTCTCCAGCGCGCGCATCACCTGCCGGCGGTGCTCCTCCTGTTCCATGTCGATGAAGTCGACGATGATGATGCCGCCGATGTTGCGCAGCCGGAGCTGGCGCGCGATGGTCTGCGCCGCCTCCAGGTTGGTCTTGAACAGGGTTTCCTCGAGGTTGCGCCGCCCGACGAAGGCGCCGGTATTGACGTCGATGGTGGTCATCGCCTCGGTCTGGTCGATGACCAGGTAGCCGCCGGACTTCAACGGCACCATCCGGTCCAGTGCCCGCTGGATCTCGTCTTCCACCGAGTACAGGTCGAAGATCGGTCGTTCGCCGGGATAGTATTCCATCTTCTCCAGCACTTCCGGCACCAGTTCGCGGGCCAGCGTGCGGGCCTTCTGGTAGGTCTCCCGCGAATCGATGCGGACCTTCTCCATGTCCTCGTTGACGAAGTCGCGCAACGCGCGCATGGCCAGTGGCAGGTCTTCGTGCACCAGGCCGATGCCGACCTCGCCCATCAGTTTCTGCACCCGCTCCCAGACCCGGGCCAAAAAGCGCATGTCCTGGCGCATGTCCTCGCACACGGCGGACTCGCCGGCGGTGCGCACGATGAAGCCACCGGCGACCTGCTCGAGCTCGCGGGTCTCGTGCACCGCCTGCTTGAGCCGGTCGCGCTCGTCGGGATCGGCGATGCGCTGGGACACGCCGATGTGCTCGGTACCGGGCAGGTAGACGAGGTTGCGCGAAGGGATGGCGATCTGCGTGGTCAACCGCGCGCCCTTGCTGCCGATGGGATCCTTGACCACCTGCACCACCACCGACTGGCCTTCGCGCACCAGCGAGTGGATGGCCGGCTTCTCACCGTCGCCGTTGGCGGTTTCGCAGGAACGCACCAGGCCGTTCTCGCCCTGTACCACGATGTCGTCGGCATGCAGGAAGCCGGTGCGCTCGAGGCCGACGTCGACGAAGGCGGCCTGCATGCCGGGCAGCACCCGCACCACCTTGCCCCGGTAGATGTTGCCGACGATGCCCTTGCCGTGGTTGCGCTCGATGTGCACTTCCTGCAGGACGCCGTTCTCGACCACCGCGACACGGGTTTCCTGGGGCGTGATGTTGATCAGCAATTCTTCGCTCATGGCCGGATTCCGAAACGTTCGAGCAACTGCGCGGTTTCAAACAACGGCAGGCCGACCACGTTGCTGTAACTACCCTCGATGCGGTGGATGAAGACGGCGGCGCGTCCCTGGATGCCGTAGGCGCCGGCCTTGTCGTAGGGTTCCGGCCCATCGCAGTAGCGGGCGATGGCCTGGCGGGTCAACGGCGCGAACCAGACCCGGGTGGCAGCGACGACCTCGGCGGACCGGTCGTCCCTGCGAACCACCACCGCAGTATAAACCCAATGTGCGCGATCGGATAAACGGCCAAGCATCGCCATCGCCTCGTCGCGATCACGCGGCTTGCCGAGCTCGTGTTCGTCGAGCACCACGCTGGTGTCGGCGGACAGCACCACCTGACGGGGGCGAGCCGCCACCGCCGCGCCCTTGGCGCGGGCCACCGCCAGCACCCGGGAGCGCGGTGCCGGCGCGGTGACCGCGTCCTCGTCGATGTCGGCCGGGCAGACCTCGAA
>JAUIDF010000028.1 GCA_030429125.1 Gammaproteobacteria bacterium | reverse complement strand
CGATAATTCGGAAGCGGACGCTGCGATCAAGGGTCTGAACGATACCGACAGCGGCGGCCGCAAGATGCGGGTGAACGAGGCGAGGCCCCGCGGCGAGAGGCCGCAACGCCGGCAGCGCTTCTAGAAATACCGGGCGGGACAACGGATCCGGGTATCGCCGCGAGGCACTTCCCGGATCCGGCAACATCCGCCGGCCGGCGCCCTGTCCGGCCACGGCATCGAATCACCCGCGGGATGAATTTCGAGGGGCGCGGCTTTTTTCGCGGTGACCGCACCCCCTCGCTCACCGCACGGGTTGACACGTCGACGCCGTGTGCGTTTTACTTCGCCATCATGCGAATCCGAACCGCCACTGTCCTGCCCGTTTCCGCCAGCGCCCTGCTGGCGCGCCTGCTGCTGCGCCGCCAGGCGCACTGATTACTCCCCACACATAACCGTCTTCCATCCTCGTCGCCGACCCGGCGGCGCGGCGAATATTCGATTGGCATTCAAGGTAGTCCCATGATCAAGCATCCGGCCGACAAGTACACGGCATTCGCACCCGTCCCCATCGAGGCCCGCACCTGGCCCGACCGCGTCATCGACAAGGCGCCCGTGTGGTGCAGCTCCGACCTGCGAGACGGTAACCAGGCGCTTATCGAACCCATGAACGGGGAGCGCAAGGGGCGCATGTTCGAGCTGCTGGTCGACACCGGCTTCAAGGAAATCGAGGTGGCGTTTCCCTCGGCCTCGCAAACCGACTTCGACTTCGTGCGCGACCTGGTCGAGAACAGGCGCATACCCGACGACGTGACCATCCAGGCCCTCACGCCCGCGCGGGAAGACCTGATCCGGCGCACCTTTGAAGCGCTTGCGGGCGCCCCGCGGGCCATCGTGCACCTGTATAACGCCACCTCGCCCGTGTTCCGGGACGTCGTGTTCCACAAGTCGCCGGACGAAGTGGTCGCCCTGGCGGTGGAGTCGGCCACGTTGATCCGCGATCTCGCCGCGCAATATCCGCAGACCGAGTGGCGGTTCGAATATTCGCCCGAGACGTTCAGCGCCACCGAACTCGATTTCGCGGTGAGAATCTGCAACGCCGTGATCGACGTGTGGCAGCCGACGCCCGCGCGCACCTGTATCATCAACCTGCCGGCAACCGTCGAGATGTCCACCCCCAACCTGTACGCGGACCAGATTGAGTGGATGCACCGGCATCTCGATCGCCGCGATGCCGTGGTGCTCTCGTTGCATCCGCACAACGACCGGGGTTCGGGCGTGGCGGCCGCCGAACTCGGCCAGATGGCGGGTGCGGATCGCGTCGAGGGATGCCTGTTCGGCAACGGCGAGCGCACCGGAAACGTGGACATCGTCACGCTCGCGCTGAACCTCTACACCCAGGGCATCGACCCCGGGCTCGATTTCTCGGACATCGATCGCGTGCGCCGCGAGGTGGAACACTGCAACCAGCTGCCCGTTCACCCGCGCCACCCGTACGTCGGGGATCTCGTTTTCACCGCGTTTTCCGGCTCGCACCAGGATGCGATCAAGAAGGGCTTCGGCGCCCGGACCGACGGCGAACGCTGGAACATTCCCTATCTTCCCATCGATCCGGAGGATCTCGGACGAACCTACGAGGAGGTCATTCGCGTCAACAGCCAGTCGGGCAAGGGCGGCATCAGCTATTTGCTCGAACGCGATTTCGGGCTGTCGCTTCCGCGGCGTCTGCAGATCGAATTCAGTGGCGTGGTGCAGCACCACACCGATGACAGCGGACGCGAGATGAGCGCCGCCGAGATTCACCGGCTGTTCGAGTACGAGTACCTGGAAAATCGCGGGCCCTTCGAACTCGTCCATCACCATATCGACGAGGACAGCCACCGCGAGCGATCGGTGCGGCTCGACGTCGACATGCTGGTCGATGGTCGCGCGGTCGCGCTTCGTGGCATCGGCGCCGGGCCGGTGGAGGCATTCGTCGATGCCCTGAAGCTGCCCGTTGCCGTCATGGACTACCACGAACATGCGATTGGCGGTGGCGCCGATGCCGTTGCCGCCGCCTACGTCGAGATCCGATATGAGGATGGCCGGCCGGTGTACGGCGTCGGTCTCGACGGCAATATCGTCACGGCCTCGATCAAGGCCATCATCAGCGGACTGAATCGCAGCGGCTGCGGCGCAGTGGAAGCGGCGAGCGTTGCCGAATCGGCCTGATCGCCGGCTCAGTCGGCCGGGGCGTCGTCGGTGACGGCGCCCGCGGTCGGTGTCGCCGCGGGGTCGGCGCCGAGTTGCACCAGCGCGTAGCCGCGCTTCACGGCGAATACGGACAGCGCACGTTCCCAGGCGTGGGCGCGGCTTTGCCAGTCGCGGTCGGACCGGGTCCCGGGCGATAGGCGTCGATATTCGGCGTCGAGGTCGATGGCGCTGGCAAGCGCCTCGACCACGTCGCGGCGAATCCAGAAGTAGTTGCCCGGAAAGTAGTGCAGCGTACCGACGACCCCCACGGCGATCAGGTGCCGTAGCAATGACGCGTTCATGGGCTGCCGGGCAGCGTGCAGGTCGCCGAGGCAGGCACTCGCGTACTCGAGATCGAGCTCCGGCCGCAGCACGCGGCGCGCCGGCGACGCGGCATGCGCGATCCGCTGCGGCAATGGCAATGCCCGTGCCTCGGGATACTGCTGGTAGTAGCACTGCCAGTCGGTGCGCAGCGTGACGCCGAGCGTCTCGACGAGATCGAGAAACGGGCCGATGTTGTAATAGTCGAAGGGATAGGCCCATGCGCCGGCCATCCCTACCGGGTTGTGGCGCTCGGTGCGCCCGACATGCGCCATCAGATCCAGGGCGCGCCGCGCGTTCACCGTGACGGCATCCAGCATGGCGCCGCGCCAGTCGTCGTCCGTCTTGCTGTGCAGGTACAGCCAGTAGCGCCACGGTCCGTCGAGGGCGTGTCGGAACAGGCGCAGCATGCCGCCCACGTCCATGCCGCGGTTGTCCGATTCGACAATCGTCGCCGCGGGGAACGCGCCGTGTACGACGTCGCGCCTCGCCGCGACGGACTCGCCGGCGGCGTCGAGACGTGGCAGGTTGACGATCACGTGGTGCGGCGTGTCGAGGCGCGTCAACGCATGGGTGAATTCATCGAGGTGCCGACTGGTTGCCAGGTGCAGCAGCACGGCGACACTGGCTCGTGTGTTCATCGGTGCGGACGGGCAAATGTTGTAACATGGTTTCGTCCCGTCCATCATAAGTCTTCGCGTTGCGTACCGAAACCGATGCCCGTCCCGCCATCGTATGACGACGAGCGAGTCGATGCGCTGCTCGCCCGGGGACGCCGCCTGCATCGTGTCGGCGATCTCGACGCCGCCGCCCGGTGCTACCGTGACGCACTCGAACAGCACGCCGACCACGTCGACGCGCTGCAACTGTACGCCCTCGTCCTCTACCGGCAGGGACACACGGACGAGGCGGTAAGCCGACTTCGCCGCGCCGTCGCCGTCGATCCGCACCACGCCATGGCCCACGCCAGCCTCGGCCAGGTATTGCAGGATGCCGGCCGCGACGAGGCCGCACTGCCTTACCTGGAACGCGCCGCCGTGCTTCGAGGCGACAATCCCGCCGTGTTCAATGCGCTCGGCCTGTCGCGCATGCGCACGGGCGACGCGCCGGCCGCGCGGCTGGCATTCGATCGCGCGATCGAACTGGCGCCGGGGAACGTCGAGGCGCGCGTCAACCGCGCCAATCTCGACCGCCTTGCGGGACGACTCGACGACGCCCGGGCGCAATACGAGCACTGCATCGAGATCGCTCCGGGGCACGCCGAGGCGCACAACAATCTCGGCGTGATCCTGCAGCAGCGGCAGCGTCCGGCCGCGGCCGTTGCGCATTTCAAGGCCGCCATCGCGACACGGTCCGGCTATGCCGAGGCACACAACAACCTCGGCGCCGCGCTGAACGATCTCGGCGACGCGTCGCGCGCGCTCGCCGCGTTCCGTCGCGCCGCGGAGCTGGCGCCGGGATTCGTCGAGGCCCGGGTCAACGCCGCCATCGCGCTCATGCTCGCGGCACGACATGAAGACGCCCGTCGTATTCTCGACAGCGCCGGGGAACTCGCAACGGGTGATCCCGCCATCGCCTGGAGCCGGTGCATGGCGGCGCTGGAAACGGTCTATGCCAGCGAAGCGCACCTGGCCGATGCGCGCCAGGTGTACGGCTGCCGACTGGCCGCGCTGTCGGCGCGCTTCAAGGGCGGGGACACGCACGACCTCTCGCGCTGCATCGCGTTGATCCAGCCCTTCCTGCTGCCCTACCAGGGCGAGGACGACCGGGTATTGCAGACACTCTACGGCGACCTGCTGTGCACCGGCGCCGACGCGTCGGCGCGCGTGTCGCGAAGTGCCGGCGAGCGCCTGCGCGTGGGTATCGTGTCGGGCTTTTTCTTCGACCACTCCAACTGGAAGGTGCCCATCAGCGGCTGGTTGCCGTGCCTCGCCCGGGCCTTCGAGCTGCACGGCTTCTACACCGGATCGCGACAGGATCATTGCACGGCGAAGGCGCGAAACGCATGCCACCGGTTTCACACCGGCCTGTCGGTTGAAGAAATGGCGGCCGCCATCGGGGATGCCCGGATCGACGTGCTGATCTACCCCGAGGTGGGCATGAACCCGGCCACGACCCGTCTGGCCGCGCGGCGACTGGCGCCGGTGCAGTGCGTGTCATGGGGGCATCCCGCGACCTCCGGGCTGCCCACCCTCGACTATTTCCTGAGCAGCGAGTTGATGGAGCCGGAAGATGGCGATTCGCATTACCGCGAGCGCCTGGTGCGTCTGCCGGGTCTGTCGTTCGCGTGCGAGACGCCTGCCGCGGACAGCGGTAATGCGAAGCGGAGCGAGTTCGGCCTGGCGCCGGACGATGTCGTCTACCTCTGCGTGCAGAACCTGTCCAAGTATCTGCCGCGTCACGATCTGCTGTTCGCCGACATTGCCGGGCGCGTCGACGCCGCCCGGTTCGTCTTCATCGAGGGGGCGCCGGGCGCGACGGACGCGCTTCGGCGCCGACTGCGTCACGTGTTCGGCGCGTGCTTCGATCGACGCGTCGTGTTCCTGCCGCGCCTGGCGCGCTCGCGATTCCTGTCGCTGCACGATGTGGCCGACGCCGCCCTCGACACGCCGTCGTGGTCCGGCTGTAATTCGAGTCTCGACGCCCTGTCCCGCGACCTGCCGGTGGTGACGCTGCCGGGCCGGTTCATGCGCTCCAGGCACACCTTCGCCTTCTACCGGAAAATGGATTACGACACGCTTATCGCCCGCGACGAGGCCGACTACGTCGATTGCGCGGTGCGCCTCGGTCAGGATGCCGAGTGGCGCGCGGCTCAACGCCGGGTCATTGCCGACCGCCGGCACAGGCTGTACCACGACGACCGCCCGGCGCATGCGTTGGTCGAGTTCATCGAGCAGGCGGTGCGCGACGGCGCGCAACGCGTCGACGGGGCGGCGCCATGAGCGAAGATTCCGGCGTCAAGCCGATCTGCTTCTACCTGCCGCAGTTTCACCGCGTGCCCGAGAACGACCGCTGGTGGGGCGACGGTTTCACCGAGTGGACCCTGGTGCGAAAGGCGAAGCCCCTGTTCGGCGGCCATGCGCAACCGGTGGCGCCGCACGCCGATGTCGGCTACTACGACCTCACCGACACCGCCATCCGGCGTCGGCAGGGCGAGTTGGCAAAGGCGCACGGCATTCATGGTTTTTGCTACTACCACTACTGGTTCGGCGGTACCCGCCTACTGCACGAACCGCTCGAGCGCATGCTCGTGGACGGTGAGCCGGATCTGCCGTTCTGCCTGTGCTGGGCCAACGAGCCCTGGTCGCGTCGCTGGTCGGGCGAGGAGCACGACGTGCTGCAGCCCCAGGTCTACGGCGGTCGGGACGACTGGCAGTCGCACTTCGAGATCCTGTGCCGCTACTTTGATCATCCCAACTACATCCGCGTGGACGGCCGGCCGGTGTTTCTCATCTACCGTATCGGTCACGTCGACGATGCGTCGGGGATGGTCGAGCGCTGGCGCGAACTCGCATCGCGTCGCGGCGACCCGGGCCTGCACATCGTCGCCGTCGAAGGCGCGTTCGACGACAATCGCGAGGCGCCCGACTTCGTCGACGCGGTCGCCGAGCACCATCCCTCCTGCGTGCAGGCCGCGGCCAGGCCGCTGGTGTCCGGCGGGTTGAGCATCGTTCCGGTCGAGGAGATATGGCGCCTGTCGCTGGCACGTGAAGCCGGCGGGCCGGTGCGCTATCGCGGCGCCTGCCATGCCTGGGACAACACGCCCCGTCGCGGCCGCGACGGTTATGTCATCCTGCCGTCCCGGCCGGAGCGATACACGCGCCACCTGCGCGAGATCTTCGCACGCGCCGCGGCAAGCGGTGACGAACCGTTCGTGTTTCTCAATGCGTGGAACGAGTGGAGCGAGGGCGCGCACCTGGAACCCGATGCCGCCGATGGCTACCGCTGGCTGCAATGCGTACGCGACGCGGGCCACGGACGCGAAGCGGGGGCGTCGTTGCCGCCGTTGCCGGCGGTGGCGGTCGCGGCGCCGCCGGGCGGCGACTGGTTGCCGTCGCATAGCCCACCCGATCCGGACGTGGACCTGGTCAACGCCTTCGTCATGCACGCCGCCCGCGGCCGGATCATGCTCGCCGTCGGCTGTGGCGAGGGCGAAACCGCCGAACGGCTGGCGCTCTTTGCCGGGGTCGATCGTGTGCTCGGTTTCGAGACCAGCGAGGCGCGCGCAGCGACCGCGCGCGAACGGCTTGACGAGGTCCTGGTGGTCGATCCCGATCGCTTCGACTGGAACAGCCTGGGCGCCGTGCAGGCCGATCTCCTTGTCTGCAACGCGCTGCTCGGCCGCCTGCGCGATCCGCGGGGCGCGCTGGCCGCGATGGGCGCGGTGCTGGCGGCCGACGCGAGTGCATGGTTCGGCTTCGGTCACGCCGGATATCACGCGCATCTTCGCGTCCTGCTTGGCGCCGGAGGCGCCGCCGCGGCTGGCGACGAGCGTCGCTACACCGTCGAGGAGGCCGCTGCCCTGGTGCAGGCCGCGGGATACTCGGTGGTACGGGTGTACCGCGTCTACGGGCCGAGGCCGGCGGGCATGAAGCGTCCGCGGGCAAAAGACAACGCGGTGTCCATCGGCGGCGTGCGCCTGGCCGGGTTGAGCGGGGAACAGGTGGACAACCTGTTCTGCGTTCGCTTCTTCGTCGTTGCCCGGCCCGACCCGGCACGTGTGCCAGCGCCGACCCGACCGGCCGCCGGCGCATCGTTCGCGTCGCTGCTGCGCGACATGGACCGAACCGTCGCGCCACGCGATTCCCTCTACGGAGTCTACGCACGCGGAGGAAACGTCGAGCACTACTTCACCAGCGCCGTGCACCAGGTCGAGCAGCTCGACACGCTGCTGTCGACCCATTGTCGCCGGACCCTGGCGCAGGTCGACTCCATCGCCGACTACGCCTGCCACTATGGCCGGTTGCTGCGCGCGCTGCGCGCGGCGCGCCCGGACGCGCGGCTGTATGCCTACGACATCGACCCCGACGCGGTGGCGTTCTGCGTACGCCGGTTTCATTGCGTCGGGCGCGTCATCGGATGGGATGCCGACGCCCCCGACGACGCCGGGCGTCACCAGCTGCTGGTCGCCGCGTCATTGCTCACGCACACCGGGCGCGATTTCTTTCATCGCGTGCTCGCCCTGTGGCGAGCGCTGCTGGCGCCGGGCGGCCTGATGTGCTTCACCTATCTCGGTCGCGGCTACCTCGAGCGCTGGCGCGACGGGGCGCTGGCGCACTACGGACCGGTGGAGCCGGCGGTGCGCGAGGCGCGCATCCGGGACTTCGAACGCGACGGCCACGCATTCGCCGGTTTCGGCACGTTCTATTCCAGCGCCGACGAATACGGTGTCGGCTTTCTCGACGAGTCCGTGGTGCGCGCGGCGGTCGACGCTCATGACGACCTCGAATACCTCGGTACCCTCGACGGCGACGACAATCCGTTCAACCAGGATCTCGCCGTCGTGCGCCGTCTCCTGCCGGGCCGGTCAGCCACGTTGCCATCGAGCCGGACCTCGCGGCCGAGCCGATGAAGGGGAATTCGACCGGGTCGACGCGGATCGATGCGAGGTACTGCGCCGGCCTTGACCGGCGTCGCCATCGCCGCGCTGTCCTTCCGGTCGCCGCGAGGTCACCGGGGCGGTGTCGGATCAGCGGCCGGCGGCGTCCTTCACCAGTTGGTCCATGATCTCCTGCCGGTGCGCGATCTCCTTGTCGAGCGCGCCTGCACCGGCGTGGTCGCCAAGCGTGCGCAGTGCATCGCGTCGACGCCGCAGCGGCAATTGCCAGGCGGGTGCGCGTACCGCGGCTTCCTCGTAACAGGACAGTGCATCGCGTGCGCGACCGGCGCCGAGGGCGAGATCGCCGCGCATCATGGCGGCGACGGTGCGGGTCTTGTGGCGCTTGTGCGCGGTTTCGATCCAGGGCAGGGCGCGCGCCGCCGATCCCGCGGCCAGGTGGCCGCGGGCGATGGCGAGGGCGAGGTCGCCGTGATCGGCCAGCTCGCCGCGCGCACGCCGCGCCAGTGCCTCGGCGGCGTCGAGCCGGCCCGCGGCCGCCAACAGCCGCGCCACCGCCAGCTCGGCGAGGGCTCGCCGCTGTTCGTCGACCTCCGATGGAAGCGCCGCGGCCAGCCCCGCCAGCGCGGTCTTGCCGAGGCGCAGGCGCCGGTGCGGAAAGGCCGAGGCGTCGCGCGACAGGTCGACGCGATAGCCGTCGTCGATGGCCGCGGCCGCGGAGCGAAGGTCGCGTGCGCGCGCCGGGTCGTCGCACAGGCGGGCGGCGAGATACTGTGTATGCGGACAATCGGGCCGTGCACGGCGGGCTCTTTCGCAGGCCTCGCGTGCCCCCTTGCGGTCGACTGTCGCGGTGGCCACCGTGAAGAGCCGGGCGCCGTGTTCGCAACCCTCGTCATCGCCTTCGAGCACGGCGCGAACATAGTCGCCGACAAAGCGACAGGCGAGCGGCATGAAGGCGCTGGTCACGGCACGCGAGACCGTCGCCATCGACGGCGGCCCCAGTTGCTCGACCACGGCGTCGACAACCCGGCGCGGATCCACCCACAGCCGGTCCGCGGGTACTTCGACGAAGTAGTCGGTGTCGATATCCAGGTCGTAGGTGCCGATGTCGAGCGTGGCAAGCTGTTCGTAGCCGCAGATCGTGATGTCGAGGCCGAGCAGGCTGCCGCGCAGCGCGTCGTCTGCGGCCGGCGCGAAGCCGGCCAGTTCTCCGAATTCGACCCCGTCCATCTGCTGGGTGATCTCGATCAGCGAACGCGAGTAACGTCGGGGCACATGGGGTGGCGCCACCCAGACCAGGCGCCCGACGAGGCCGAGGCGGCTCGCCGGATGCAGAAAGTCCTCGATACCGAAGGCATAGCGTTCGCTCGGGTTCAGGTGGTGGGGCGACTCGAGCGCGCGCACGTCCTGAAGCGTGCGGCATTGTCGAAGACGATCGATACCGTCTTCGCGGGTTTGCTGCAGGTCCAGATGCGCATCGAGATAGACCAGCGTGCGATTGGCGCGGGGATGCGACCACCATGCCGGCAGCGAGGCCGAATGTTCCTCGAACAGGTGGACGTCGAAGCGCTTCGTCACGGTGTCGCGGTGGCCGCCGGCTTGCGCGCGGTGAAGCGCCCAATGGTAAAGGCGCCGGCGTCGACGGCGCGACCGAGGCTCGACAGTCCCTCGAGAATCATGCCCAGAAAGGGATTCGTGCAGGCACGCCGATCGGCCGCGAGTTCCGCCTGCTGTCGCTGGCTGGTGGCGAAGCCGCGGCGCAGCTCCATCTCCTCGCGCATGTCGATGCAGGCGGCGTCGACAAGGCCGGCCTCGCGCATGGCGGCGAGGTAGTCGTCGCCGCTGCCGAGCGCCGGGATGGCCCAGTCCCGGCACACTGGCGACAGCCACCGCCGGGCGTCGGCGTCGTCCATGTCGCCGCTCGCCAGCCAGTCTTCGCCGGCAAGGCGGCCGCCGCGCACGAGCACGCGCCAGGCTTCCTTGAAAAACGCGGCCCGGTCGGGAAAATGGCACGGCGACTCGAAAAACAGGACCACGTCGAAGCGCTCGTCCGCGTAGGGCAGCGCACCGGCGTGGCCGAGGTCGAAGTCGACCCGTGACTGCACGCCCTGGCGCCGGGCGATGGTTCGCGCCATGTCGAGCTGGGCCCGCACCGGCGTCAGGCCGGTCACCCGGCAGCCGTATTCGCGCGCCAGGAAGCAGGCGACGCCGCCGACGCCGCAGCCGACGTCGAGCACCGTATCGGCGCTTGTGAGGGCGATGGAGTCGGCCACGTGGCGGTTCATGCGCACCTGGTCGGTCGGCGACACGCCGCGCTCGCCCGGGCGATACAGGCCGGTGTGCCAGTCGACTCCGAGAAACTCGAGGTACACCGGGATGCAGCGCCGGTAGTACTCGTCCACGAGCGCCTGCGGCGGACGACCTGGAGCGCGCAGGCGCTCAACGAGCTCGTCGTCCGCCAGCGCCTCAGTTTTCATAATACACGGTGAAATACTCGCTCCCGTCGCGCCCCTGGCCGCCGGAGACGTGACCGAACAGCTTGTCGCCGACGAGTTCCATGAGGCGGCCGAAGCGGTCGGGCGGAACCTCCAGCCGCCGCGCGACGCGCGCCGCGGCGTCGCCGATGTCGCGAACGCGGAGCCCGGCGGAGTAGAGATTGATGTCGAACGATTGTCGCGAATTACCGGCTTCCGAGACTTCGACGAAGATGTACCCGCGGCCGCCCGCCCGGTCGGCCGCGCGCAGCATGTCGCGCAGGGCATCAAGGCCGGCCGTACCGCCGACGTTGTCGTACACGGTCTCGATTCTGGCGACGATGTCCGTCGTTTTCAGGCCGGGGACCCAATGATAATCGGTGACGACGCGCCGGGCGGGATCCTCGATGTCCCACTTGAAGCCGCGATGGGTCAACAGTGGCCTCGCCGCCTCGTGTCCGGCGCGATACCGTGCGCGGGCGTGATCCCAGAACTCGAGATAGACCTTGTACACAGCACCGCCCATGGCGTCGGCTTCGAAGCCCAGAAAGACGAGGTTCGCCTGCCCCAGCTGCTCGACGAAGCTGTCGAGGTATTGCCCCGGCATGCCCAGCCGGCGGCATACTTGCTCGAAATCGGCCCCGGTTGCCCGCCGTGTCTCGATGCCGAGCAGGTACCGGTTGGCCAGTACGGCGCCGGGCAGCAGTTTGAACGAACGCTCGTAGCCGCACGGCAGGCGCATGGCCTCGACGATGCGAAAGGGCAGCGCGGCGGCGTCGGCGACGGTATTGACGGATTTCATCTTAACTGTTTGATTAAAATCGGCTTGTCGCGCCTCGGTTCGAACTCGCGGCGGGTGCGAACGGAAGATGAACGCTGTCATTGTAGACCAGCCTCACCCGGGTGACGGCACGATTGGCTGCCTGACGGGTTGGCCGAATCTGTTCGAAAAATTCGCATTGATCGGTACATATCCGGTTGCTATAGTGGCTGGTGTGGGGAGTGTGAACAAGATAATTCGGCGCTCCCTGCGCGTCCAAGGACGATGGGTTTTCGGGCCGTAGAGACCTTTCCCCGGGCGCGGTAGAGAGAGCATGTCGCGTTGCCGGCGTCACGATCCTGCCATGCGTGGGCAATCGGACGGACTCGGCGCGGCGAATGGACAGGTTTCGCTGTCCATGGTCGTGTGGTCAGTTCCGACGCGGAACCGGCTCACGCCTGTGTTGCGAATCCGGTCGTTTTCGAGGGGAGTGGGATGGGGAAGACGGGGACCACGACGATAACGAAAAGCGCCCTCGCGGTATGGCTCGCACTGATCGCGGCGCCGGCCGCTGCGGGGGAATCGCCGAACGCCCTCGCAACCGATGGCGGCAATGGCGATCCCGGCCTGTTTGCCGTGCCCGCGATGCCGCGCGCGGACGTGACCGGCGATATCGACCTGCTCACCGTCTATCGCATGGCGCTCGAGAACGATCGCGCGTTCAGTGCGGCGGGCAACGAGTTCGAGGCGATCAAGCAGACTCACCGACAGGCCAAGGGCCTGTATTACCCGACCCTTGGCGTCGCCGCCGAGCGGATCGAGACCACCCAGGAAATCATTCGCAGCGACAACGACGTGTTCGGCTCGGGCGAGTCCGATTTTCCGACCAACGTCCTGTCGCTTTCCTTGAGTCAGCCGCTGTTCCGCTGGGATTTCGTCAGCGAGCGTCGCCGCGCCGGCGCCGAGGTCGACCAGGCCGAATACCAGTACATGGCCGCGGAGCAGGAACTCATGCTTCGCGCGGCCGAAGCGTACATCCTGCTGCTGGCGGCGCTGGACAACGAATTCGTCACCCGTGCCGAGCTGGAGTCTGTCGGACGGCAGGTCGAACTGGCGCAGAAGCGACTGGACGTCGGCATGGGCAATGCCACCGAGGTGTATGAGTCCCAGGCGCGCTTCGACCTGACACAGTCCGACATCATCCAGGCCGGTAATACCGTCGCCGACCGCCGCGAGGGAGTTCGCCTCATCACCGGCGCCATGCCGGGTGAGCCGGCCGCGCTGGACGCCGACTTCTCCATGGTGCCGCCGGATCCGGCCGATCCCGAGGCCTGGATCGGGCAGGCGTTGCAGAACAACCTGGCCGTGAAAGCGCGCGAAGCCGCCGTCGACGTCGCCATGGCCGAGTACCGGCTCGACAAGGCCGATCGTTATCCGACCGTCGACATCACCGCCAGCTTCGAGAACCGTGACACCGAGGGCAGCCTGTTCGGCGGTGGCAGCGAGGTGGAATCGACCGATATCACGCTGCGCGCGGCGTGGACGATATTCCAGGGCGGTACGCTGCGCGCGCGCATCAAGGAGTCGATGTTCAAACTGCAACAGGCCGAGGACGAGCTGGAACTGGAACGCAACAACGTGCGCCGCCAGACCCGCAATGCCTATCTCGGCGTGGTCAGCAGCATCAGCCGCGCCAATGCCCTGAAATCGTCACTGGAGGCGCAGGCCGTCACCGTGCGTTCCAAGCAGCGCGGATTCGAGACCGGCGCCAATTCCAATCTCGAGGTGCTCGACGCCAAGCGGGACCTGTTCTTCGTGCAGCGCGACTACCTCAAGGCGCGCTATGACTACTTGCTGAACCTGTTGAACCTGAAACGCCAGGTCGGCAGCCTGAGTCCCGAAGACCTGGCCATGATCAACGCCATGCTGGCCAACGGATCGTAAGAGATGCAAACCACGCCGTCGCGACAGCACACGACAACCGGCGGCGCCGCCTGACGCCGCCTCCGTCGCCGTGCCACCGAGTCACAAAAAGAAGAAGCCGCCGCTGCCGAGATGGCGGCTGTCGGCCGACAATCGGCCGTTCATGCCGATTCTCACGCAATCGTTGTTCGCGCGAGCCCGGCTGAGACACAAGACCCGTCGCGGCAACCCGATGAGTATCGCCGGCGTCAGCTCGCTGCTGCGCGGCGTGGTCGGACTCGACCGGGAAGAATCCACGCAATCCTCAACCGGCTACAACGAAGTCCTGTTCGAGGCCCTCGAGCCGCGCATCCTGTTGTCTGCCGACGGCTTCATGCCGCCGCCGACGCCGGACATGTTCGACGACAATCCGCCGGTCGAGGACGTGGAACTGCCGCCCTCGGAGACCGATCCGGAGGTCGCCGACAACCTGCCGCCGGAGGAAGTCGACACGCTCGATCCCGGCGGGTCGGTGCAGAGCGGGAGCGAGGCGGCGGGTGAGAACGATGCGAACGACGATGGTCAGCCGTCGCAGCCTGAGGGGAATGCCCACGCGAGTACCGGGCAGGGCGCGCGGATCGGCGCCGTGGAGGCGTCCGACCCGGCGCGGGCCGTTGCCGGCACCTACAGGATTTCGTTCGGCGACGAGTTCTCCTATGAAGTTTTCAATGCCGCCGGCGACAGCCTCCACGGCGGCACCTTCGATCCCGACGATCCGACCATCCGGTTCGACGGCCTGTCCATAACGCTCGAGGGCAATCCCGTCGACGGCGATTCGCTCGCCTTCACCTATGCGGGCGCCGAGGGAACGGCACAGCCCGGATCGACCGTGGACGAAGATATCGGCGCCGATGCCGAAGGCGGGATGTCCGATTCCGGCATCGAGCCGTCGACCCAGGCGCAGTCCGCGTCGGCGAACGATTCGCAGGCCGATCCCGATGCCGGCGACGACGCGCGCGACCGCGACGACGACGTGCTGAACGATGCGACCCCCGCGGCGACCGCCGATGCCGCCGGTGCGGAGAAGTCGCTGCAGATCGTCTTCGTCGACGCCGCGGTCAAGGACTACCAGTCGCTCATCGACCAGCTGGCCGGCGAGGCGACGGAGGCGGCGGACGATGCCGAGGCGGCGCAGCGCGATGACCCGGACCAGGCGGGCGATACCGTGCGGGCCGGTATCGAATCGTCGAGTGCGGGCAGTGACGGCTCCGGCGGCGAAGACGATGCCGGCCTCGACGCGGCGGATACCGGCGCCGACATCGAGACGGCCGACCCGCGGCCGGCGCCGACGCGTACGCTCAGCACTTCCGATGCCCAGATCCGCGTCTATGTCATCGATGCGAAGCAGGACGGCGTCGAACAGGTCAGTCGCGTGCTCGACGCCTACGACAACGTCGACGCGGTTCACATTCTCTCGCACGGTTCGGCCGGTGCGCTGGCGCTCGGCACCACCCGAATCAACGCGGGCAATGTCGACAAGTTCGAGGACCATCTCGAGGGCTGGGGCCAGGCCCTCGCGCCCGGCGGCGACATCCAGCTCTATGGTTGCAACGTGGGCGCGGGCGAGCAGGGTGCGCAGTTCATTCGCGATTTCAGCGAGGCGACCGGCGCCGACGTCGCGGCGTCCATCGACGATACCGGCACCGACGCCTACGGCGGCGACTGGGCGCTGGAGTTCACCGTCGGCGTGGTCGAGTCGTCGGTGGTCAACGATTCGCTGGCGGCGTCGAACTTCGCCTACCTGCTGGCGGCGCCGAACATCGGCGGCAACGGCACGGCCAATGTCAGCGTCACCGGCAGCGGCGCGGCCGATCACTGGCGCATCACCGACTCCGGTACCACGCTGACGCTGTCCAACCTCGCCGCCGATTCCGCGACCTTCAGCGAGGTGTTGACGGTGTCGAGCGGCGGTACGCTGACCATCGACCTGGTCGGCGGCGCCGACGTGTTCGAGTTCGATGGCGCGCTGAGCTTCGATTTCAACCTCGTGGTGCGCGCCGACAGCATCATCGTGGGTGACGACATCGACGCCGGTGCCAACAGCCTCACGCTGCAGGCGCAGGCGTCCGCGACCATCACCGGCGGTACCGAGTCGGTATCGCCCACGGCGACGCTGTCGATCAGCGATGCCGTGCTCACCGGCACCGACATCACGTTGACCGCCGAGTCCGCCGTCGACGTCGCGCCGGGGATCAGCGCGTCTGACATCGACTGGGACGTGGCGTCCTGGGCGACGGTGCACATCGATTCGGCCAGTACCGTCGACGCCGACGGCGCGGTCGATATCTCGGCCACCAACAGCGTCGTACTCGATGCCGAAGCCAATGCCAGCGTGTTCAATCCGAGCGGCATTTCCAGCGCTACCGCGATCAACGTCAACAACACCACCAGCGTCTCGATCATCGGCGGCTCCACCATCGACGACGGCGCGACGTCCATCGACATCGCCGCGACGGACACGTCGCAGGTCGACGTCGAGCCTCAGAACGCCGATCGCTACCTCGGCGGCGTCGGCAGTCTCGGTGCCATCCCCGGCTTCGTCGACGTCAGCAGCACGGTAGAGCTCAACCGCGCCACCTCGGTGTTGATCACCGGTTCCAACGTCGGCGCCAACAGCGCCGCCGATGCCGGCGGCGCGCTCACGATCTCGGCGGCCAACGGCGGCGGCATCGACTCGGTCATCGAGTCCGACAGCGTCGGTACCGTGTCGCACAGCGCCGATGACGTCGTTTCCATCGTCATCCAGTCCTCGCAACTCGAAGGCACGTCGGTCTCGATCACGGCGGCCAACACGGCGACGTACAACGCCGAGGGCAAGTACCTCACCAACGACATCGGCGGGGCCGTCACCATCGACGTCGACCCGACCACCGTTACCTCGACCGCGGGCGGCATCACCATTGCCGCCACGGACGATGTCACCGTTTCGGCCACCACCCACATCGCCGACATCGACCTGAGCGCGCTCGAGGAGGCGCTGTGGGCGACCTCATTCGACCTCGAGGTCGCCACCGCCTTCAACCACGTGGATCGTGACGTGCGTGCCGCGGTATTTGACGGATCGACGCTCGACAGCACCGACGGCGACATCGAGGTGTCGGCTGCGCGCACCGCGTCGATCACCGCGCACACCGAGGCCACCACCCTCACCGAGGGCCCGCTCACCGGCTCGTCGGTCAACCTCTCGGGCGGCGGCACGTTCTCGCAGAACACCATCCTCGGCGACGTCACGGCCTACATCAAGGACAGCACCGTCGTCACGCAGGGCACCGGCGACGTGCGTGTTTCGGCGAGCGACGATTCCGAGATCGACGCCAAGGCCTATGCCAGCGTGGCGGTGACCCTGGACGAACTGGACACGCAGTTCAGTCTCGGCACCATTGCCGGCGCCGTCGGTGTTTCCGTGGCCCTCAATACCATCGGCTGGGACGTCGGCAACCTGGCCGCTTCGGCGCTGGAGAACCTGCTCGGCGATGCCGAGCTGCTGTCCAACGAAAACCCGGTCGAGGTCAGTGCCTATATCGAGGATTCCTCGGTGGTGGCAGCGGGCGCGGTGAGCGTTGCCGCGATCTCCATGGCGCAGGTGAATTCGACGGTCAGCAACGCCGTGACATCGACGTCGTCGACGGCCTACAACGGCCGTGGCGGCGGCGCCAGTGGGCTGTTCTCCGGCAACAAGGTCAATGCCGAGGTCAGGGCCTACATCGACGAGGATGCCGCCTTCGCCTACGAGTCCGGCGCCAGCACCGAGGATCTCGTTACCGGCGACCGCGTGAAGCATGACGGCATCGTCTACGAGTACATCGGCGCGGGTGCTGCCGGCGCCAGTCTCGACGATGCGGACCAGGACTACGCCACCAACGACACCGACTGGCGCGCGCTGGCCGTGTCCGCCGGCGGCGACGTCTCCGTGTCGGCTTCGGACCAGTCCGGCATCAACGCCAACAGCAAGGTGGTGTCGACCTCGATTACCACCAACGACGGCGGCGCCGATTTTGCCGACGACCTCACCGGCTTCCTCTACGAAGTCGAGTTCGTCAGCGACGGCGACGCCGTGACCACCGACCCGTATTCCCTCGATCCGACCGGCTCCGGCGACGCCGTGGCCGATCCGACCATGGTGGACGTGGTGTTCGGCGACAAGGTGCGCCTCACCGACAGCTTCCCGGGTGCCGGTACCGGCACCGGCACCGGCGGCAGCGTGTACGAGTATCTCGGCACGGACGCGACCCTCGACCTGGCCAACCAGGACTTCACCAACCTCGACGTGTGGAAGGAAGTCCTCGCCACCCAGCTGATTCCCACCGGCAACAACCTCACCGAGTCCGATTCCGTCGCCATCGGCGGCATGGCGGTGCTCAACGACGTGCGCGGAGACGTAGAGGCCTGGATCAACAAGGCGTCCGTCACCGCCGTCGACGGCGACATCAGTGTCGAGGCCGCCGATCGGGGCACCCTGACGGCCACCGCCGACAACACCGCGACGTCTTCCGGCGGCAGTGCATTTGGCGAGGGGACCTCGCTCGCCTTCAACGGCACCATTGCGACCAACGTGCTGCAGGGGTCGGCCAGCGCCTGGGTAACCGGCAGTGCGCTCGAAACCGAGGGTTCGGGCGACGTCGAGGTGATGGCGCACAACAGCGCCACGCTGACCGCGAATACCAAGGCGGTGACCGAGACTGGCGATACCGGCATCGCCTTCATCATCGCCTTCAATACCATCGGCTGGGAATCGCAGAACATCCTGTTCAACGCCGTCGACGCACTGATCGGCAATCGTATCGGCACCCAGAGCGGCTCCGACGCCCTCGCCTACATCGAGGATTCCGATGTGCGCGCCGCCGGGGACGTGAAGGTCGAGGCGATCAGCGGTTCGACCCTCAAGGCCGAGGTGTCGAACTCTTCCACCGCGGCGGCCTCGGCCCTGCTCAAGGCAACCGCCTCGAACTATGCCGGCGTGCTGTCCAGCAATGCCGTCAGCGGCTCGGCGCATGCCTGGATCGACAACGGCGGCGCCGGCGCGGGGGATGCCATCGTGGCTGGCGGCGGCGTCATGGTGAGCGCCAGTGACGCGGCCTCGATCGACGCCAGCACCGACCTCAAGGCCCCGACGTCGTCCTCGAACGATCTCGGCGCCGGCCAGCTGAACTCGCTGGCCCAGGCGCTGCTCGACGACTACCAGTACAGCACCGAGTCCGGCCTCCAGACGCTGGACCAGGGCGACAAGGTGCGCCTGGCGTCGGGGTACGCCGGCCCCGGCGGTGAGCCGGAGGCGGTCTACGAGTTCATGGGTGTCGACGGTACGCCCGTCGACCTGTCGGGCGAGGACTACAGCAACAAGACGCTGTGGAAGAAGCTGAACGAGACCAACATCGTACCCAAGGCCATCGCGGTGACGGCGCTGAAGGCCACCGGCATCGAGGGTGCCGCGGGCGGCTCCGAGGGGCTGGGCGGGCTGGTGGCGCGCAACGACGTGCGCACCGACGTCAGCGCCTCCATCATCCAGGCCGATGTCACCGCCATCGACGGCGACATCACCGTGCTGGCCAACGAGAGCGCGCGCATCAAGGCGCGCGACTCGAGCGTCATTTCGGCCGGCGGCGCCGCCAAGGGCGGCGTCATCGTCAACAACCTGGTGCTGAGCGACGCCGAGGCCAAGGTCGTCGACAGCATCCTGACCGCCGGCGATGCCACCGCGGACACCGAGTTCCTCGGCAACGTCAGCGTGGAGGCGATGAACGAGGCGGTGATCGACGCCAAGGCCAACGGCTCGGTGAGCGGCGGCAAGGCGATCGGGTTCACCATCGCCATGAACACCATCGGCTGGGCGGCGCAGGACATCTTCACCCAGACCATCGACGCCATCATCGGTGCGCCCTACCTCGCCCAGATCGGCGACCCGGACTATGACATCACCGATTCCGGCGTCGACAGCATCGTGCTTGGCTACGGCGAGTCGGTGCGTATCGACGACATCGCCCTGCTCGACGACCCCGCCCATGCAGACGAGGATGCCATCTACCTTTGGCAGGGCGGAGGTATCGGCGAGGAGCCCGAGACGCTCAATCTTTATGCCGAGGACTTCACCGACACCGAGCGCTGGCGCAAGGCGCTGGCGGCGGACGTGTTCGGCGGCGTCGAGGAGTCCGGTGCGCTCGCCTACATCCAGGACTCGGAAGTCATTACCGCGGGCGATCTCGACGTCGTCGCGGTCACCGCGGCGCAGCTCGCCACCGAAGTCAGTACGGCCACCAAGTCCGAGAAGGTCAACAACTTCGCCATTCGCGCCAAGTACGGCGCCAGCAGCTCGGCCGCCGGCGGGCTGATCTCGGGGAACAAGGTGGCCACCGAGGCGCGTGCCTTCATCGACAACGGCGGTATCGACGACCCGACCCATACGTTTTCCGAGATTGCGGGCAATATCGACCTGGCGTCCGGCGAGACGGTTCTCATCGACTCGCTGGGTGGCGCGACCGGCGTCGAGGGGGCGCGCTACGAGTGGATCGGCGGCGCGACCGCGGGTATCGACCGCGATCTCTCGGGTGAGGATTTCACCGACACGACGCTGTGGAAGCGTGTCGCCGCCGACATCGTCGACGTCGGCGGCAGTCTCAACGTGCACGCCGCCGACACGCCCGGCGACAACGACGTGGTCGGCCTCGAGCCCGCGTATACTCTGAGCGAGACCGACGGCACGGCCAACCTGGTCGATCCGCGCGACGTCGTCACCATCGACGATGCGGGTGCGTTCAACGACGGCGACGGCGAGCAGGGGCGTTCCTACCGCTTCCTCGGCGACGCCACCCAGAGCCTGGTGCTGCAGGACGAAGACTTTACCGACGAGAGCCGCTGGGAGCTGCTGCGTCCGGCCGGCATCGAGGCACTGATGACGCTCGAGGTCGTCTCCAGCGCCACCAACGACATCACCGCGCTCAAGCAGCTGGCCGGCCAGCTCGGCCTGGACGATTATGACTGGACCACGGCGTCCGGCAGCAAGGTGCTGAACCCCGGCGTCGCGGTCGCCTACGCCGCCGGCGACGATCCGTACAGCGAGGAAAACGGCTTCTCGCCGCGCGTCGCCGGCGATCGTGTCTACGTCTCGGGCGCGCACATCGCCGACAACAACGATCCGGGCAACGACTTCCTGGTCGACGGCAACGACGATCCGATCAAGGAAGGCATCTACGAGTACATTGGCGATCCGGGCGAGTCGGTGGATCTGTTCGCCACCAATTACGCCGACGAGTTGCTGTGGCAACGACTGAGCCAGCAGGACTTCGAGGACATCCTGTTCCCGCAGGTGGGCAACCTGTCCGAGTCGAATTCCACTGCCGCCGGCGGCATGGTGGTGATGAACGACGTGCGCGGCGAAGTCGAGGCATACATCGACGACGCCGTGGTCGAGGTCGACGGCGATGCCGGGGTCGAGGCGATGGAAGACGCCTCCATTCGCGCCTTCATGAAGAGCAACGTGTCGTCCTCCGGCGGCAGCGCGCTCGGCGAGGGGAATTCCATCGCGCGTCAGGGCCAGGTGGTCACCAACCTCGTGCTGTCGACCGCCGACGCCTTCATCCGGGACAGCCTGCTCACCACCCATGGCACCGCCGACGGCACGCTCGGCGATCTCTCGGTGAAGGCGGAGAATGCCGCGCTGCTCGACGCCACGCTGTTGTCGTCGACGCAGACCGGCGATACCGCCGTGGCCGTGTCGCTGGCGTTCAATACGATCGGCTGGAAGCCGCAGAACATCCTGTTCAACGCCATCGACGCGCTGCTCGGCGATCCGCTGCTGTCCGAGGCCTTCGAGCTGGAGCAGCCGGCGCGGACCGAGGCCTATATCCTCAACTCGAAGGTCGACGTCGCGGGCGACCTGCACCTTGAAGCGCTGGGCAACACCCAGCTCAACGCCACCGTCAGCAACGCCGCCGAGTCGGCGGCCTCGGCGCTGAAGGGTGCCGGCGGCAAGGGCTACGGCGGCGTGCTGGCCAGCAACAAGGTGTCGACCAACGTTCGCGCCTACATCGACTACGACAACGTCGACTTCGTCGCCACCGACAGCGACGATTTCCAGACACTGAGAAACGGCGACTGGGTCGAGTACGACGGCGACGTCTACGAGTACAAGGGTCGACTGGACACGATCAACCTGTCCAATGCCGAGCAGGAATACGGCGACAACGTCGCCGACTGGCAACTGGTGGCCGAGGTGGTGCACGGCGTCGCCACGGACGTCGACGCCGGCGGCAGCGTGAAGATCACTGCCGTGGACAATGCCGGGATCTACTCCAACATCAAGCTCGTGCTGTCCTCGGTGACGACCAACGACGGCGGCGCCGGCGTCATCCAGGAGACCATCAGCGACCTGGTGCCGGTGGACTACGATTCGGGTAATCCGCTGTATTCCGATCCGATCGCGCTGCTGTTCGGCGATCGTGTGCGAGTGGCCGACGATCACGCTGCCGGCGGCGAAGCGGGCAGCGTGTATCGCTACATGGGGCCGGGCGAGGGCGAGGAAGTCACGCTCACCAGCGAGGACTATTCCAACCTCGACCTGTGGAAGCTGGAACCGGAAAGCGACCTCATTCCGGACGGCATCAACATCAGCGATTCGAACTCGGTGGCGGCTGGCGGCATCGTCGTGGTGAACGACGTGCGGACCGGCGTGGATGCCTTCATCAACGAGTCCGCCGTCGACGCGCTGGACGGCGACGTGGTCGTGGACGTGACCGAGAACGCCGCCATTCGCGCCACCGCGGACAGCAGCGCGCAGTCCGACGGCGGCGGATCGGTCGACGGCAGCCAGGGTGAGTCCAAGGCCATCGGCGGCGTGATCTCCACGAACGTCGTGCAGGGCAGCGCCCAGGCCTACATCCTCGACAGCACCGTCACCGCGACCGACGCGGCCACGGCAACCGACTACGACACCACCGAGGCCGGGCCGACCGACGTCACCTTCGGCCAGAAGGTCCTGATAGATACCGCCTACGACGTCGGCGCGGACGACGAGAACGTGCCCGGACGCGTGTTCCGCTTCATCGGGTCCGACGCCGACGGCACCGGACTGGATCTGACGGCCATCGATTACAGCAACGAGGCGAACTGGGTCGAGCTCGGCACCGGTTCGATCGTCCTCGATGCGCAGAACACCTCCACGCTCGAGGCCCTGACCCAGCAGGCAACCACGTCCGCCGGCGACGTCGCCAGCGTGGTGGCCGCGTTCAACACCGTGGGCTGGAAGGAGCAGAACATCCTGTTCCAGGCCCTGGACGCGCTGCTCGGCACACCCATTGGCGTCGAAAAGCCGTCAATGACCAGCGCCTTCATCCAGGACAGCACGTTCTCCGCCGACGGCGATGTCCTGCTCAGTGCCGACAACAAGGCAAGCCTGACCGCCGAGGTATCCAACAACGCCACCGCCTCCACCTCGGCGATCACCGGTGCCAATGCCACGTCCCTGGCCGGCGTGCTGGCGGGCAACCGGGTCAGCAGCGGCGCCCAGGCCTACATCGACAACGGCGAGCTGTCGGCGGTCATGAACGTCGGCGGCGAT
>JAUIDF010000027.1 GCA_030429125.1 Gammaproteobacteria bacterium | reverse complement strand
GGCTTGAAGCTGGTTCTCGATGGGATCTTCGGTGGTGAAGGCATACAGCCGGAGCTGCTCGAGCAACGCCAGTCGTCCGCCGACGGTCAGTCCGGCGAGGGACAGTCCGGCGAAGGGCAGTCCGGCGAAGGGCAGTCCGGCGAAGGGCAGTCCGGCGAAGGGCAGTCCGGCGAAGGGCAGTCCGGCGAAGGACAGTCCGGCGAAGGACAGTCCGGCGAAGGACAGTCCGGCGAAGGACAGTCCGGCGAAGGGCAGTCCGGCGAAGGACAGTCCGGCGAAGGGCAGTCCGGCGAAGGGCAGTCCGGCGAAGGGCAGTCCGGCGAAGGGCAGTCCGGCGAAGGGCAGTCCGGCGAAGGGCAGTCCGGTGAAGGGCAGTCCGGTGAAAGTCCCTCGGCCGGCGGGCAGCGTGGACAACCGTCGGCCGACGGCACGGTGCCAGCGGAATCCATCGCCCGCGATGGCCAGGCCGATACCGCCGGCGACAGGCAAGCGACCCGTCCCGGTGACGCGAACGAACGGACCGGAGGTGCGGATGGACACGGCAGTGCCGATTCAGAGAAGGCGCCGGTTGCGGACCCGTCGCGCGAGGTGGGTGCGGGGATAGTCGACGGGGTCGCGGATCCACACGCGGAGCAGGCCCTGGAGCAATGGCTGCGAGCGGTGCCCGACGACCCCGAGGGGCTGCTGCGACGCAAGTTTCTTCACCAGTATCGGCAACGACAGGCACAGGGCGAATGACCAGGACCGCACCCCTCGCTATCCAGGCTCCGGCATCAGGCACGATCCTTGTCCGCTGGTCGCCGTGGCTTGCCGTGTTGATACTTCTTGCCGTGCTCGTGGCGCCCTCGACAGCGATCGCGGCCGTGAGCGCGAGCCTCGATCGCGACGCCGTTCGCCTGGGCGAATCGGTGAGGCTGGTCATTACCTTCGATGACGAGGCGGGGCCGGCCGCCTTCGATGCCACCCCGCTCGAGGCCGACTTCAACGTGCTCGGCAGCTCCACCAGCTCGCAAATCCGCGTCACCAACAACCAGCGCCAGGTGACGACGCAATTGTTGGTGGACTTGTTGCCGCGCCGCGAGGGACGCGCCGTGGTGCCGCCGCTCGTGTTCCCCGGCGGCGTGACCGAATCCCTGGCGCTCGACGTGCTGCCACCGGGCAGCGGCGGTGCCGGCGGGGACGTTTTCCTGGAAGTGCAGGCGGAGCCGCGCAGCGTCTACCTGCAGTCGCCCGTCTACCTGTCGGCGAAACTTTTTTACCGCAAGTCGATTCTCGAGGGGAACCTGTCCGATCCGGTGCTCGACAACGCGCGGGTGCGTCGCTTCGGCGAGGACACCCAGTATCGGGCCACGCGTGGCGGCCAGGTCTATCGCGTCATCGAACGCCGCTTCGTGGTGATCCCGCAAGCGAGCGGCACCCTCGCCGTCGAGCCCATCACCTTCGCCGGGCGCGTTGCCGAGGACGACCGGGGCGGCGGCCTGTTCGGCGGCATGTTCGCCAACGGCCGGCACGTGAGTACGCAAAGCCAGGCGCTCGATATCGAAGTCAGGCCGCCGCCGGCGAGTGTCACCGGGCCGTGGTTTCCGGCACGGGACGTCTCGCTGACCGAGAGCTGGCCCGACGACCCGCCCCGGTTCGTCGTCGGCGAGGCGGTGACGCGCACCCTTCGCGTCCAGGCGGACGGCGTTACCGGCGAGCAGATTCCGCCCATCGGGGTGCCGACGGTGGATGGCATTCGCCACTATCCGGACAAGCCGGTAATCGACACCGCCGGCGGCGACCGGCTTCGAGGAACTCGCGAGCAGCGTGTCGCCATGGTTCCGTTACGTCCGGGCCTGTTCACGTTGCCGGCGGTCGAGGTCGGCTGGTGGGATACCGACGCCGATCGCGCCCGGGTGGCGAGACTGCCGGCGCGGCAGGTTCGTATCGAACCGGCCACCGGCGTCGGCCAGGCAGCGCCGCCCCCCGCGTCAGCCGGGTCCGGCGAGGTGGCCGGTGGTGATATCGACGTGCAGGGATCGAACGACGCCCCGGCAGGGCGGGCCACGCATGACGACGTGCCCGAGGCGTGGCGCTGGATCGCGCTCGCCGTCTCGGTCCTGTGGCTGTTGACGCTCGCGGCCTGGTGGTGGGAGAGGCGCCACCGCCAACCGGCGCATTCGGTGCCGCGCGACGAGCCGGTCGCCGCGCCCCGGGTCTCCCTGGCGAAGGCCTGCCGAAGCGGTAACCCGACTGCCGTACGCTCGGCCCTGCTCGATCACGCGCGCGAGCGCTGGCCCGACGACCCGCCGCCGGGCCTCGGCGTGCTGGCCGCGCGCCTCGGCGACCCGGCGCTGGTCGCGGCGTTCGCGCAGCTCGACGCGGCGTGCTACGCCAAGGGGCGTCGGGACTTCGACGGCGAGGCGTTCTACCAGCGGGTGGCGTCGGCGCTGAAGCCCGCCGCGACTCGTGCGGTAGAACGCCGCGATGTGTTGCCGCCGCTCAATCCTGCGCGCCGGGCCGGGCGGCGAGAGCCGGTACCGCCACTTCACGTTGAGCGGGGCGGGAATAATCAAAAGTCCAGGACGAGGTGAGCCAGCCAGGTTCGCCGGTGCCTGATCGGTCGATCCTCGTCGTCGACGAGGTCGCCGTCGCGAAACCGGCCGTCGAGGTAATCGATGCCGATCGTGACTCCCGGCCGAAGTCGCCACTCGAGGGACGCCCCATAGCGCCGACGCGCTGCCTCGTCGATCTGTCGGCTCGTCTCCCGTCTGACCGACGCGGCGACGGCGGGCGAGAAGCGGTACAGTATTTCTAACGTGTCGGCCGACGGCCTCGCGTTGGTCGCGTCGATACCGGCGAGTCGGCCGTCTGCGAACACGGATTCGAAGAAAATTTCGGTGTTACCGAACGCGGCGCCGGCGAAAGCATTGACGGCGCCGACGCGCCGCCCGGTTCGGCGCACGGGTTCGTCGAACAGCGCATCCCCGACCTCGGCAACATCGGAAAAGTATCCGAGACCGACACGCCAGTCATGAGTCGGTGAGGCCAGTTCGATGGCTACACCATGGTCGATGTCGCCGCTGCCGGTATCGACGTTGCTGTCGGCGAGAAAGAGATCGATCGCCAGGCGTTCGGTTGGCTCGACTGACAGGACGAGCGACGTGGCGCGGATTTCACCAAACTCGGTCAGCGAGTCGGCGCCAAACAACGAGTCGAATCGGCCGAACGGCAGGTACTGACGCCCCGCGGACCATGTGATCGCGTCGCCCTCGGTAAACAGGTAAATCTCGTCGAATCCGGACCGCCCGTCGTCGCCTGTTTCCAGTTCGACGACCGCGACGACACCCGTATCGCGATCGGTTCGCGCGTCCACTTCCACCTGGACGGTGCCGACGGTTTCGTCTCGTGTCGTGAGGTGCACCCCGTCGATGCCGGATACTCGCGACCGTTCGTACTCGTACTCGATCGACCCACCGATCGTCGGCGATTCGCCGTCGACCTCGCCCGCGGCGCGGTCGTCGGCGTGGCATGTGAGCGTCGAGCACAACAGTAGCGCGCAGCAGTGACGATTCACCCGGTTCGACCTCCAACGCCTGCCGCGAATGCTGCAGGGCTGATCACCATCCGGTAATCATAGCTTGATTAACGCGCCGGCGGCGGTAAGCTGACGACTGCGGTCGTATGCGCGTGGCAATCGTTGCGCGCCGGGCCGCGAGGGCGGGGATACCGCCAGCGGGGTGGCGAATGAAAATACTGCTCATCGAAGACGACCAGGCGATTGCCGGATTCGTCGGCAACGGACTTCGTCAGGCCGGTTACAACGTCGACGTGACGGGTGACGGTACCGCCGGTCTCGATCTCGCACTCAACGACGAATACGATCTCGGTATTTTCGACCTGATGCTGCCCGGTCTCGACGGCATGTCCATCATCGAGCGGGTTCGGGAACACAACCGGCGTTTCCCCATTATCATCCTGAGCGCGCGGCGTGCCGTCGACGACCGCGTGCGCGGTTTGCAGCGGGGCGGCGACGACTATCTCACCAAGCCCTTCTCGTTCAGCGAACTGCTTGCCCGTGTCCAGGCACAGCTTCGGCGCGCGTGCGAAGCCAGCGAAGGCACCACTTTGTCCGTCGGTGATCTCACCATCGATCTGCTGTCGCGCACGGTGATGCGCGCCGGGCGGCGCGTCGACTTGCAGCCCAAGGAGTTCATGCTGCTCGAGTACCTTGTTCGTCACGTCGGCCACGTGGTGTCGCGCACCATGATCATCGAGCGCGTCTGGAATTACAACTTCGACCCGCAGACGAATATCGTCGAGGCGCGTATCAGCAAGCTCCGGGAAAAGATCGACCGGGACTTCGACACCGCGCTCATCCACACGGTGCGCGGCGTCGGCTACGTCCTGAAGAAGCCGTGAAAGGCGTGCCGCGAACGATGTCGTTTCGTTTGACGTCGTGGTACGTCGGCATGTTCTCCGTCCTGTTGCTCCTCCTGTTTGCCGCGCTCTACCTTTCCGTCGAGACCCTGCTCGAGCGCCAGGCCGGCAACGAACTCGCCGACGACGTCGACGAATTCAGGCGCTTCTACGCTGTCGGCGGATGGGACGAGGTCATCGACGAGATCGAACGCGAGATGGCGTCTGAGAATCCCGAGGAGGTGTTTTTCAGGGTGTTGGATGCCGGCAGCGGTGCGTCCTATGCCACCGATCTGTCGATGTGGCCTCACCTTCAGTCGCTCGATGCGGCGGGTGCAGACCTTTCGCCGGGTGCGGCACCGGTTCTCTCCGGTACGCGCACTGCTGATGAAGAACACGGGGTCAGTGTCGTCCGCGCGGCAATCGCACCCGGGGTGATCATGGAGATCGGCGAATCCACGGCCGACCAGGACGAACTGATGGAGATCATCCTGGGCGTGTTCGTCATCGCCTACGTCACCATTCTGCCGCTGGCGTCCCTGGTCGGATGGATGGCCGTGCGCAAGGCGTCGAGGGGGATTCGAGCGGTGAGTGACACGGCCGCGCGGATACAACACGGCGCCCTGGAAGAAAGAGTCCGCACCGACGCGCGAGACCGGGAGATTCGCGAACTCGCCGCGACGTTCAACTCGATGCTCGACCGGATCGGCGCGCTGATCGCGGAGATTCGGCAAATGACCGACAACGTCGCGCATGACCTGCGCAGCCCGCTGGCCCGGATTCGCGCCACCTGGGAGGGTCACGAGTCGCGAAAGACCGATGCATCCGTCGAGCGAGCCGCACTCGACACGATGCGGGAATGCGATCGCCTGTTGCATATGATCAATGCCACGCTGGACCTCGCCGAGGTGGAGGCCGGTGTCGTCAACGGCGATGGCGATGACCTGGATCTCTCCGGCATGGTCATCGACGCGGCCGACTTGTTCGAGGCGGTGGCGGAAGTGCGGCAGATCGCCTTCGACGTGCGCGTGGAGCCCGCGTGCCGCGTGCGAGGACACGCCGAATATCTGCAGCGGATGATCGCCAACCTGCTGGACAATGCGATGAAGTACACCCCCGCCGGCGGTCGCGTATCGGTGTCGGTGCGGCGTGAGCCGGAAGGCGTCGTGATCGACGTCGAAGACTCCGGGGTCGGTATCGCGGAAAAGGATTTCGGCAAGATTTTCGAGCGGTTCTTTCGCGGCGATCAGAGCCGCCAGGCAGAGGGCTGCGGCATGGGACTCAGCTTTTCCCGAGCAGTGGCGAGGGCGCACCGCGGCGACATCATCGTGCGCAGTGTCGCCGGCGCGGGTTCCACGTTCACCACGGTACTTCCGCGGGTCACTTGAGCGCTCGCGTCCAGCGGTCGGTCAAGGCTGCTGGCGGAGTTCGGCGAGCATCTCGCGAGCGCTCGACCGGACGTGTTGCGAGGCATCGAGAAGGAATCGATCCAGGAGTGATTCGGCGATGTCGCCGCCGATGTCCCCGAGCGCGTATACCGCGTCTTCGCGCGTGACGGGGTCGGCATGGTCGACGGTGCTCGCGAGGACCGATGCCGCGGCGTCTCCGCCCACGTCGCGTAATGCGTCGATGGCCGTACGGCGGACGTCGTCGTCATCGTCCGACAGCGCCCGCTGGAGCAGGGAAATGCTGTCCACGGAGGTATGGTGACCGAGCGATTCGACGGCTTCCTCGCGAGTCCGGGAGTCGTCCGAAGCCATTGCGGCCTGCAGCGTGGCAAGATCAACCGTCGACCTGTCGCCGCGGGTCGCGTCGGGTTGACTTGCCGCGGCAAGAGCATGGCCCGGCACCACCCACAGCACCGACGGTCGGCCGTCCGCGTAGAGCAGGGCGAAGCTGTGTTCATGAAGGATGTCCAGCAGGATGTCGGCAAGCGCCGCATGCCGGTATCGGGCCGTGACCCGGCCGGTGACCGACGCGGTCGTTCTCACGTCGATTCGCATCCGCCGCGCGATCAGGCCGAGGACGCCGTCAAGCGTGGCGTCCCGGGCCACGATCGACAGCCGGCCGTTCTCTACCTGGACGCGAACCGTATCCGTGCCCGGCGATCCTGTCGTCGGCTCGGCGGGCGCAGGGGTCGCCGGCAGGCAGCAGGCGATGCTGCCTGCCAACAGCGACGCCACCATGGCGCATCGCATGCGTATGCCCGGCGCACCGCCCGCAGGATCGTGCGCCGGGCGTAAACCACGCTGATGCCGTCGATGCCGCATGCGCCGCGTCACTCCGGCTCTGCGATTTCGAAACAGCTCTCCACGGCGGTCTGGTTGTCGCTCTCCTCGCGCGCCAGGATTTCATACTTGAACGAATCGGACTGCGCCAGAAACTCGGCCGGAATGCTCATCTCCGTGATATCGGCGGGTACGACGGCGTGCATCACCGTGGTGAACTCCTCGCCGTCAATCTCGAGATCCGTCTCGACCACGACCTCGTAGTTCTTGATCGTCACGGGCACAGGCGGCTGCACGCCTGCGCCGCCGCCGTCCGGGTCGGGGTGGGATTCGGTTACCGGGACCCAGGCGATGACGACCGGCGGCGTGAGCGACGGCGCATCGTAACCGGGCTCCTCGTCGTCGCACTGCTCGGCCATGGGCAGCGCATTGACCGTCACCACGGGGGGTGCCGGCATCACGTGAGTTAGCTCGACCTCGCTCTCCAGTTCCTCGCGATCCAGGCTCACGCCCTCGATCTCATAGGTGCCTTCCGGAAATCGGCGAAAGAATATCTCCGGCGGCAACGCCTCGCCGGGCTCGTCGCTCTCGAACGGCGGCTCGGCACTTTCGAAGAAAATCTCCGTCAAGCCCTGGCGCCGAAGGCGGCCACGCGCCTCGATGCCCAGGATGCGCCGCTCGTTCGGGTCTTCCATGGACAGGCGCCGCCAGGGCCCGCCGTCCACCTTGGCATGGATGCCGAGATCTCCGTCGGTGTCATTGAGCTCAAAAAAGAGTCGCGCTTCGTCGAAGGGAATCTCTTCGTCGTTCTCGTCATCGTGAGCGGCCATCAGCGGTGTCGCCGCCGCGGCAATCAGCAATGTCGCCGCGGTCACCAGGGAGCGGTGGTAGCCGGGCCGGTGGGCGGCGTGTGTCGAAGCCGCCTGGTGCATCGGGATCTTCATGGCGTTTACCTCACGTTGGGGCGGCGCCGGGGCCGCGCTTGATCGGGACGTTCAGCCTACGCAGGCAGCCTCACGGCAAGGTGATCGGGACATGATCATTTGGCGAACCTGCGCCGCACGATGCGCAGGTGCTAAGATTCCGACCAATTCAAGGCGGAAAGGGGCCATGTGCGGACGGTTTGATCGCCACCGCGAGCTCGACGTGTTCGCCGAGCTCATCGACGGACTGGTACTCGACGGCGCGCCGCGGGTCGCGCCGAGCTACAACGTCGCGCCGTCACAGGACGCGGCGGTGATCGTCGTCGACGACGAGGGCAGTCGTCGCGTCGGGGCGCTGTCCTGGGGATTGGTGCCCGCTTGGTCGAACAAGCCGACGCTGCGCCGGCCCATCAATGCACGGATCGAGACGGTAACCGAGAAGCCGATGTTTCGTGCGGCGATCAAACACGGGCGATGCGTCGTTCCCTGCGACGGCTACTACGAGTGGGCGGCGACGCCCGATGGCAAGCAGCCCTACTACTTTCATCGCGACGCCGGCACACCATTCTTCCTCGCCGCCATTCGCGAACACAACACGCGCCTGGAGAACTCGCCCCTCGATACGTTTTGTGTCTTGACGAGGGCGGCCTCCGAGGCCGTGGCCAGCGTTCACCACCGCATGCCGGTGGTGCTCGCCGCCGACGCGGTCGACGCGTGGCTGGACCCGTCCGTTCCAGGGGACGATGCGCGAGACTTCGCCGATCACGTCGGCGAAGACGAGCTGGCGTTCTACCCGGTCAGCACGTTCGTGAATACTCCCGCCAACAATTCGCCGCGCTGCATCGAACGGCAGGCGTAGCGACTCGTCGCAGGAGGAATAAACCGATGTTCAGCCGTCGCCGGGACGATGCCCCGGCGCCGGCAGGCCGGCGTCAGTCGCCCGGCAGCAGCGCCTCGACGCTCGGCCAGACGTGATCGAGAATCAATGGCTGCGCCTCTGCGTTGGGGTGAATGCCGTCCGCCTGCATCAGGTCCCAGTCCTCGGCAACCGTGGCGAGAAAGAACGGCTCCAGCGCGACGTCCTTCGCGGCCGCCAGTTCGGCGTATGCATTCTCGAAGTCGGCCGTGTAGTCGGGGCCGTAGTTGGGCGGCAGTCGCATACCCAGCAGCAGCACGGCGGCGCCGTGCGACCTCGCCGCGTCGATCATGCGCGACAGGTTGTCGCGCATGACGTCGGTATCCTGGCCTCGCAGCCCGTCGTTGGCGCCCAGTTCGATGACGACGAGGTCCGGTCCGATCTCCTCAAGGGCCGCCGGCAGGCGTTGCAACCCGCCGGCCGTGGTTTCGCCGCTGACGCTGCGGTTCACCACCGCGACGTTGCGTTCGGCCAGTCGCTCGCGTAGCAATGCCACCCAGCCCGATTCGCGGTTCATGCCGTAGGCGGCGCTCAGGCTGTCGCCGAACACCAGGATCCGGAACGGTCCGGCGGCCTGGATCGGCGCGACGACCACGGTGAACAGCAACAGGATCGCGCCGATGATCGACGCGGGTCGGTGCTCGCGGAGATGACGAACCATGGGCGGCCTGGGCGTTTGTTGGTGACGACAGGAGCGTCGATCGTAACCGCAATCGGCGCGTCGCTGCATGAGCGTCCCGTCACGCGAGCCGAATTGAAATAGCAGCGCCGTCGCCCCACCATTGAACTCTTTCGACCGACGCCCCCTCATGAAAAGCCATGCCAACGACGCCGCGCGCCCCGTGATCGAGGCGCGCGCCCTGGGCAAACGCGTCGCCATCGGCGCCGAATCGATCCGTATTCTCGACGGCATCGACCTCGCTGTCGACGACAATGCCACCGTCTCCATCTCCGGCAGCTCGGGCTCGGGCAAGACGACCCTGCTCGCCTTGCTGGCCGGGCTGGACACCCCGACCGCGGGCGAGGTGTCGCTGCTCGGGCGCCCGCTCGCCGGCCTCGACGAGGATGCCAGGGCCGCATTGCGTCGCGCCCGCGTCGGGTTCGTGTTCCAGTCCTTTCACCTGTTACCCAACCTGACCGCCGAGGAGAACGTCGCGCTGGCGCTGGAGGTCGACACCGGCCAGACGGACATCGATGAGCGGGTTGCCGCCGCGCTGGATCGCG
The DNA here is from genome assembly GCA_030429125.1 of Gammaproteobacteria bacterium. Classification (GTDB taxonomy): domain Bacteria; phylum Pseudomonadota; class Gammaproteobacteria; order Arenicellales; family CAJQKF01; genus BQJD01. The sequence continues at coordinate 13,238 of JAUIDF010000027.1, read as the reverse complement.
TCGGCCTGTCGGCGCGCCGGCGACACCTGCCGTCGCAGCTGTCGGGCGGCGAGCAGCAACGGGTCGCCCTGGCCCGAGCCATGGTCGTTCGTCCGGCGGTGCTGTTCGCCGACGAGCCCACCGGAAACCTGGACCATGCCACCCGCGAACACGTCGCGTCGCTGTTGTTCGACCTGCGAGCCGAGCACGATTGCACGCTGGTGCTGGTGACGCACGACCGCGAGCTGGCCGACCGTTGCGACTGTCGGTATCACCTCGAAGGCGGACGACTGGTCTCGTGAGGCACCTCGGCCGCCGACTGCGCCGCGAGGCGCGCCTGCCCGAGTTTCGCCTGCTGCTCGTCGCGCTCGGCTTTGTCGCCATGGCGTTGTCGGCGGTCAGCTTCTTTGGCGACCGGGTCGAGCGGGCCATGCAGTTGCAAACCGGGGCACTGCTCGGTGGCGACGGCGTGGTGGTTTCCACTCGCCCCATCGACGACGCCTACGACGCACTTGCCCGCTCGATGGGCTTGCGGACCGCGAGGACGGTGAATTTCCTCAGCATGGCGGTGGCCCCGGGCGGCAGCAGGCTGGCGCGGGTCAAGGCCGTATCGCCGGAGTACCCGTTGCGCGGCGCGGTGCTCACGCGAGCGCCGGGCAGCGACGGCGAAGGCGGGGAGGGCGCCCGACTGGCGCCCGGCACCGCCTGGGTGGCGACCGGCATGGTCCGCGACGAGGCCCTGGCCGGCGGTAACGCACTGTCGCTGGGCAACGGCCGGTTCGATGTCTCGCGCGAAGTCGTGCTCGAGCCCGAGGGTGCGCTGGGCTCGTTCAGCTTCGCGCCGCGCGTCATGATCGCGCTCGAGGATCTCGACGCCACCGGTCTGCTGACACCGGCGAGCCGTGCGCAGTTCCAGCTGTTGGTCGCGGGCGCGGGCGACGCCGTCGAGTCCTTCGCCGCCGCCGTCGGCGAGCGGCTGTCCGCCAACGAACAGTGGCACGCCGCGGACATCGAGCGCGACGAAGTGGGCGCTACCGTCGGCCGCGTCGTGTCTTACCTGAACCTGGCCGTGCTGCTGTCCGTGGTGCTGGGCGTCGTGGCCATGGCGGTGGCCGCCCAGGGGTTGTGGCGTCGCCAGGCGCATGCGGGGGCGCTGATGCGCTGCCTCGGTGCGCGCCATTCGGGCGCCGTGCGGGCGCAGGCCCTGATGTATCTCGTCGCGGCGGTGCCGGTCGGCGTGGTCGGCACCGGGCTCGGCGCCCTGCTGCAACACGTGGCGTCGGCGGGTGTCGCCCGCGTCGCCGGCATCGACCTGCCCTCGCCGACCCTCGCGCCAGCTCTGCTCGTCGTGGCCATTGCCGCGTTGACGGTGATGGCGGTGATGGTCCCTCTCCTGCTGGCTCAGCGGCGCGTGCCCGTCGTCGTGTTGCTGCGATCCGCCAGTCGAGATCGACTGCATGCCGGCGCCGTCGGCGTCGGCGTGGTGGCCGTGCTGGTCTCGGCGTTCTCCCTGTTCCTGGCCGGCGACGCGGTCCTCGCCGCCTCGGTGCTGGCCGGGCTGGCGGCGGCGGGCGCGGTGTTCTGGCTGCTGGTGCGCGGCGTGATCGGTGCGCTCGCCCGGGCCGTGCCGGTGCGGGCGTCGGCGTGGTACATCGCGCTTCGCAGCCTCGCCAGCAATGCCAGTCGCAGCGCCTGGCTGGCCAGTGCCTTCGGCGCCGCCGTGTTCGCCCTGGTGTTGCTCGGCGCGGTGCGCGGCGACCTGTTCGACGCCTGGCGCGATACGGTGCCCGACGACGCGCCGGACGTGTTCCTGGTCAACATCCAGCCCGACCGTCTCGACGCGGTCCGCGACCTGCTCGACGAACGCGGCGTGCCGCACGAGCGTTTCTATCCGATCTTCCGCGGGCGCCTGGTGGCCATCGACGGCGAGGCCGTCTCGCCGTCCGACTTCGACGACGAATCGGCGCGCCACCGCGTCAACCACGAGTTCAACCTGACCGAGGACGCGATCCTGCCGGACGGCAATCGCATCGTGGCGGGTAAATGGTTCGACGGCGAGGCGCCGGGATTTTCCGTGGAGGCCGAGACGGCCGAATCCCTGGGGCTCGCGGTGGGCAGCCGGCTGGCATTCGACGTCGCCGGCACGCGTGTCGAGGCGCCGGTGGCCAACATCCGCACCGTGCGCTGGGATTCGATGAAGCCGAACTTCTTCGTCCTGGGCTCGCCCGGGCTGTTCTCCGAGGCGCCCCGGAACTACATCACCGCGGCCTTCGCCGGTGGGGAGGTCGCCGACCTGACGCGGGTCCTGGGCGAGCGCTTTCCCGCGGTGACCCTGATCGATCTCGGCCTGATTCTCGAGCGACTGCGCCGTCTCGTCGACCAGGCCAGCGCCGCGGTGAGCGTGGTATTCGTCTTCACCCTGGCCGCCGCGCTCCTGGTGCTGGTGGCCATGCTCCAGGGCCAGCGCGAGGCGCGCCGGCGCGAGATTGCCCTGCTCAAGACCCTGGGCGCGTCGCGATCGCACATTCGCGCCGCCGTCGTTGCCGAGTTCGGCGTGCTGGGTGGCGCCGCCGGCGCCGTGGGCGGCGCGCTGGCGCTGTTTTCCGGCTGGCTGCTGGCGCGGCACGTGTTCGGATTCGACTTCGAGCCGGCCTGGTATTGGGTGGCGGTGAGCCTGGCGGGCGGCGCGGTGTTGGTGGGAGGCGGCGGCTACCTGTCGATCCGTTCGCTGGTGTCGGTACCGCCCGCGCGCCTGCTGGCCGGCTGAAAGGCGGCGGCGCGGGGTCGACCCCGTCGAGCAGTTACAATCGGGCCGATTCGATCGCGGACTTCAAGCAACCATGGACAAACTGATTCTCGTCGACGGCTCGTCCTACCTGTTCCGGGCCTTTCACGCCATGCCGTACCTGAGCAACTCCCATGGCGATCCGACGGGCGCCGTGTACGGCATCATCAACATGCTGAAGAAGCTGCTTGCCGATCACGACCCGACCCACATGGCCGTGGTCTTCGACGCCAAGGGCGATACGTTTCGTAACGAGCTCTATGCGGAGTACAAGGCCAATCGGCCGTCGATGCCCGAGGAACTGCGCAGCCAGATCGCCGACGTGCACGAGTCGGTAAAGGCCATGGGCCTGCCGCTGCTGTGCGTCGAGGGCGTGGAGGCGGACGACGTCATCGGCACGTTGTCGCGGCACGCCGAGAAGCAGGGCGTGCCGGTGGTGATCGTGAGCGGCGACAAGGATCTTACCCAGCTGGTCGGCGGCGAGGTGGTCATGGTCGACACCATGAAGGACGCCCGCTACGACGTCGACGGCGTGCGCGAGAAATTCGGCGTGCCGCCGGACCTCATCATCGACTACCTGTCGCTGGTCGGCGATACCTCGGACAACATTCCCGGGGTGCCCAAGGTGGGGCCGAAGACCGCGGTGAAATGGCTGGAGCAGTACGGCACGCTGGACGGCGTGATCGAGCATGCCGCCGACATCAAGGGCAAGGTCGGCGAGAACCTGCGCGACAATCTCGAGCAGCTCGCGCTGTCGAGGCAGCTGGTGACCATCAAGTGCGACGTGGACCTCGATTTCTCCCCCGAGGCGCTGACGATGAAGCCGCGCGACGAGGAGACGCTGCGCGAGATGTTCGCCCGGCTCGAGTTCAAGACCTGGCTCGCGGAGCTGGGCGGCGTGACCGATGCCGAGGGGGGGGACACGCCGCCGGCGGAATACGAAACGGTGCTCGATGAAAAATCACTGAAGGCGTGGATTACCGAGGTGAAGAAGGCCGGCCGCGTCGCGGTGGACACCGAGACGACGTCGGTGGATGCCATGAGCGCCTCGCTGGTCGGCATCTCGCTGTGCTGCGAGACAGGCCGCGCCTGTTACGTGCCGCTCGCGCACGACTACGAGGGCGCGCCGAAGCAGCTCGACATGAAGGGGGCACTGGACGCGCTGAAGCCGATCCTCGAAGACCCGACGATCGAAAAGGTCGGGCAGAACATCAAGTACGACCAGACGGTGTTCGCCAATCACGGCGTGGCGCTCGAGGGCATCGCCTACGACACCATGCTCGAATCCTACGTGCTCGACAGCACCGGCTCGCGCCACGACATGGACACCCTGGCGATCAAGTTCCTCGGCTACAAGACCGAGAAGTACGAGGACGTCGCCGGCAGCGGCAAGAACCAGGTGACTTTCGACAAGGTGGACGTGGACCGCGCCACCCACTACGCCGCCGAGGATGCCGACATCACGCTCAAGCTGCACCAGCACCTGATGCCGCGTCTCGAGGCCGAAACAAAGCTTCTCGCCCTGTTCACCGATATCGAGATGCCGCTGGTACCGGTGCTTTCGCGCATCGAGCGAAACGGGGTGCGCATCGACGTGGACATGCTGCACACGCAGAGCGCCGAACTCGCTGATCGCTGCGACGAGATCGAACGCAAGGCGCACGACGCGGCGGGCGAGTCGTTCTCCATGGGATCGCCCAAGCAGATTCAGCACCTGCTGTTCGACAAGCTGGGGCTGCCGGTGATCAGCAAGACGGCGGGCGGGCAGCCCTCGACCGCGGAGAACGTGTTGTCGGAACTGGCCGCCGAGCACGAACTGCCGGCCCTGATTCTCGAGCACCGGGCATTGTCCAAGCTCAAGTCCACCTACACGGACAAGCTGCCCCACCTCGTGAACGAGCGCACGGGGCGGCTGCACACGTCGTACCACCAGGCCGTGGCCGCCACGGGCCGACTCTCGTCGGCCGATCCGAACCTGCAGAACATCCCGATTCGGACGAAGGAGGGCCGGCGCATCCGCGAGGCATTCGTCCCCGAGGACGGCTGCAAGCTGCTGTCGGTGGACTATTCGCAGATCGAGCTTCGCATCATGGCGCACCTGTCCGGCGACGAGGGGCTGCTCGAGGCCTTCGCGAAGCGGCAGGACGTGCACCGCGCCACCGCCTCGGAAGTGTTCGGCGCCGGACTTGGCGACGTCACCGACGAGCAGCGCCGCGCCGCCAAGGCGATCAACTTCGGACTCATCTATGGCATGTCGGCCTTCGGCCTCGCGCGCCAGCTCGGTATCGAGCGCGGCGCGGCGCAGGACTACGTGGATCGCTACTTCGAGCGTTATCCGGGCGTGAAGGCGTTTATGGACGCGACGCGGGAGAAGGCGCGCGAGGAGAAGTTCGTGGAGACCGTGTTCGGCCGACGGCTGTACCTCCCCGAGATCACCTCGCGTAACTACCAGCGCAGACAGTACGCCGAGCGCACTGCCATCAACGCGCCGATGCAGGGTACCGCCGCCGATCTCATCAAGATGGCGATGATCGAGGTCGACCGGTGGATACGCGAGGAGAATCCCGACGTTCGCATCATCCTGCAGGTGCACGACGAGCTGGTGCTGGAAGTGCCGGCGAAGCAGGCCGACGCGGTCGCCGACGCGGTGAAGCCGATGATGACCGGCGCGGCCCAATTGCGGGTGCCGCTGGAGGTGGAATCCGGCGTGGGGGACAACTGGGCGCAGGCGCACTAGGAATGACCCCGAGTCGCGGCGTCGTGCGACGGACAAGGCCGTGCCGGCGCGCACCGGCCCGACCGCGTCCCGGGACGCCGTGAATACCTCCGTGTGGGCTTGGGCGCGGCATCCCGGCCGCGCACACCCCGGACCCGCCCGCACTGGCGCGCGCCCCCTGTCGGGCGGGATTGCCGAAGGCGGGCTTGGACGCGGCTGCTGGGCGCAGGCATGTTCGTATCGCCCGTCGGGACGGCGTTTGATCTGGTCTCCGGCCGTGCCGCCGTGCGCCAGCGCGGCCGTGTCCCGGGACGCCGTGAATACCTCCGTGTAGGCTTGGGCGCGACATCCCTGTCGCGCACACCCCGGACCCGCCCGCACTGGCGCGCCCCCGGGCGGGCGGCGTTGCCAAGGCGGGTCTGGACGCGGTCGCGCGGGCGCACGCCCTCTGGTCGGCGTGGGTCGCGAGGACGATTCCTGTCGTCGTTGTCGATCTGCGAGGCGGATTCCGCTTCTGGCGTACCGAATGCAGAATAGGCGGATTGACCGTTAGCCATGACCCCTGACCATGAGGAACGACCAATGACCGACGAGTGCATTTTCTGCAGGATCCTCGCGGGGGAGATTCCCTGCTTCAAGGTGTACGAGGACGACGACACGCTTGCTTTCATGGACATCAATCCCGTGCACCCCGGACACGTACTGGTGATTCCGCGCGAGCACTCGGCGAACGTGTTCGAGGTGTCCGACGCGGCCATTGCGGCGACGGCGAAGAGCGCGCGTCGGGTGGCCAAGGCAGTGCGTGCGACGCTCGAGCCGGATGGCATGAACCTGCTGCAGTGCAACGGCGAGGCCGCGGCGCAGTCCGTGCAGCACTTTCACATGCACGTGCTGCCTCGCGCGATGAACGACGGCGCCTCGTTGAACTGGGAACTGAAACCCGGCAACATGGACGCCATCGGGGCACTGGCGGATCGCATCGCCCGCGCGCTGGCCTAGCCGCGCTCCCGAGACGAAGATTTCACAAACAGAGAACCGCAAAAAGAACAGGACATGACAGACATTTCCGCCCTGCTCGGCGACGAGGCCGAGTCCCTTCTCGAACATCGCTGCCAGACCATTTCCGCCGACCTGCTGCACCTGCCCGGCGGGGACTACGTCGAGCGCGTGATGGCGCACAAGGCGCTCAAGGCCCCGGTACTGCGTTCCATGCAGTCGATCTTCGACCACGGCCGTCTCGGCGGTACGGGCTACCTTTCCATCCTGCCGGTGGACCAGGGCATCGAGCACAGCGCCGGCGCATCGTTCGCGCCCAACCCCGTGTACTTCGATCCCGAGAACATCGTGCGGCTGGCGATCGAGGGTGGCTGCAACGCGGTGGCGTCGACGGTCGGCGTGCTGGCGTCGGTATCGGGTCGGTACGCGCATCGCATCCCGTTTATCGTCAAGCTCAACCACAACGAGCTGCTGAGCTATCCCAACATGCATGACCAGACGCTGTTTACCAGCGTCGAGCGCGCCTTCGATCTCGGCGCGGCGGCCGTGGGTGCGACCATCTACTACGGCTCGGCGGATTGCCGCCGACAGATCGAGGAGATCAGCGAGGCCTTCGAGCGCGCCCACGATCTCGGCATGGTCACCATCCTGTGGGCCTACCTGCGCAACAGCGCCTTCAAGAAGGACGGCGTCGACTATCACGTCTCGGCCGACCTGTCCGGTCAGGCCAACCACCTCGCCGCCACCATCGAGGCGGATATCGTCAAGCAGAAGCAGGCGGAGAACAACGGCGGTTATCCGGCCATCGGCTTCGGCCAGACCCACAAGAAGGTTTACAGCGACCTGACCAGCGATCACCCGGTGGACCTCGTGCGCTACCAGGTGGCCAATTGCTACATGGGGCGCGCGGGCCTGATCAATTCCGGCGGCGGTTCCGGCGAGAACGACCTGGCCCAGGCCGTGCGCACCGCGGTGATCAACCGCCGCGCCGGCGGCATGGGACTGATCTCGGGCCGCAAGGCGTTTCAGAAGCCGATGCAGGAGGGCGTGGCGCTGCTGAACGCCATCCAGGACGTCTACCTGTCGCCGCAAGTCACCATCGCTTGACCGCGCCGCGCGCGATCGACCGCGGGTCGTCCTAAAGATGCGGTTCAACATCGTCGGCGCGGGACCGTCGGGCCTGTACTTCGCCTACCTCGTCAAGGGACTCGATTCCTCCCACGAGGTCGTGGTCTACGAGCAGAACCCGGCGTCGGTGACCTGGGGATTCGGCGTCGTGTTCTCCGATCGCGCGCTGGAATTCCTTCGCGACGACGATCCGCACACGTGCGAGTACCTTACCGGCCACCTGGAACGGTGGAACGACATCACCGTGGTTCACGACCGCACCCCGATTGCCGTCGATGGCAATGGTTTTGGCGCCATCGGGCGGCTGCACCTGCTGGAACTGCTGGCGGCGCGGGCGCGCGAGCGCGGCGTCGATATCCGTTACGACACCCGCGTCGAGGATGTCGACGCGCTGGCGGATGCGGACGTGCTGGTCGGGGCCGACGGCGTCAATTCGCGCGTTCGCGAAGCTCGCCGGGCGGCGTTCGGCCCCGAGGTCGAGTATCGGTCCAACCGTTTCATCTGGTACGGCACGACGCAGCCGTTCGATACGCTGACGCTGACCTTTCGACCCACGGACGACGGCGTGTTCTGCGCGCACCACTACCGCTACCGAGCCGACATGAGCACGTTCCTGGTCGAGGTGACGGACCGGACATGGCATCGCGCCGGATTCGATCGGCTCGACGAGGGGGCTACCATCGCGCACTGCGAGGCGGTGTTCGCGCCGGACCTCGAGGGCCACGAGATCGTCAGCAATCGTTCGTTCTGGCGCCGGTTCCCGGTCATTACCAACCGTTGCTGGTCGCACCACAACGTGGTGTTGCTGGGCGATGCGTTGCGCACCGTGCATTTTTCCATCGGCTCGGGCACTCGACTGGCGATGGAGGACGCCATCGCGCTGTATCGTGCGTTCGCCGACCACGGCGGCAGCGTGCGCGACGCGCTCGAGGATTTCGAGAGCCGGCGGCGGCCGACGACGGACAAGCTGCGCCGCGCCGCGTACACGAGCCTGGCGTGGTACGAGGACATGGACGCGCACGTCGCCCTGTCGCCGATGGCCTTCACCCATAGCTACATGACGCGCACCGGCCGCGTCGACGATGCCCAGCTCGCGAAGATGGCGCCGCGGTTCATGGACGCCTACCGCGCGTCGGGGCAGGGCGCCTAGTGTCCTGCCCGTTGGCGCCGGGCCAGCTCGTCCCCGGGCCAGGAGGACCCCGGTGAGCGCGCTCGTCGACCGCGTACCGCACGACGCGCCCGGCAGTCGCGAGATCGGCTTCTCCGTGCCCGGCCGATACAATGCGAGCGACATCCTGTTTGCCAACCTCGAGCAGGGCCGCGCCGACAAGATCGCCGTCCACTGCGCCGCCGGCAATGCCACCTACGGCGAGCTCTGCGCCGAGGCCTGCCGCTTCGGCAATGCCCTGGCGGCGCTCGGCGTCGATCGGGGCGAGCGCATCGCGCTGGTACTCGAAGACACCCGTGTCTACCCGGCGGCGGTGTTCGGCGCGATTCGCGCCGGGTTCGTACCGGTGCTGCTCAACACGGCTTCGCCGCCGGACCTGCTGGAATACTTCATTGCCGACAGCGGCTCGCCGGTGCTGGTCATCCAGGGCACACTGACCCAGTTGCTCGCCGACGACTTCGAGGCGCGACTGCCCGGACTGCGCCACGTCATCGTGACCGACGGCGACGCGCCGGCGGCCCGGCGCGTGTCGGTCAACGGTTGGGCGACGCTGCTCGACGGCCAGCCGGACGACCTCTCGCCGGCCGATACCGGTCGCGACGACATGGCGTTCTGGATGTACAGTTCGGGTAGCACCGGCCGCCCCAAGGGCATCGTGCACCTGCAACACGACATGCTCTACACGCATCTGTCCTATGCCCGTCACGTGCTGGACATCGGGCCGCACGACCGCTGCTTCTCGCCGCCGAAGATTTTCTTTGCCTACGGCTTCGGCAACTCGGTCACGTTTCCCTTCGCCGCCGGCGCGTCCAGCGTGCTGCTATCCGAGCGTCCGTCGCCCGACGCCGTGTTCGACGCCATCGAACGCTTCGAACCGACCCTGTTCTTCGGGCTGCCCACGCTCTACAACGCCCTGATCAACCATCCGCGCGCCGGCGAGGTCTCGCTGGACGGCGTGCGGCTGTGCCTGTCGGCGGCGGAGACCCTGTCGGCGGAGCTGGCCAGCCGTTGGCGGGAGCGGTTCGGCCACGCCATCGTCGAGGGGCTCGGTTCCACCGAGGTGTTGCACATCTACCTGTCCAACGACACTGCCGAACAGCGCAGCGGGTCCGCGGGCCGGCGCGTGCCGGGCTACGAGTTGCGCCTGGTCGACGACGCCGGCGAGGCGGTGGGCGACGAGACGCCCGGCACGCTGTGGGTGCGCGGCGACTCGCAGACACCGGGCTACTGGAACAAGCCCGACAAGACGGCCGAGACGGTGCACGACGGCTGGATCGTCACCGGCGACCGGTTCAAGCGGGATGCCGACGGCTTTCATTACTTCCTGGGCCGTTCCGATGATCTCATCAAGGTCAGCGGGCAGTGGGTCTATCCGCTGGAGGTGGAGCACTGCCTGGCCGAGCATCCCGACGTGCGTGAATGCGCGGTGCTGGGCGTCAGGCTGCCGGACGGCCGCATGACGCTGAAAGCCTGGATCAGCCTGGCCGCGGGTGCCGCCGGCGGCGACGCGACGTCGCGCCGGCTGGTCGACTACGTCAAGGCGGCGCTGCTTCCCTACAAGTACCCGCGCGACATCGTCTACGTCGACGCGCTGCCGAAGACCGGTACCGGCAAGATCGACCGGCAGGCCCTCGCCCGCGACGACCCCGGGCGCTAGCCGGTCCCGGACCGGCCGGGGCCGCGAAGCGCCTTGATTTCAGCGTGTTGACGCTGTTCCCGGCAAGACATCCCGGGACCGTGCGAGACCTTAAATCGTCGTAATGTCGCGAACCAAATGGCGTGGTCGCGGTCACAGGGGGTACCGGGCATCATGGAGCGCGCCCGTCCCGCTCCTCCTCCCTGAGCGGGTGGTCCCGAGTCCATTCGGGATCGACGATTCAACACCCCGGCATACGTCCTGCCTGATACGTGCCGGGGTTTTTTTATTCCGACGCCAGGTACGATCGCACCACCTCGCGTGCCTCGTCGACGCCGCGCCGGTCGTGAGCCGAGAACAATTGCACCGTGGTCTCTGCGCGCATCGCGATGGCGTTTCTCACCGATAGCAGCGCCTGGCCACACTGGTTGCGGCTGAGCTTGTCGGCCTTCGTCAACAGGATATGCACCGGCAGTTGCGCGGCCGCGCACCAGTCGAGCATCTGCTGATCCAGGGGGGTGAGCAGGCGACGTGAATCCACCGGCAGGATCAATGCGCGAAGCGGCTCGCGCCCGGACAGGTAGGCGCTGATGGTCTGTTCCCAGTGCCGGCGCATGGCCTCGGGCACGCGGGCAAAGCCGTACCCGGGCAGATCGACGAGGCGATGACCGGATTCAAGCTCGAAGAAAACGATCTGCTGGGTTCGGCCCGGCGTCTTGCTGGTCTTGGCCAGGCCCTTGCGCCGTACGATGGCATTCAGAGCGCTCGACTTGCCGACGTTGGAGCGCCCGGCGAACGCCACCTCCGCGCCATCCGGGGCCGGCCATTGCCGGGGCAGGTGGGCGCTGGTGACGAAGCGTGCGCTGGCGAGGTCGATCGAGGCCCGGGATGTGGGTTCAGTCATTGGAAACAGGGGGCGGATTTGACGCCTGTCGGGAAATGGGCTATACGGTTTTGCCTGAATTTCCGGCGGTGACAGGCGTGAATTGCGCGCCTTAACCGGAGCTGATTTATACCATTTTTGAAGGAGTAACCCATGATGCGCATTCGTTTGGGCGTGATTCCCGGACTGGTCGCCGCGCTGGCCCTCACCGCCCCCGCGCAGGCAGCGGGCGACGCCGAAGCAGGCGCCGGCAAGGTCGCCACGTGCGTGGCCTGCCATGGCCAGGGCGGGGTCAGTACCAATCCGGAATACCCGTCTCTCGCCGGCCAGGTGCCGGGGTATGTCGGCAAGCAACTTCACGCCTTCAAGAGCGGCAAGCGGCAGAACCCGGTCATGAGTCCCATGGCGGTGCCGTTGTCCGAGGAGGACATCGCCGACATCGACGCCTACTATGCCGCGCAGGAAGCGCCGCAGCGCTTCATCGGTGAAGAGCAGGTCGAGGCCGCGCGTCGCGGCGAGCGTATTTATCGCGGCGGCTACCGCCCGTTTTCCGTCGCCGCGTGCATGGGTTGTCATGGTCCGGGCGGGCACGGCATTCCGCCGCACTACCCGCGACTGTCGGGCCAGCAGGCGGCCTATCTCGAGAATCAGCTCCTCGCCTTCAAGTCCGGCGAGCGTGAGCACGACATCATGAACCCGATCGCCTTCAAGCTGTCGCGCGAGCAGATCCGGGATATCGCGCTGTACGTTTCCGCCCTCGAGTAGGGCGCGGCGAGGCACTCCGGAAAGGGGCAAAAAAAACCCCCTTCGAGGTGAAGGGGGGCTATTTAATCAGCTCGGATTCGGTGGGGGTGCTTTGAGGAAGGAATAACCGAGCTGGCTGACTTTCGGCGGCGTGACCGCCCAAAATCATTGGAACCGATGCTACAAGCGGCCCCGCCGGGCCGGCAACCGGTTTACGATTATCGGTGGATTTTGTCGGACGAGCGGTTGTCGATTTGATCGAAATTTACCTGCCCGACCCGGCCGGGCCACCCGACCCACGACGCCTGAAAACATGACTCAATCCCCCGCGGACAAGAAGCCCTGGGGCGGCCGATTCGACGAGCCGACCCATCGGATCATGGAGCGATTCTCCGCTTCCGAGCATTTCGACCGCGCGCTCTTCGCGCAGGACATCGCCGGCTCCAAGGCGCATGCGCGCATGCTCCAGGCCGCCGGCGTGCTGGACTCGGCCGAGTGCTCGCAAATCATCGACGGGCTCGATGCCATCGAATCGGAGATTCGTGCCGGACGATTCACGTGGCGCCAGGACCTCGAGGACGTCCACATGAACATCGAGGCGCGCCTGACGGAGATGATCGGCGATGCCGGCCGCAAGCTGCACACCGCGCGTTCACGAAACGACCAGGTGGCCACCGACATGCGCCTTTTCATGCGCGATGCCGTCGATACGACCCTGGCGCGACTTCGCGCCCTGCAGGCGGTGCTGGTGGATATTGCCGAGCGCGAGGCCGACACCGTCATGCCGGGGCTGACGCACATGCAGAGCGCGCAACCGGTGACCTGCGGGCACCACCTGCTGGCGTGGTTCGAGATGCTCGACCGCGACGCCTCCCGCTTCGCCGACTGCCGCGCCCGGCTCAACGTCTCGCCGCTGGGCTCGGCCGCGCTTGCCGGAACGTCCTTCGCCATCGACCGGCAGATGACCGCGGACGCGCTCGGCTTCGAACGCAGCTTCGTCAAGATCCCGCGGGACGACAAGCGCTCCGTCGACGATGACCCGGACGTGGCTGAAGGGCTTCGGGATGACGAGTTTGTCCCATGTTTTCACCCGCCATGCGGAGGGGCAGTCGAGATGGACGAAGACGATCGGCGCGCCGGTCGACTGGGCGAGCTTGATGACGCCGGGTTGCATAACGTAGCGCGGGCCTTTCGGTCCGTCGG
>JAUIDF010000026.1 GCA_030429125.1 Gammaproteobacteria bacterium | reverse complement strand
GCTGCCGTCGGCGTTGAGAATCTCGCAGATCACGCTGGCCGGCTCGAACCCGCAGATGCGGGCGAGATCGACGCTCGCCTCCGTGTGCCCGGCGCGGTTCAGCACCCCGCCGGGCTGGGCCACGATCGGAAAGATGTGTCCCGGCATCACGACGTCGGCCGGGGTGGCGTCGGCCTTGACCGCGGCAGCGATGGTGACGGCACGATCGGCCGCGGATATGCCGGTGGTGACGCCGTGCGCAGCCTCGATGGATACCGTGAAGTTGGTCGAATAGCGCGCGTTGTTGTCCTTGACCATGAGCGGCAGGTCGAGTTGGCGGCAGCGTTCCTCGGTCAGGGTCAGGCAGACCAGGCCGCGGCCGTGAGATGCCATGAAGTTGATATGCTCGGCAGTGACGGCCTCGGCCGCGATGACGAGGTCGCCCTCGTTCTCGCGGTCCTCGTCGTCCACCAGGATGACCATGCGCCCTTGTCGATAGTCCTCCATGATCTCTTCGATGGGACTGACCAGGGGTTGAATGGCAGGCTGTGCTTTCATGACGTCAGGTTGTCTGTTGGGCCGCTGGCCCGTTGGCGATGAGACGCTCGAGGTAGCGCGCGACGGGATCGATCTCCAGGTGCACCCGGCTGCCCGCGCTGACCGACGACAGGTTCGTATGCGCGAACGTATGGGGCACGACGTTGACCTCGAACTCGACCGAATCCGCGCTATCGTACACGCAGTTGACCGTGAGACTGATACCGTCGAGCGCGATCGAGCCCTTCTCGGCGATAAAACGGGCGAAAGGTCGGGCCGCAGCGAATCGAAAGCAGGTCGAACGTGCTGCCGGCGTGGTCGAGACGACCTCGGCGATACCGTCCACGTGCCCGGTGACCAGGTGCCCGCCAAGCGGTGTCGCCAGCGTCAGGGCCGGCTCCAGGTTGACGGCGTCGCCCGGCGCATAGCCTTCGATGAGTGTCCTCGACAGGGTTTCCGCGGACACGTCGAAGACGAAATCCGAACCGCCCTCGAGCAGGGTGAGACAGACGCCGTTCACGGCGATACTGTCGCCCGCCGATCCCGCGCCCATGCCCGCGCCCATGCCCGCGCCCATGCCCGCGCCGCGAATCGCGAGCGTGAGATCGCCCGCGTGACGCTCGATCCGTTCGACGCGGCCAACCGCGCGAATGATGCCCGTGAACACGGTTAGCCCTGTACCGGCCGGGCAAGGATTCGGATGTCCCGATCGATCATCGTCACGTCGGTGAACTCGAGCTTCAACGATTCGGCCAGCGCGAGATGCCGTCCGAGACGGAACATGCCGCGACCAGCGTCGCCGAGTATGGACGGCGCCAGGTAGATGACGTACTCGTCCACCAGGCCACTGGCAGCGAAGGCGCCGCTCAATGTCGGCCCTGCCTCGACCAGGATCTCATTGCAATCGCGCCCTGCCAGTAGTGTCAACAACGGTTCGATGCCGACCCGACCGTCCTCGGAGGCCAGTGCCACGCATTCGCCGGCGCCGGCGGGCGCAGCGCCCGTGGTCACCACCAGCGTCCGTCCCGGCACGCTGAGTATGCGGGCGCCGGCGGCGATGCGACCGTGGCTGTCGAGAATGACGCGCAGCGGCTGCACCGCGGCACCGTCGAGGCGAACGTTCATCGACGGGTCGTCGGCCAGCACGGTACCGATGCCGGTTACCACGGCGCTGCTGCGTGCACGCCACCGCTGCACGTCCGCGCGCGCGCCCTCGCCGGTGATCCAGCGGCTCGCGCCGTCGGCAGCCGCGGTGCGCCCGTCGAGGGTGGCGCCGAGCTTGAGCCGGACCCAGGGACGGCCCCCGGCGACGCGGCGAAGAAATCCCCGATTGACGGCTCGTGCCGCGGCCTCGCACAAGCCCACGTGTACCTCGATGCCGGCCCCGCGCAGGCGCTCGAAGCCCTGGCCGGCGACCAGCGGATTGGGATCGCCGGTCGCCGCGAACACGCGTTTCACGCCGGCCGCGACCAGGGCCTCCGTGCACGGCCCGGTGCGCCCGGTATGGCTGCAGGGCTCCAGTGTCACGTAGACATCGGCGCCGCGCGCCGCTTCGCCGGCCTGTGACAGGGCATGAATCTCGGCGTGCGCCTGGCCCGCGGGCTGCGTCCAGCCCTCGGCCAGCACGTTGCCGTCGCGGGCAATGACACAGCCGACGCGAGGGTTCGGATCGCTCAGGAACAGGCTGTTCCGCGCCAGGGCAACGGCCCGCTCCATCAGCGACTGTTCGCCAGTCGTCATGTTACTGCTTGCGGCGCCGACGGCGGCCCGACTCGAGGAAGCTCAACTGGGTGCCCGCGTCGGCGCCCTGCCCGCTGCGAAGCCGGTCGAGTTCCTCGCTGAACGCATCGAGGTCCTGGAAACGGCGATAAACCGAGGCGAAACGCACGTAGGCGACGTCGTCGATTTCCCGCAGTTCGAGCATGATCCATTCGCCAAGCAGTTTCGAGGAAATTTCGCGGTCGCCCCCGTCCGCGCATTTCCTGAGAATACGACTGACCGCCTTCTCCACGACGTCGGCGGTAATGGGTCGTTTCTCCAGGGCGCGCAACATGCCGCGTCGCAGCTTGCCTTCATCGAACGGTTCGCGGCTGCCGTCGTTCTTGATCACCCACGGCATGGCGATCTCGGGACGCTCGAAGGTGGTAAAGCGTTCCTCGCAGCGCTGACATTCCCGGCGGCGGCGCACACTGGCGCCGTCGTCGCCGAGCCGCGAGTCGATGACCCGGGTATCGTCCGAACTGCAGAACGGGCACCGCATGGTTAGCCCTCACCGTGTTGAATCATCGGGGCGCGCGGCGCCCGCCCTCCCCGTTCAGGTCGTGGCTTCGGCCTCGGCGCCTTCCTTCTTGTCCGGAATCATGTCCTCGCGGGTGATGCCGAGCAGCAACACGGCCGGACTCGCAACGAAGATCGAAGAGTAGGTGCCGACGAGAATGCCGACGAACAGGGCCGTGGCAAAGCCACGGATCACCTCGCCGCCCACCAGCAGCAGGGCCAGCACCACGACCAGCGTGGTGCTCGACGTCAGGATGGTACGACTCAGCGTCTGATTGATGGCCTCGTTCATGATCGTCACGCGATTGCCCTTTCGCATCTTGCGAAAGTTCTCGCGGATACGGTCGAAGACGACGATGGTGTCGTTGAGCGAGTAACCGATCACGGCCAGGAACGCCGCCAGCACGGGTAGCGAGAATTCGAGTTGGAACAGCGCAAAAAAGCCCACCGTAAACAATACGTCGTGCACCAGCGCGATGACCGAGGCAACCGCGAACCGCCACTGGAAGCGCAGCGTGACATACACGAGAATGCCTGCCAGCGCCCACAGGATGGCCTGCCCGCCCCGCTCGGTCAGCTCCTCGCCGACCTGCGGGCCGACAAACTCCACGCGCAGCATCTGCACCTGGCAGTCGCGCGGCGTGGCATCGTCCGCCGAGATGCACTGTTGCACGTCGCCGGACACGCCATCGGCGAGGGTCTCCGGAATCGCGGCGCGCAACGTCTCCGTGATCCGGTTGCTGAGTTGCGCCGAGGAGGCCTCGGTGTCGACTGGCATGCGCACCATGATGTCGCGCGAGGTACCGAAGTACTGCACGGTGG
The DNA here is from genome assembly GCA_030429125.1 of Gammaproteobacteria bacterium. Classification (GTDB taxonomy): domain Bacteria; phylum Pseudomonadota; class Gammaproteobacteria; order Arenicellales; family CAJQKF01; genus BQJD01. The sequence continues at coordinate 19,316 of JAUIDF010000026.1, read as the reverse complement.
CGTCGTCGAGACCGTCCTGCACCAGCGTGTCGCGAATCTCCTCGACCTGCACGCTGTCGGCATAGCGAAGCTCGACCAGCGTACCGCCGGTGAAATCGATGCCGAATGCGAGACCCCGGAGGATGAGTGCGACGACCGCCACCGCGAGCAATATCCCCGAGGCGATAAACGCCTTCCGGCGCATGCCGAGAAAATCGAAGTGGGTCGGGTTCTTCAGAAAATCCATGGTAATCCCTCAGACCGGCAGTTCCTGCAGTTTCTTGCTGCCATAGAAAAAATTCACCAGCGAGCGGGTCAGCATGATCGACGTGAACATGGAGGTCAGGATGCCGATGCTGAGCGTGATGGCGAAGCCCTTGATCGGGCCGGTGCCGAAGTTGAACAGCACCACCGCGGCGATCAGGGTCGTCAGGTTGGCATCGACGATGGTCGACAGCGCGCGCTGGTAGCCTGCGTATATGCTCGCCTGCGGAGAATTGCCGTTGCGTATCTCCTCGCGGATACGCTCGAAAATGAGTACGTTGGCATCCACCGCCATACCCACAGTGAGGACGATGCCGGCGACGCCGGGCAATGTCAGTGTGGCTTGGAACAGGGACAGGACCGCGACCAGCAGCACCAGGTTCATGGCCAGCGCGGCATTGGCGAAGAGCCCGAAGGTGCGGTAGTAGACCACCATGAACACCAGTACCAGCGCGAAGCCGATCATGACCGACATGAAACCCTGGTCGATATTGGCCTGGCCGAGGCTCGGACCGACGGTGCGCTCCTCGACGATCTCCACCGGTGCCGCGAGCGCACCGGCGCGCAGGAGCAGCGCCAGGTCCCGTGCCTCGTCGACGCTGTCCAGCCCCTCGATCTGGAATCGTTGTCCGAGTTGGTCGCGGATCACCGGCGCCGTGATGACCTCTTCGATACGACGACGTTCCCGCACCAGGTTGCCCTGGTCGTCGAACACCGGGTTGCCGGATGCATCGAGCTTCGGTGTCGATGTCTGCTCGATGTAGACCACCGCCATGCGCTTGCCGATATTGTTGCCGGTGATGCGCTGGTTGATGCGGGCACCGACGGCGTCCAGGGTGATGCTGACCACCGGTCCGCCCGACTGCGTGTCGATGCTCGCGGCGGCGTCGACGATGTTCTCGCCCGAGTAGATCACCCGGCGTTGAAGCAGGATCGGACGGCCGTCACGCATGCGGTACAGGCGCGATCCCGGCGGCGCGCCGTCCGACAGCGCACTTTCGACGCTGTGCTCCTCGTCGACCATCATCATTTCGAGGGTCGCCGTACGACCGAGGATATCCTTGGCCTTGGCGGTGTCCTGCACGCCGGGCAGCTGGATCACGATGCGCGAATCGCCCTGCTTCTGCACCACCGGCTCGGCCACGCCCAACTCGTCGATTCGGTTGCGCAGCGCGGTCATGTTCTGCTGCAGGGCGAAGTCCTTGAGATTGGCGATTTCGCTCTCGCGCAGGGTGGCGAGCAGCGTGCTGTCGTCCTCGCCGGACGCAATGCTCACGCCGCCCATCTCGCGCTCGAGCACGTCCTCGGCGCGGGCAACGTCGCCCGCGTCTCGCATGCGGATCTCGATGACGCCATCGGCCCGGCGGCGCACCGATCGATATCGAACCTCGCCCTCCTCGCGCAGCACCGACTTGATGTCTGCCTCGTAGCGCTCCTCGGCACGGGTGACCGCCGCCTGCATGTCCACCTCCATGAGGAAGTGCACGCCGCCGCGCAGGTCGAGACCGAGATACATGGGCTGGGCGTTGAGCGCCTTCATCCATGACGGTGTCGACGGCAGCAGCGTGAGCGCCGCGGTGTAGTTCCCCTGCAACTCGCCGATCAGCAGGTCGCGGGCGCGGAGCTGGTCCTCACCGGACCCGAAGCGGATCTTCAGGTTCTCCGCGTCCAGCTCGGCCGCCTTGGGCGCGATGCCGGCCGCGGCCAGCGTGTCCGTGACCCGCGCCATGAGCGCGGTGTCGACGTCATTGCCCCGGGTACCGCGGATTTGCAGGCCCGGGTCGTCTCCAAACAGGTTGGGTACGGCGTAGAAGATACCGGGGATCACCACCAGCGCGATGATCAGGTACTTCCACCAGGGGTATTGGTTGAGCATGAAGCGAAACTCAGGAGGCCTTGGTCGTTCCCTTGGGCATCATCTGCGCCACCGAGTGCCGTTGCACCTTGACGGAGACGCCATTGGCGATCTCCACGGTGACGAAGTTGTCGTCCGTGTCCGTGATCTTTCCGAGGATGCCGCCGCCGGTGACGACCTCGTCGCCCTTCTTGAGCGCCGCCACCATTTCCCGGTGCTGCTTGGCGCGCTTTTGCTGTGGCCGGATGAGCAGGAAGTAAAACACGACAAAGATCACGACGAGCGGCAGCAGACTGAGCAAACCGCCGCCCTGAGGTGAGCCGCCCGCCTGTGCGAGGGCGTCGCTGATGAAGAATTCCATGGATTGTATTTACCGTTAGGTCGTTGTGGTTTAACGCGCGCTCACGCGCCTGGGCGCCCGGTGGACGGAAAACGCCGGATTATGCCATAGGATCGGGTTTCAAGCCCCACCTTGCATAGAATTCACGTCGAAAATCGGCGAACGTACCGGTAGCCACGGCATCGCGGATCGTCGCCATCAACTGCTGGTAGTAGTGCAGGTTGTGGAGCGTGCACAGCCGCGCCGCGAGCATTTCCTGGCTGCGATAGAGGTGGCACAGGTAGGACCGGCTGTAATGCCGGCAGGTATAGCACTGGCAATCGGTCTGCAGCGGCCCGGTGTCGAGACGATGGATGGCGTTACGAATCTTGACCACGCCGTCGGCGGTATACAGCCAGCCGTTGCGGGCGTTGCGGGTCGGCAGCACGCAATCGAACATGTCCACGCCGCGCGCCACCCCTTCCACCAGGTCGGCGGGCGTGCCGACGCCCATCAGGTAGCGCGGCGAAGCGGCCGGCATGTGGCCGCAGAGGTCGTCGAGCACCCGCATCATGTCGGCCTTGGGCTCACCCACGGACAGGCCGCCGATGGCGTAGCCATCGAAGCCGATGTCGACCAGCCTTTGCAGCGATTCCCGGCGCAGGTCCTCGTACATGCCGCCCTGGACGATTCCGAACAAGGCGCCATGATGTCCCTCGTGGGCCGTCCGGCAGCGCGCCGCCCAGCGGGCGCTGAGCGTCATGGAACGGGCCGCGTCGTCGCGACTGGCCGGGTAGGCGGTGCACTCGTCGAACACCATCACCACGTCGGCGCCCAGGGTATGCTGGATCTGCATCGACTCCTCGGGGCCGAGAAACAGCGTCGCGCCATCGAGCGGCGACCTGAAGCTGACCCCCTGTTCGGTGATGCGGCGAAGCTCGGCGAGGCTCCAGACCTGGAACCCGCCTGAATCGGTGAGGATCGGTCGCGGCCAGTTCATGAATCGGTGCAACGAGCCATGGGCACGAACGACCTCCATGCCCGGCCGCAGCATCAGGTGAAACGTGTTGCCGAGCAGGATCTGCGCACCCTGCCCCGCCACCTCCTCCGGCGTCACCGACTTCACCGTACCGGCGGTGCCCACCGGCATGAAGGCGGGCGTGTCGACGACGCCGCGCGCGAAGGTCAGCCGGCCGCGTCGCGCCGGCCCGTCGGTGGCGAGCAGTTCGAACTGCATCGTGCTCATGGCGCGCGCTCGGTGAACATGGCGTCGCCGTAGCTGAAAAACCGGTAGGCGTGCTCGACGGCGTGACGGTAGGCGGCGAGCACGCGCTCGCGGCCGGCGAAGGCGCTCACCATCATCAACAGGGTCGATCGCGGCAGGTGGAAGTTGGTCAGCAGGGCATCGACGACGCGAAACCGGTAGCCGGGATAGATGAACAGGCGGGTTTCTGCGGCGCCCGTGCAGAGCGTCCCGTCGGGTTCGCCGGCCGATTCCAGGGCGCGCGTCACCGTGGTGCCGACCGCCACTACCCGCCCGCCACGCTGTCGCGTCGCCCGTACCGCCGCCGCCAGGGCATCGCCGATCACGTAGCGCTCCGCGTGCATGACGTGATCCTCGACGCGGCTCTCGCGCACCGGCTGGAAGGTGCCCGCGCCGACGTGCAGTGTGAGCGTTTCGCGCCGCGCGCCGGTGGCGTCGATAGCGTCCAGCAGCGTGGGGTCGAAGTGCAGCCCGGCAGTCGGGGCGGCGACTGCGCCCGGATGCCGGGCGTAGACGGTCTGGTAGCGGTCGCGGTCGACGTCGGCATCGTCGCGGCGGATATACGGTGGCAGCGGCACGTGGCCATGGCGCGTGAAAACGTCGAGGGCATCGGCTGACTCGAAGCGCACGCGGAAGAACCCTGCCTCGCGACCCTCGACGACGCCGGCGACGTCGCCGATCTCGAAAACCTGTCCGTCGCGGACCGCCTTGCTGGTGCCGATTTGCACCAGCGCGAGTCCGTGCTCCAGGCATCGCTCCAGCAGTATCTCGATGCGGCCGCCGCCGGGTTGCTTGCGGCCGACACAACGCGCCGGCACCACGCGAGTGTCATTGAAAACGACCAGGTCATGCGGATTCAACAGCCCGGGGAAGTCACGGATCGCCAGGTTGACCGGGCCGGCGGACGCCAGGTGAAGCAATCGTCCACCGCTGCGTTCGGCGGGCGGGTGCTGCGCGACGAGGTGAGGCGGCAGGTCGAAGTCGAATTCGTCGAGGTTCATGGCGGCGCGAGAGTACCCGAATCGCCCGTGGCGTGGAAGCCGCCTGCCCCCCGCAAATCAAGGGCATGGAATGGCACTGAACGGGCAGCGGCCCGGGTTCGCCGCATTGACGTTTGGGGGTCGAGCCGATAAATTCCACGGCCCGTGCCGGGGTGGCGAAACTGGTAGACGCGCCAGACTCAAAATCTGGTGGTGGCAACACCGTGTCGGTTCGAGTCCGACCCTCGGTACCAACGCCTGCCCCTGCGTAAACGAGGCGCGCCACGCCGGCGTCATCCGCCATCGCCGCTTGATCGCCGGCGGCGCGAACCGCATATAAGCGCCGACTCATCCTACAGGCAGGCCTTGAAGAATGTCCCAGTCCCCCCACGTCTCCGTCGCCACCCAGGAAAACTTCGTCCAGGTCGTCATCGAGAAGTCCAAAGAGGTCCCGGTCCTGGTCGATTTCTGGGCGGACTGGTGTGCGCCGTGCAAGAACCTGATGCCGATCCTGGCCAAGCTGGCCGACGAGTACGGCGGCAAGTTCCACCTGGCGAAGGTAAACACCGACGAGCAGCAGGGCATCGCCATGCACTTCGGCATTCGCAGCCTGCCGACGGTCAAGCTGTTCAAGGACGGGCAGCCAGTGGACGAGTTCACCGGCGCCCTGCCCGAGCAGGCGGTTCGCCAGTTCCTGGACCATCACGTGCGCGACGAAGTGGAGGCGTTCGTCGAACAGATCGACCAGCTGGTCGCGGAAGGTCGCGTGGACGATGCGAAGAACGCGCTGGAGCAGGCGGCCGCACAGTTACCGGGAGACGTTCGAATCGTGTCCCGGCTGGCAAAGCTGGCGCTGGACGATGGCGACACCGACGCCGCGCGCGCCCTGGTCGACGGCCTTGACGACGACAAGCGCGAAACCCCCGAGATCAAGAGCATCCTGGCCCGTTTCGCGCTGGCCGAGCGCGCAACCGACGCCCCCGGCGAGGAAGCGCTTCGAGCCGCCATCGAGGCGAACCCCGACGATCTCAAGGCGCGCGACCAGCTGAGCGCGGTGCTCTATGCCCGCGGCGACATCGAGGAAGCCATGCAGCAGCTGCTCGAGATCGTGCGACGCGATCGTGAATACGGGGAAGACACCGGCCGCACCCAGCTGATCAAGATGTTCGAAGCACTGGGCAGTGCCGATCCGCTGGTCAAGAGGTACCGGCGCCAGTTGTCGATCGCCCTGAGCTGATCGCGCACCGGCGCACACCGGGCGGGAAGCGGCGGCGCCACGCGCGAGCGCAACGCGGGCCTTTTGCGCGGTCGCAGGTCGACCGTCTCGAACCTATCCCCGGGGGTGATGCGCCCGGTGCAATGATTGCAGTCGTGCCGAGGCGACGTGGGTGTAGATCTGTGTCGTCGACAGGTCGGCATGGCCGAGCAGCATCTGCACGCTGCGCAGGTCGGCGCCATGATTGATCAGGTGGGTCGCGAAGGCGTGTCGCAGCGTGTGCGGCGAAAGCCTTGACTCGATCCCGGCAACCTTGGCGTAGCGCTTGACGAGGTGCCAGAAGGCCTGGCGTGTCATCGCCGATCCGCGCGCGGTCACGAACACGGATTCGCTGATCCGCCCGTTCAACAGCGAGGGCCTGGCATCGGCCAGGTAGCGCGACAGCCACTGAAGACAGTCTTCGCCGAGCGGAACGAGGCGTTCCCGTCCTCCCTTCCCGGTGATTCTTACCAGGCCGGTGGCGCGGTCGAGCCGGGAGGCGGCGAGCGTCACCAGTTCGGACACGCGCAGGCCGCTGGCATAGAGCATTTCCAGCATGGCGCGATCGCGCAAACCCCGATCGGTGCCGGTATCCGGCGCGTTCAGCAGGGACTCCACCTGGGCCTCCGACAACACGCCCGGCAACGTGCGGCCGATGCGTGGCGCCTTCAGCTCCACCATGGGATCGGCGTCGATCCGGGATTCCCGCAGCAGGTACTGGTAGAAGCGTCGCAACGTGGTCGTCGCACGCGCCGTGCTGCGCGCACTGCTGCCGATTTCCATGCGGTGCGAGAGGTACGCCATCACCATCGAACGGTCCGCGTCGGCGAGGCCGGTATCACGCGCCCCGAGCCAGGCGGCGAAGTGACGCAGATCGGATCCGTACGCGCTCAGCGTGTTTCTGCTCAGGCCGGACTCGAGCCAGGCCGCATCCAGGAACGCATCGATCAGCGATTCGTCGCGCATCGTGCTCAGGCGTCAGGCGTGTCGCCGTCCCGGTTCTCGAGCAGCCACAGGTCCTGGAGCTTGCGCGTGAGTTGTTCGCGGCGGCCCGGGTCGCGGGTCACGTTCAGCAGTTGGCGGTAAATCGCACGCGCATCGTCGATCAGGCCCGCGTCCTGCAGCGCGCCGGCGGCGCGGTACTGGGCGCTCTGCTCCCACATCGCGTTTCCGCCGGACATGGTCGAGGAGCGCAGGAAGTACAGCGCCGCCTGTTCCGGCGCGCCGCTGCCCTCCAGGGATTCGGCGATCCAGAACAGGATCTCCCGCTGACGGTTCGATGCCTGGTTCAGGACCAGCACGCGCTCGAGCAACGGCAACGCCTCGTCGTGCCGGTCGAGTGCCTGCAGGTCGAAGATCACCTGCAGGGTGCGATCGGTCTCGTCTTCGTTCATGGCGTCGAGTGCGCCGGTCAGCGAGCGCAGTGTCTCGACGCCTTCGTCGATGTTACCCGCGTAGATCGACATTCGCGCCTGGCGCAGACGCCAGTCGAAGTAGCTCACGCCGCTCGGCGGCTGGACGATCGAGGCGCTCAGGGCGGCGGCGCGGCGGATGTCACCCGCCTCCAGCGCTTCCTCCGACAACAGGTAGCCGACCGGACCGCGCAACATCTCGTAGCCGCCCAGCGGCCGGTCTTCTCCGAACAGTTCGAATATCACCGCCTCGAGACTGCTCTGCCGCAGCGACGCGGCGAGGCGCGAAAAGGCGTCGTTGGCCAGCTCTGGCAGCCCCGCCGAGCGACCGACATAGGCGTACATGGCGCGCGCGCCGACGGGAGATTCCGCGAGGTTGTTCTCGGCGTACCGAAGCCAGCCCTCGAAGTCGCCGACCAGCAGGTTGCCCGCGTTCGCCAGTCGCTGCGCGAGCGTGACGTAGGCTTCGACGAGGTCCTGGCTGCCCACTTCCTCGAGCGGCCTGTGCACGGTCGTCGGGGTCACGGCCAGCGCCTGTTCCAGGGCGCGGACGCGGTCCGGCCAGGTGCCGGATCGCCGCGCGGCCTCGGCGACGAGGACGTGCCGCTCGCGTTTCAACGCATCGTCGAGAGACCTGGCGTCGATCTTCAGCGCCCGGTCGATGACCTCGTTGGGCGTCAATGAACCGTTGTACAGGCGGCCGTACAGCCCCACCAGCGATCCTTCCGGGGTCGTGACCGAGGCAATCTGGCTCACCGCGGCGGCGGGATCGCCGGAACGGATCAGGACCCGGGCCCGCAACAGGTTCCAGGCGTGATCGTCCGGGTAGTATTCGTTCTGGTATCGCAGCATGGCGATATCCGCGTCGACGAGATCGTCGGCCCACAGGTAGGTGGTGAACACCTTGCGTCGCCAGTCGGCACGGAGCGCGGCAGTGGCCCCGTCCGCCAGCAGCAACTTGCGCAGGCGCGAGCGCGCCTCGGGATAGCGGCGCTGCTGCATGAGCGCCTCGACGCCGATACCGCGCGCCTCGAGCAGGAATTCAGGCGGCAGGACATCCGGTAACAGCGTCACGCGCTCGGCCAGGCGTTGCCACTGCCGCTGCTCCTGGTAGATCTTCCACAGTCGCCGCTCCCATTCGATCCACTGCGCCGTCTCGTCCGGTGCCGGTCGCTGTTCGATCAGGACCCGCTCGGCCAGACCGAGCGCGCCGGCGCGCTGCAGCCAGTCGACGCGCTTGAGGCCATCGCGAAGAAAGTCCTCCCGCGCGGGTCGACGCGAGGCGGCACCGGGTCGCGGGTCAGCCACGCGCGGCTCGAGTCCGAGGTTGAGATCGAGATGGGGGGCAGGAACGGGGGCAACGCCCGTCGCCCGATGCGACGAAGCGTCAGTTGTATCGTCGGATGCGGTGTCCTGCGGCTGCGCCGACGACGGCGCAGCCGCGAGCACACCTGCGAGGACGGTCGCGACAACGATGCGCCGGACCGCCCGCGTCGGATGCGGGCGTCGATCAGGCCGGCTGGCAGTCATCGCGCAAGCAGATCGACGGGCGGCCGTCGCGATGCGCGGCCAGCGGACGCTCAGACCTTTTCCTTGATCCGGGCGGCCTTGCCGGTCAGTTCGCGCAGGTAGTACAGCTTCGCCCGGCGTACATCGCCGCGGCGTCGTACCTCGATGCCGGCAACCATCGGGCTGTGGGTCTGGAACACGCGCTCCACGCCTTCGCCGTAGGAGATCTTTCGCACCGTGAACGAGGAATTCAGCCCCCGGTTCTTGCGCGCGATGACGACGCCCTCGAAGGCCTGGAGGCGCTCCCGATTGCCCTCCTTCACACGGACCTGGACGCGAACGGTATCACCGGGCGCGAAATCCGGAATGTCCTTCTTCAACTGTTCCTGTTCGAGTTGCTGGATGATGTTGCTCATCGTATCTGCTCCAATTGAGTCCTCTATTCGTCGGTTCGTTCCAGTCTCCGACGCGCCGGCGCCTCGCGCGATGCGTCGTTCAACAAATCCGGCCGCCTGGCCCGTGTCCGCGCCAGCGCATCGGCCTGCCGCCAACGGTGTATGGCGTCGTGGTTGCCGCCCAGCAGGACCGACGGCACGGTCATGCCCTGCCACGTCTCCGGCCGCGTATAGTGCCGGCAGTCCAGCAACCCGTCGCTGAACGAGTCCTGGTCGGCCGAATCGGCGTTGCCAAGCACACCGGGCAGCAACCGCACCACTGCCTCGATCACGACCATGGCCGCGAGCTCCCCGCCGGCGAGCACGTAGTCGCCGATGGAAATCTCCTCGTCGACGCGCCGCTCGATGACCCGCTCGTCGACTCCCTCGTAGCGTCCGCACAGCAGGACGCGGTCCGGGCCGGTCGCGATTTCTCTAACCAGCGCCTGGTCGAGCCGCCGACCCTGGGGCGACAGGTAAGTCACCCGTCCGCCGTCGACGCCGTCCAGCGCGCGATCGATCGCCTGGTCCAGCGGCTCGGCCATCATGACCATGCCCGGCCCACCGCCGTAGGGTCGATCGTCCACCCGACGGTAGGCGTTGTCCGCGAAATCCCGCGGATTGACCCGCGAGATGTCGAGCGCGCCGCATTCCACCGCACGCCGCGTCATGCCGCAAGCGGCCAACGCGTCGATCAGTTCAGGAAACAGGGTGACCACGGCGACGCGGCGCATCAGAAGTCACCGTCCCAGTCGACGACCATCCGCCCCGTCTCGAGATCGACCTCGCGCACCACCGCGCCGACGAACGGCAACAGCCGCTCACGGTCTCCCTCGACCACCAGCACGTCGTTCGCGCCCGTTTCCATCAGTTCGCGCACCTGGCCCAGGTGCTCACCGGCGGTGTTGATCACCGTGAGACCGACGAGATCCCGCCAGTAATATTCATCCGGGTCGTTCGACGCGAGCTCCTCGCGCGGCACCCAGACAGACCATCCGTTCAATGTCTCGGCCGCATTGCGGTCCGCGATGCCGGCAAGGCGGGCGATCAGGCCACTGCCCTGCGCCTTCCCCGCGTCCAGATCGTGCGGCCGTCGCTCGCTTCCATTATCGAGATACCATCTCGAGTACTCGAAAATCCCTTCGCGTGGCCGGGTGTGGGAGATCACCTTCACCCACCCCCTCACGCCAAAGGCGGCGCCGATTCGTCCCAACTCGACCCACTCGCCGGCCTCGCGAGCGACGACGTCGTTCCGGGGGCGCGACGCCACCGGACGGAATCAGGCGTTCGCCGCGGCGCCGGCGCGCGAGGTCTCGATCAGCTTCGCCACGGTCTCGGACGGCTTGGCGCCGTGATTGACCCAGTGATCCACGCGCTCGAGATCGATGCGCAGGCTCTCGGCCGCGCCGCTGGCCACCGGGTTGTAAAAGCCGATGCGCTCTATGAAGCGGCCTCGCGGGGCGCGCCGATGATCGGCGACGACGATGGTATAAAACGGGCGCTTCTTGGACCCACCGCGGGCCAACCGGATGGTTACCATAGACTGGATTTACCTCGAAATTGATGCCAGGTCGAAAAACCGGCGGATTCTATCACAGTAAAAACGCGAATTCCCACGAAAATCGCGATCTTCGCGGCCCGGCGTACCCCCGTTGCCCATTACAGGCCCATGCCCGGCATGCCGCCCTTGCGAAGTTGTCCCATCATGCGCATCATGTTCTTTTTATTGCCCATTTTCTTCATCATTTTCTGCATCTGCCCGAACTGCTTGAGCAGCCGGTTGACATCCTGGACCTGGGTGCCGGAACCGAGCGCGATGCGCTTTTTTCGCGATCCCCGGATGATGCCGGGGTGCGCGCGCTCCTGGGGCGTCATGGAGTCGATGATCGCCACGATTCGACGGGTTTGCCGATTGCCAACCTGGTCGATGACGTTGCCGGGCAGGTTGCCCATGCCGGGGAGCTTGTCGACCATGCCCGCAAGTCCGCCCATCTGCTCCATCTGCGCCAGCTGATCGCGAAAGTCGGCAAGGTCGAAACCCCTTCCCTTGCGCACCTTGGTGGCCAGTTTCTCGGCCTTCTCGCGGTCGACCTTGCGCTCGATGTCCTCGACCAGGCTGAGCACGTCGCCCATGCCGAGGATGCGCGACGCGACGCGGTCGGGATGAAAAGGCTCCAGCGCATCCATCGCCTCGCCGATACCGAGGAACTTGATCGGTTTGCCCGTCACTTCGCGCAGCGACAGGGCGGCGCCGCCACGCGCGTCGCCGTCGGTCTTGGTGAGGATGACGCCGGTCAGGGGTAACGCCTCGTCGAAGGCCCGCGCGCTGTTCACGGCGTCCTGGCCGGTCATCGAGTCGACCACGAACAGGGTTTCCACGGGTTCCACGGCCTGGTGGATGCGTCGGACCTCGTCCATCAGCGCCTCGTCCACGTGCAGGCGGCCGGCCGTGTCGACGATGAGCACGTCCCGGCCGGCGCGACGCGCCGCCTCGACCGCGCCGCGGGCGATCTGGACGGGATCCTCGTCGCTCGTCGACGGATGAAACTGCGCGCCGACCGATTCGGCAACCCGTTGGAGCTGATCGATGGCCGCCGGACGGTACACGTCGGCGCTGACCACGGTGACGGATTTTCGTTCTCGCTCGGCAAGGTAGCGCGCCAGTTTCCCGACCGTGGTGGTCTTGCCGGCACCCTGCAGACCGGCGAGCAGGATTACCACGGGCGCACGCGCGGCGAGGTTCAGCGAGTCGTTGTGCGCCCCCATGAGGGACACCATCTCGTCGTGAACGACCTTGATCACTGCCTGGCCGGGCTGCAGGCTGTCGATCACCTCGCGTCCCACGGCCCGTTCCCGCACCCTTTCCAGAAACGCCTTGACCACGGGCAGCGACACGTCCGCCTCGAGCAGCGCCACGCGCACCTCGCGCAGCGCGTCTCGAATATTGTCTTCGCTGAGCCGGCCCCTGCCGCTCAGGTTCTTGAACGTCTTCCTGAGCCGGTCACCCAGATTGCTGAACATGGCGGTCTCCGTGGATGCGATGCAGGCGCGCCGCGTCCGAAAGGACCCGGCGCGAAATAGCGAGGTCCGCGATTATCGCGAAAATCGAAGCCGGAAACCATGGCAGCGCCGGCGACACGATGGCGACTTTAATTTTCCACTCGCGCCTCTTACACTGCCGCCGGACTTCAATCTTTCCGGACATCGCGAATGGACCCGACCTTGCTGAACCACTGGTGGAGCCTGCTGGCTGCCGCCTGCTATGCCCTGGCGACGTGGTTTATCTATGGCGACCTCGCGGTTTCCGCCGGGCGCGCCGGCGTCCGCACCCGCGCGCTGCTGACGCTCGGCGCGGCAAGCCACGCCTTCACCCTCGCCGCCGCGCTGTTCACCGGTGGAATCGTGACCGTCGGCCTGGGGACGGCGTTTTCGCTGGCAGCGTGGGTCGTGGTCGTCCTGTTCCTGGCGGCGGTGTGGCGACAGCCCCTCGCCACGCTGGGGCTGGTCGTGACGCCGCTGGCTTTCGCGGCCGTGGTGCTGACCTGGCGCTGGAGCGGGCCGGCCGTCCCCCTCGCCCATCTTGGCGCAAGCGCCATCGTCCACAGTCTTGCGGCCGTCACCGCCTTCGGTTTCCTGGCATTGTCCTTCTGCCAGGCGGTCGTCCTGCTGCTGCAGGAATGGCACCTGCATAACAAGCGCGCGGGACGATTCTTTCACTCGCTGCCCGCGCTGCAGACCATGGAGCAGATCCTGTTCCAGGTCATCGCACTGGGTTTCATCCTGCTCACCGTCGCGCTGGCGTCCGGCGCCGTCTTCTCGAACGAGATCTTCGGTCGACCGCTGGACTTCAACCATCACGTGGTGCTGTCGATCCTCGCCTGGCTCGCCTTCGGCACACTGCTGCTGGGCCGGCGCCTGCTCGGCTGGCGCGGACGGACCGCGGCCACCTGGACGATTGCCAGCTTCGCCCTCCTGACCCTCGCCTACTTCGGTACCCGGTTCGTTCTCGAGATCGTGCTGGACCGGCGTTGATCCGCATCGCGCATACCGCGCGACTGTGAGAGAATCCGCAACCACAACGCGCCTGTAGCTCAGCTGGATAGAGTACCTGGCTTCGAACCAGGTGGTCGGGGGTTCGAGTCCCTCCGGGCGCGCCACTTATACAAGGACCTGCGACACCTCTGGCGGACCCCCTCCCCAATAAAACGGGATCCCCCAATATCAATGGGTCAGTCAGGCGGCCGTCGTCCATCTCCAGATGCACGCGAAGAGCACCCTCGAATCGAAGATCGCCGCGATCGAACAGGACTATCCCTTCCCGGAGCCGGAACGGCTTCGAACGGACCGAAGGCGGTGGATCTTGAGATACGGTCGATTGAAGGGCGTGGGGGCGGAGATCGGTGTCTTTCGCGGACACTTTTCCGAAGTACTCCTTCGGACGCTAACTCCGCGGGTATTCTATCTCGTCGATCCCTGGTCGATGGCATACGAGACTTATCCGGATTGGGGCCCGTACACGAATCACGGTACCTTGCCGACCGCCGTTGCGAGGGACGAAGCGCTTCTCAGGGTGAGTCGATACGAGCAGACGTCATGCATCCCCCTGGAGGACAAGTTTCCGGCCTGTCGACACAGGATCGCGGACCAACTCGACTGGGTCTATCTCGACGCAAGCCACCGGTACGAGGATACCCTGGAAGAATTGCATGCGCTCGACGCGCTACTGTCTCCGCGTGGCGTGGTGTTCGGAGACGATTGGCATCCGGACCCACGACATCGGCACCATGGCGTATTTCGGGCGGTGAATGACTTCGTCGCGACGAACGAGTATGAGTTCGTCGCCGCGGGGCCGGCCCTGCAGTGGTGTATTCGTCGCCCGGCGACAGGACAGGCGTCGAACGTCCGACCTGTAGCCTTATAAATCCGGATTCGCCGGGACCGGCGACGCGATGCACCGAGGAGAACCTGGCGCGAAAGATTCCTCGTCCCCGCGTCGAGTCACCTTGTCTGCGACAGCGCCGTGTTTCCATGGCCCCGGTTCCATCGCGGTCAATGAGGAGCGGCGCACGTCGGATACACGCGGTGATTCCTTCGAGGCAACAGCGGACCGGACACGGGCCGCCATGCCCCGCGCGACCCGTCCTACCAGCACGGTTCGACTCGGGCAATCGCGTTCGCCGGGAAGACTTGAAACGTCCGTTGGCGAACCGCGTGCGCTTTCCCCCGCCGCCCTGCCGTCATCCGATCGTCGTCTTTGCGACACCGATCACATCGGCCTTCATGATTGCGAAACCTGCCTGCGACGGCGTACAGCGAGCCACTGGCTCGAGCGTCCTTGTTTCTTGCGACGCAACCATGGACTCCGTAGAATGCCAGGGTCTCAGTCGGGATGGCCGCCAATTCGCGTTCGATACCCCCAGGAATCGCTTTTTCCCTGCGACGATTCCCAGGCATGCGGTAGTCAGTCTATGCACACACAGATGTCGGACGTCCGACTGCTGAAGATCTTCCTGGTGGTGGCCGATAGCGGTAGTTTTGCCGGCGCACAGCCGGCACTGAACCTCAGTCTAAGCACCATCAGCAGTCATATCAGCACGCTCGAGACGCGCCTTGGGTTCAAACTTTGTACGCGAGGCAGAAGCGGTTTCCGACTCACCGACAGGGGTCGCCAGGTCTACCTGTACGCCCAGCGGCTGCTGCACGAACTCGAGCGTTTCGACGTCAACGTCGATAACCTTAAGAGATCGTTGAGTGGTGAAATTCGAATCGGTCTGATCGATAACACCATTACCGACGTGAGATCGCCACTACGACTCGCCTTGCAGAAGTTTACGAAGCGAAAGGGAAATGTCGCAATGCGAATCAGCATCTGCTCTCCGACCGAGCTCCAGCAGCAGGTGTACAACAGGGTGCTTCACATTGGTGTCGGCTCGTTTCCGACCAAGATCGAAGGCCTCGTCTACACGACTCTTTACGACGAGGAGCATCGTTTATACTGCAGCAGAACGCATCCGCTCTATGGCGAACGAACGATTCGCTTGACCGACATCAAGAACTCGAGAATCGTCGCAAGGGGTTATCTGCATTCGCGCGACCTTCACCTTCTCGATGTACCCAACGCCGCAGCGATGGTCGAAAACGTCGAAGCACAGGCTTACTTGATACTCTCGGGTGGGTATGTCGGGTTTCTCCCCGCGCACTACGCGGAAAAATGGGTCAACGACGGAGAGCTACAGCAACTCCTGCCCGACGACGCCGTGTACAGTTCGCACTTCGAACTGGTCATGAAATCCGGCATCGTGCCGGGTAACCCGGTCGAAGCCTTCGTTTCAGACCTACAGTCAACGGTCGCCAGCCTGGCATCGTAGGGCGCGGCACCACCGACCACCCGACCATTGAACCCGGGCGACATCCATGACGCCCGGTATCCTGTCATGGGGTACTAGCGCTCGATGTACGTGGTCGAGAACGATCCGTACACGCTGTCGCCGCCGATGGTGTGATCCTTTACGCTCTTGTTGTAAATGGTAAAGAACTGCATCTCGAACAGGTCCAGCACCGGAACGTCATCCTGGGCGATTCTCTGAAACTCGGCAAAGAGTTCCTTGCGCCTGGTCTCGTCGTTCTCCTTCTGTACTTCCACAATAATCTCATCCACGCGATCGTTCGAGTATCCGTTGGCGTTGGCAAACGGGACGCCCTGACGAATATTCTCACTCCAGTACAGCCGAGTGACGCCCATCGTGGGATCGGGCATGGCGTACCAGTAGTTCATCATGATGTCGTAATCATAGTCCGTGAAGACACGACGAATCATGCTGCCAATATCCTGCGAGCGCAGTTCCAGGTCGACTCCGACCTGCCTGAACGCCTGCTTTATATACTCCGCCAGCCTCGGATACGTTTCGCCGAAGACACTGTAATCCATCGAGATCTTGAATCTCATGTTACCGTCCTTGCGAGGATAACCTGCCTCGTCGAGCAAGGCTTCCGCCTTCTTCGGATCGTATTCGTATACCGGCACGTCATCGGTATAGTATCGAACGTGCGTTGACGGAACGGGACCGGTTGCAATTTTCCCGAACCCGTACCAGACCGTATCGACGATGAACTGCCTGTTCAAGGCATGAGACAGGGCCTGCCTGACTTTCTTGTTACCGAGGTACTCACCGCGTTTGTTCAGGTCGAGCAGAAATATGGGCGAAAGGTATTCGTACCCACGGGTTTCGATGGCAAGATGCTCGAGTGATTCCAGGCGAGTCACGTCGGAAAACGGTACCGGACTGAAAGTCGACAGGTGCACCTCGCCGGTTTCGAGCGCGGCGGCCCGACCGCCGGCATCCGGAATGTATCGAAAAACGATAGAGTCCAGGTACGGCTTACCTTCGTCCCAATAGTTCGGATTTCGCACCAGCCGGATAAAGTTGCCCTTCTCCCATTCATCGAACATGAACGGTCCGGTTCCGACAGGTGCATTGTTATGAGGGTTCGTGTTGATGTCGGTTCCTTCGTAGAGATGTGCCGGCAACACCTGGGACTCGTATGAACTGAAGGCGCTCAGCATCGCCGGCGCCGGTTCCGAAAGGTGAATCACCACCGTATGGTCGTCCGGCGTATCGACACTCGCGACGTTCGCGAATGTCGACCTGCCGCGGGGATGCATTTCCTTCCAGACGTTCATCAACGAGAACTTGACGTCCTTCGAGCTGAATGGCGTCCCGTCATGCCAGGTTACGTTCTGACGCAGCTCGAATGTCAGGCTCATCCCGTCTTCGCTCAGGCTCCAACTCCTGGCAAGTGCAGGACGCGGGTTGAGCTCGAAATCATAGCTGAGCAGCCCTTCCAGCATCTTGGCCGATACCACCCCGACGAAACCTGCCGAATTGAAAGCGGAGGTAAGAATGGGTGGCGGACTTTGAAGCGCGACTACCAGGTCGCCACCTCTCACCGGATCGGCCGACTGGGCGATCGGCGAACCCGATGCAACCAAGAGAGCCAGCGCACCTAGCAACCCGCGCCTGGTCAACTTGTGAATATTCGACATCAGTTTACTCCTCGTTGATTCAATAGAGAGTCGTCTGCATACTTGAGTAATCGTATTCCTGGCTAACCTATTCCTACATACACCTTGCCTCCTTCCAGTCTTACCGGATACGTGGCTAACGGTTCAGTCACCGGGCCGCTTACGGGCCTACCCGTCGGGATGTGAAATATTCCCTGGTGCAGCGGACACTCGACGGTGTCGTTCTCCACGAATCCGTCGGACAGGCAGGCATAGGCGTGGGTGCAGATATCGTGTGTCGCGAAACAGCCGTCGGCCAACCGGTAAAGAGCAATCGGAGTGTTCTCGACGTTCACACGCACGACGTCGTCCTCTTCGAGGTCATCGAACAAAGCTACGTAATGCCACTGCATCGAACTTGTCTCTCGCGACATGATCAGAAGAAAACCGATATGGATCGTGGCAGCATCGTATGATCAAGCACGATTTTTCTGCTGGATATTCTCCACTCGGTATCGACCAGTCGTAGTTCGTCGAACCGCCTGCCGACATAGGAGGTTTCGGATCGTTCCCGCCGGGTCTGGTGAACGAGGAGATTGCAGGTCGCGACGACTTCCGAATTGCCTATACGTTTTACCTGTACGTTGCTCACGAAGTGTCTCGTACGCGACGGCGGTTGCTCGGCATAAGCCTGCGGCGACTTGAAGCGTTCTACGCGAGCGGCGAGAAACTCCTTGTCGTCGTCGTAGATCGCCATTTCGTTGGATGCCCGGACGCCCTCGCTCCTGATGCTCAAGGTCTCGCGTGCCGGCATCCAGTACCGTACGTCATCCGTGAACAGGTCCAGCCAGTCGTCGAGATAGCCGTCGTCCAGCAATTCGGCTTCCTTGTAGAGGAATTGCGAGATTTGATGGTGAAGTTCCATATCCGATAGTTTGCTTATCATGTCGCTCATACTCCCATCAGGCGTGACCACGCCCGGTAGAAACCCATCTGGTTGTACTCCGAGTAGTACGGCGACAGATCACCGGGGAAGTCAGGCATGTTCTTCTGGTAGTCCTTCTTCATACCCATCTGGTAGTTGAAGTCCAGACTTCGGCCGATCACGCCCACCGTGGCTTCCGTTACTTCCTCGAAGTTCTCAGTGTCATCCTGTGCGGCGATGCCGGCCGCCGCCTGAGTCCTGGTGAAATCAACACGAACCATGTCCTTGACCACCTCCGGTGCGGCGCGGTCGACGCCGCACCATTGCCATGCCTCGATCCCTCGTGGTCCCTTCGGATGCCAGAGATAAAGACCAATTGGCCTGAATGCACTGAAACTGTTATGAGAAAAATTGGGGAAAACATGGCCGAACGACAACGAATGGACTTTGGCCTGTGCCTGCGAAAGCGTCTCTTCCATACGACGATGCGATTCCTCGATGTAATCGACAACGTCGCTGCCCATCTCCCTGGCGATCTGAAGGTCCATTCGGTAGCGCTCCCCGGTGTACTCGATACCCGTCAGCCCATGGCCGTTCTCGAATGCCACGCTATACATGTGATCCGGCGCCGCGTGAATGACCGGACTGATCTGACGTATGTTTTCGAGCGCGTAAACAGAGGCATGTGACGAGCGCAGGTGATACGTGTCGCCTACGAAATTCTCACCAGCGAGTTTCCAGTTCGCAACGCACTTGTAGCGCTGCTGCCCCGGCAAGACCTCGATTCCTCCGAGCGGTCGATTGATCAGGATGTCCAGGTACCAGCGCAGGTCCCCGAGATACTCGTCCAGCGTCGGTACGACGGGGTCCCAGGATGCGAAAATGAAGCCACCGTAGTTCTGTACGTTCCTGATTTCCTTCAGCCCCCAATTCTCCTTTTTCATCTCCTCGCCATAGGCATTACGGAAGAAAGGAACGCCGATGAGGTTTCCGGAGTTCGAGTACGTCCACCCGTGGAATGGGCAGGTAAACTCGGTCGCGGTTCCCCTGTCGGCGCGGCAGACTTTCATGCCCCTGTGCCGACAGGAATTCAGGAAGACCCGTATATTCGAATTCTC
>JAUIDF010000025.1 GCA_030429125.1 Gammaproteobacteria bacterium | reverse complement strand
GGGTCGTGGATCGCATCGGCGAGAAAACCGGTATCAATTCCCGGCTCGCCTACCCGTTCGCCAACACCCGGTTGTCGTCGTCGGTGTCCAAGGATCGGCTCAAGCGCTACGCGCCGGTTCTCTTCACTGCCTGCGGGCTTGCCATGCGGGGTGCCGCGAGATGACGGATATCAACCTGCTGCCGTGGCGCGACGAGATGCGCGACCGGCGCTCGAAACAGATGGTCGCGGCGTCCGTGGGCGTGTGGGTGCTGGCCGCGGTGATCGTACTCGGCGCCTACCAGTACATGGAAATGCGCAAGGACCGGCAGAATGCCCGCAATGCCTTCCTGCGTGCCGAGATCGCCGCCCTGGAGGACGAAATCAAGGAGATCGACGCGCTGCGCGAGCGCCGCGACCGGCTTATCGCGCGCATGGACGTCATCCAGGGACTGCAGCAAAACCGGACCGAACTGGTGCGCATCGTCGACGACCTGGTCCGCATTCTCCCCGAAGGTGTCTTTCTTACGGCGCTGAGCCGGCGCGATGCCGCGATGACGCTCCAGGGTCGCGCCCAGTCCAACGCGCGGGTGTCGGCATTCATGACCAACCTCGAGACGTCGGGCTGGTTCCACAACCCTTCGCTCGAAGTCATCAACGTGGTGAACGACGACAGCGGGCGCGTCAGCGCCTTCACCCTGCAGATCAAGCGCGCCGGCCGGCCCAAGGTCGACGAGCGGCAGTCCGGCTAGCGGGGCGCGGCAATGGCCATCAATCTCTCCGACCTGCAGGACATCGACATTGCCGACCTGTCGACCTGGCCGCAGTGGTTCAAGAGCTTCGCGGTGTTGCTGGTCTTCGGCGGCATCCTCTACGCCGGCTACCACTTCCTGGTCAGCGTGCAGCTCGAGGAGCTCGACCGGCTGGAGCGCGAGGAAGGCAACCTGCGCAACGTGTTTCTCGACCGCAAGGGCAAGGCGATCAACCTGCCCGTCTACCGTGAGCAGCTTGCCGAGATGGAGGAGTCCTTCGGCATCCTCGTCAACCAGCTCCCCGACAAGACCGAGGTGCCGCAGCTGCTCATCGACATCACCCAGGCGGGACTGGCGCGCGGCCTCGATTTTTCCTTGTTCAAGCCGCAGCGCGAGCGCGTGGGCGACTTCTACGCGACGCTGCCCATCGACCTGAGGGTCAGCGGCACGTATCACCAGTTCGGCCAGTTCGTCAGCGACCTCTCGGCGCTGCCGCGCATCGTCACCGTGGGCAATCTCGGTATGAACGGCGAGCCCGATGGCGACCTCAGGGTCACTGCCGAGATCAAGACCTATCGCTACCTCGACGAGAACGAGGCCACGCCGACCAGAAACAATCAACCCGTTCGCACGGTGAGGGACTGAGCGTGCCGGCCGCCCTTCTCTCCCGGCACGCGGTGCGCTGTGCATTGTTCGCCTCGCTGTCGCTCGCGGTGGCCGGCTGTTCGCCGTCGGCGGATCTCGAGGACCTGCGACAGTTCACCCGCGACGCCTTCAAGGACAAGCGACCCGAGGTCGAGCCGGTGCCCCAGCTCGAACCTTACGAGAGCTATATCTACGCCGGCGAGGAGTTTGTCGATCCTTTCCTGTCCCTGAACCTGCGCAAGGTCGATCCCGTGGCCGGCGCCGGCGATACCGACGAGATCTTCGAGCCGGAGCGTCGTCGCGAGGCGCTGGAACAGTTTCCGCTCGATTCCCTGTCGATGTACGGTACGATGTCGCGGGAAGGGCAGGACTGGGCACTGATCGGCACGCCGGACGGGGGTACGCACACGGTCACCGTCGGTAACTACGCCGGACAGCAAAATGGTAAGATCATTGGCATCAACGAGCAGGAAGTCGTCTTGCGGGAAGTGGTCAAAGGGCCTTCGGGCCAGTGGGAGGAACGCCGCGCCACGCTCACCTTGGTACAGTAAGTTGATTTTTTCACACGGAACACGACCCCGGACGGAGCGGTTCGGATCCCGCCCCCGCCCACCGCGCCTCCGCTTCCGGTTGGCCGCCCTGCTCGCGTTGCCCGCCCTGTTGGCTGCCGGCGCGGCGCTGGCGCAGGAATTGTCGAACCTGCGCTGGCTCGAGAACGAGGAGGCCGTTTTCGCGATCAACGCCCCCGCGGACCTCGAATACACCACGGAAGTGCTGGACAACGGATACCGCCTGCGCATTTCCTTTCCCGATGCCGGGCTGGCCCGGAGCATTCGCGATATCGGCGAGTCGGGCATCGTGCGCGGCGTCTTTCCCTACGAGACCGATGCGCCCGACCGCGCCAATTTCGACATTCTCCTGAAATCGGTGGGTTCGCTCAGCGTGTCCGAGGTGGCCGACGGATTGCACGTCGCCGTGCGCGAGGGCGCAGGCGCCGCGGTGGCCGACGCCTCGAGTGCGCGGGATGCGACGACGGCACCCGCGCCGGCGACCGCCGATGAGCCGGCGCAAGCGGCCGACGCGCCGCCGGCACCCCGGGCGCCGGCGTCCGGGGGCGAAGAACGCGATCCCGGCGCCTACGCCGGCATGACCGACCTCGAACGGGCCGTGCTGCAGGAGATCGAGGCCTCCAACCGCGAAGACGAGGAGGCCGGGAGCACCGATGCGACGGCAATGAACGAGACGCCGCCCGCGGCCGACACGACGGCCGCGACCGGGGCCGCGCAGGCCGCCGGTGCGGGGACCCGGGCGCGCGTGGTGTTGCCGCCCGATGAACCGGCGGCGGACGAGGCCACGGCAGCGGCGCCGCCGCCCGAGGCGCCCGCCACCGCAGAGCAGCCGCCCGCCACGGCAGCGACCGAAAGCGATACCCCCGCCGTGAACCTGCCGGTTCAACAGGCCCAGGCGCCGTCGGACGTACCGCCGCCACCCGCGGTGTCCGACGAGGAAATGGAGCGCGCCGCCGCCGAGGAGCTGCGCCAGCAGCAAGCCCAGCAGCAAGCCCAGCAGCAAGCCCAGCAGCAAGCCCAGCAGCAAGCCCAGCAGCAAGCCCAGCAGCAAGCCCAGCAGCAGGCTCAGCAGCAGGCTCAGCAGCAGGCTCAGCAGCAGGCTCAGCAGCAGGCTCAGCAGCAGGCTCAGCAGCAGGCGCGACTCGACGGAATCACCTACTCCGAGCTGCCCGGCGGTCGACTGCAGGTAAATTTCAACGTCAATGCCGCGGCCGAGCCGGGCGTGTTTCGCACCAATCAACCGCCGCGTATCGTGCTGGACTTCTTCGGCACCGCCAACGGCGTCATGGAGAACATCCAGCGGGTCGGCTTCGGCGCCCTGGAGAGCATCATCACCGCCGAGACCGACGACCGCACCCGCGTCATCCTCAATCTCGTCGCCCCGGTGGATTTCGAACAGCGGCAGTTGTCCAACGGCCTGGTGATCGTCATGGAATCGCCCACCGATGCCCAGGTGGCGAGCGCGGCGCGTGAACGGCCGGCCTTCGAGCGGGCCACGTCACGCGATCTCGACTACCGCGTATCGGATGTCGACTTCCGCCGCACGCCGGAGGGTGGCGGCCAGATAACCGTCAAGCTGACCAGCCCCGAGATCGGCGTGGACGTGCGCGAGGAGGCCGGCGAGATCATCATCGACTTCCCCGGTACCGACCTCCCGGCCGAGCTGGAGAAGCGCCTGGACGTTACCGATTTCGCCACTCCCGTGCAGACCGTGGACACGTTCTTCACCGGCGCCGGTTCGCGCATGATCCTGAGCCCGGTCGGCGAGTACTCCTACTCCTCCTACCAGGTGGGCGATACCCTCACGGTCCAGGTATCGCCGATGGTCGAAGGAGACGACGAGCGCGAGCCGGACGAGTTCGGCTATGTCGGCGAGCGGCTGTCGTTCAACTTCCAGCGAATCTCGGTGCGCGCCGCCCTGCAGGTCATCGCCGACTTCACCGGCCTGAATTTCGTCACCAGCGACAGTGTCAGCGGCGACCTCAGCCTGCGCCTGCAGGACGTGCCCTGGGACCAGGCCCTCGATACCATCATGCAGGTCAAGGGGCTGGCCAAGCGTCAGCGCGGCAACGTCGTCTGGGTAGCGCCCGCGGAGGAGATCGCGGCCAAGGAACGCCAGGCGCTGGAAGCGCAGAACCAGGTGTCCGAACTCGAACCCCTCGTCTCCGAGCTCATCCAGATCAATTACGCCAAGGCGTCGGAGATCGCCGACATACTCAAGTCGGTGCGCGCCGTCGATACCGGCTACGAGCAGTCGCTGTTCGGCAGTATCTCCATCAACGAGATCCAGACCGAGAGCAATTCGCTGCTGTCCGCGCGCGGCAATGTCACCGTCGATCCGCGTACCAACTCGTTGCTGATTCAGGATACCCGCGACAAGATCCGCGAGGTGCGCAAGCTCATCGCCCAGCTCGACCGGCCGGTACGCCAGGTCCTGATCGAGACGCGCATCGTCGAGGCCAACGATGATTTCAGCCGCAACATCGGTGCCCGGCTCGGCTTCACGCGCGTCACCGAGAACGCGCGTTTTCCCGGCGCGAGCGACTCCAACCTCGGTACCGCGATCGGTTCGGCGTCCATCGAGGACAACGATCTCGTGCGCAGCGGCGGGACCGTGGGCGACCGTGGCGGCGTCAGCGTCGACCTCGCGGCGGACGGCGCCGGCGGTCTCGATGCCGCCTCCTACGCGTTCACCCTGGCCAAGGCGGGGGCCGGCTTCTCGCATCTCATCGATCTCGAGATATCGGCGCTCGAAGCCGAGGGTACCGGCAAGGTCATTGCCAATCCGCGCCTCTTGACCACCGACCAGAACGAGGCCCGCATCGAGCAGGGCCAGGAGCGCATTTTTACCACCAGCGTGCTCGGCGAGGGCGGCGTGGTGACCAAGAAGGCGGTACTGGGATTGACGGTGACGCCCCAGATCACACCCGACAACCGGCTGATTCTCGATGTCTTCGTCACCAAGGATTCGTTTGCGGCCGCGGATGACGCGACCATCAACACCAAGCAGGTCCGCACCAAGGTGCTGCTGGACAATGGCGAGACGGTCGTGATCGGCGGCATCTACGAGCAGACCAAGTCCGAGTCGACCACCAAGGTGCCCCTGCTGGGCGACATTCCGGTGCTGGGGGCGCTGTTCCGCAAGCGGAACAACTTCGACAACCGCACCGAGTTGCTGGTGTTTCTCACGCCGCGCATCCTCGACCCGACGTTGACCGCCAACCGCTGAATACACCGCGCGGCGGACCCGACGGTTCGCCGCGCGCCGCGCCGTACCGTACCGCGGTGACCGTCCGTCATGTGCGCAAGCCACATCAAGAATCGAAACATCATCCTGGTCGGACCCATGGGCGTCGGCAAGACGACGGTGGGCCGGGCGCTGGCGAAGATCGCGTCCCTGGACTTCGTCGATTGCGACGTCGAACTGGAACAGAGAACCGGCGTCGACGTCACCACCATCTTCGAGATCGAGGGCGAGGCCGGTTTCCGGCGACGTGAGTCGGAACTGCTCGAGGAGATCGCCGCATGCGGCGGCCGCGTCATCGCCACCGGCGGCGGCGTGGTCCTGGACGAGGCAAACCGGGCGCTGCTCAAGCGCTCGGGACTGGTGATCTATCTCTCGGCCCCGGTCAAGCGCCTGCTGCGCCGTACACGCAACAATCGCAACCGGCCGCTGCTGCAGACGCCCGACCCCGGTCGAACCCTGACCGAGATCATGGCGGTGCGCGATCCGCTCTACCGCGAGGTCGCGGACCTCGTCATCCGTGTCGACGACCGTTCGCCGCAGTCGCTCGCCAAACGCATCAACGAGACCATCGACGACTATGAAGACGCTTGAGGTCGCGCTCGGCGAGCGCGGGTATCCCATTCATATCGGTGCCGACTTGCTTTCACGCGCCGACTTGCTGGCGTCGCGCATCGACGGCAGACAGGTGATGGTGATCACCAACGAGACGGTGGCGCCGCTTTACCTCGACGCGCTGCGCGGCGCGCTCGACGGATTCGAGGTGCACGAGTGCGTGCTGCCCGACGGCGAATCGCACAAGACCCTGTCCACTGCCGAGCATATTTTCGAGACGCTGTTGTCGGTACCGTGCGATCGCCGCGTCACCATCGTCGCCCTCGGTGGCGGCGTGGTCGGAGACATCGCCGGTTTCGTGGCCGGCTGTTACCAGCGTGGCGTCGGCTTCATCCAGGTGCCGACCACGTTGCTGGCCCAGGTGGATTCCTCCGTCGGCGGCAAGACCGCGGTGAACTCGCGCCTGGGCAAGAACATGATCGGCCTGTTCCACCAGCCGCGATGTGTCGTCGCCGATACCGGCCTGTTGGCCACGCTGCCCGCGCGCGAGCTCGCGGCGGGGGCGGCGGAAGTGATCAAGACCGCCCTGATTCGCGATGCGGCGTTCTTCGCCTACCTCGAGGACCACATCGACGGCCTGCTCGCGCTGGACCCCGGGGTCGTGGCCACGTGCGTGGCGCGGTGCTGCGAGATCAAGGCGTCGGTGGTGGCCGAGGACGAACGCGAACGCGGCGTGCGCGCCCTGCTCAACCTCGGGCACACCTTCGGTCACGCCATCGAGACCGGCCTCGGTCATGGCGAGTGGCTGCACGGCGAGGCGGTGGCCGCGGGACTGTGCATGGCCGCCGATCTGTCGGTGCGTGCGGGGATGATCGTTGAACCGGACCGGGAACGGGTGCGGTCGCTGGTCGAACGCGCCGGGCTGCCGACGCGGGGACCGTCGACGCTGACGCCCGAGCGCCTGCGCGCCCTCATGCAGGTAGACAAGAAAGTGGTGGACGGCGCCGTGCGCCTGGTGCTGCTCGACGCCATCGGCGACGCCGTCGTGCGCGCGGACTACGAACCGGCCTGGCTCGACGAGACCCTCCGGACCCAGCGCGCGTAGCGGCGTTCCCTGCCCTGCGGTATTGTTGATGAATAAAATTAATTAGTTGCCACAACTCGTTGTAAAAGAAATTTTTCTTATTTAGGATATTGGGCGGTAAGGGTTCCCGTCCGGTGGGCCCGTCTAACCGTCCAACAGGCAGGAGGGCCCATGTCCGTGACGCCGACCCGCACCACCCTGGCACGAATTTTCCCCGTATGTCTCGTCGCCGCCTTCGCCGCGGCGCCCGCCAACGCCCTCGACGAGGACCGGGGCTTCTACATCGGGCTCTCGCACGGCGAAACCGAGTTCTTCAACGATACGCCGTTGTGCGATGAATTCTCCGATGAGGTGGCCGACGCATTGGCCGGTGAGGCAGGCAGTTCGTTTCTCGTCACCGAGTCGTTCGCCGAGCTGGTGTTTTCCACCGATTGCCGTCAGCGTTCGACGGACAACGCCAACAAGTACTTCGTCGGCTACCGGTTCTCGCGCGTCGTCGCGGTGGAGCTGACGAGCATCGAGTTCGGCACCACCGGTGTCGACCTGTCCACCGACGTCACCGCGCCGGGCGGCACGTTTCGCGGCGAGGCGGAGGTGAAGGTGGACGTTGACGGCGTCAGTCTCGCCGGCCTGTTCTCGCTGCCCATCGGCGAGCGTGTCGGCCTGTATGCCCGACTGGGCGTGCTGAGCTGGGATGCAAAGGGGACGGGCACTGCCAGCGGCAGCGTGCCGGACGGTGCCGGCGGCCGCACCGGCGCCAGCGAGCGATTCGTTGAAAGCGACAGCGGCACTGACGTACACTACGGCGTGGGCGGGCGTGTCAGGCTCACCGATCACGTGGCGCTGCGCGCCGAGTGGGAGCGGTACGAAGTCGCCGACCTGAACGTCCTCTCCGCAGGTGTTGAACTCTCCTTCTGATCTTCCCAGGTATTCCGGCCCTCATGTCGCGATTATCCATGCCGTCATCGTTTGTCCGCTTACTCGTCGCCGCGCTGGCCACGACCGTGCTCGCCGGCTGCGCCAATCACGGCGCCGCGCTGATCCGTACCCAGCCCGATGGCGCCGAAGTCGTCAATCTCGAGGACGACACCGTGCTCGGCGTGACCCCGGTCAAGGTCTGGTGGCGTGAGGGCGCCGAGAAGCGAAAGTTCGTCAACATCCGCGTTCAGAAGGAAGGCTACAGGGACAAGACCTCGTCGTTCTGGGTCACGCTCAGGCATGGCAGCAAGGAAGCGGCCCTCGATGAACCCCAGTTCGTAGAAATCAAGATGGATCAGACCGATGAGTAAGCCCCGCGCCGCCACCTCCCGTGTCACCCGAATCGTTGCTGTGCTGGCTGCCGCCGCGGTGCTTGCCGGCTGCGCCACCACCCAGATCGTTCCCTTCACCGTGCAGTCCGATCCGCTCGGCGCGCACGTGCTCTACCAGGTACAGACGCCGGTGAGTGACGACCTCAGCACCAACGAGTGGATCTACCTCGGCCTGACGCCCGTGGACATCCGTCGAGAGGTGGGCAGGACGCAGCTGCGCAAGGCCGATGCGTTCGTCCTGCGCGTGGTCAAGGAAGGCTACCTCGATCAGCAGAAGTCCTGGAGCGGGGACGACATCGTCGGCCAGATCGAGGACAAGGGCCGCGTGTTCTGGAATCCTCGCCTGGTGCGCGTCAACCAGTAGATACCCGACCCGGCGGCGGCCGCCCGGCGGTCGCTGCCCCACGGTGGGAGACGAGCCGGTTCGCGCCTGGGGTGATGCGGGCGTTATAATCGCGCCGGTTTCCCGTGCGGTATCCACGCCGGGCTTCAATGCGCACACTGGCCGACTCCATGCAATCTTCCCTCATTGCGCCGAAGGAGCGACTGATCGTCGCCCTCGACGTACCCGGTGCCGCCGAGGCGCGCGCTCTCGTCGAGCGCATCGGTGACCATGCCGTCTTCTACAAGGTCGGCCTGGAACTGTTCATGACCGGCGAGGCGGCCGGCCTGATCGATTGGTTGCGCGCCCGCGACAAGCAGGTGTTCGCAGACCTAAAGCTGTTCGACATCCCGGCCACCGTGGCGCGCGCCGTCAGGCGCCTGAACGGCGCCGGCGTGCGTTTCGTCACCGTGCACGGCAACGACGCCATGATGGCGGCGGCGGCCGAGGCGGCAGACGACGTCTCGGTCCTGGCCGTCACCGTGCTGACCAGTCTCGACCGGGGCGACCTCGACGATCTCGGCTTCGACTGCGACGTCGACGACCTCGTTCTTTCGCGTGCCCGCCGCGCCGCCGCGCACGGCTGCGCCGGGGTCGTTGCTTCCGGCTTCGAGGCCGCCGCGCTTCGCCAGGCGCTCGGCGACCGCCTGCTGCTCGTCACCCCGGGCATCCGCCCGGTGGACAACCGCGAGGACGACCAGAAGCGCATGGTCACGGTGCCGGACGCCTTCGCCAACGGCGCCGACTACATCGTCGTCGGTCGTCCGGTGCGCGATGCCGACGACCCGGGCGCCGCCGCGGCGCGTATCCAGCAGCAGATCGCCGGCGCGCTCGGCTGAATTCGTCGTGCCCGGGAAGCGATTGAAGAACGACGGCTACCTGCGCGCGCTGCGCGGCGAGCCGGTCGAGCGCACGCCGGTATGGATCATGCGCCAGGCCGGTCGCTACCTGCCTGAATACCGTGCCACGCGTGCCGAGGCGGGCAGCTTCCTCGACCTGTGCCAGAATGCCGAGCTGGCCTGCGAAGTCACGTTGCAGCCGCTGCGGCGATTCGATCTCGACGCCGCCATCCTGTTCTCCGACATCCTCACCGTGCCCGACGCCATGGGGCTCGGCCTGTCGCTCGAAGAGGGCGTCGGCCCGCGCTTCGCACGGCCGGTGCGCGATGCCGCGGCCGTCACCGCGCTGGGCGTGCCCGACCCCGAGGGCGAGCTGCGCTACGTGATGGACGCCGTGCGCACCATCGTGCGCGCGCTCGACGACTCGGTACCCCTGATCGGCTTCGCCGGCAGTCCGTGGACGCTTGCCACCTACATGGTGGAGGGCGGCACCAGCCGCGATTTTCGTCGCGTCAAGGCCATGGCCTACGAACAGCCCGCTCTGCTCCACGACTTGCTGGGCGTGGTGGCGGACGCGGTGGGCGAGTACCTGAAGGCCCAGGTAGCCGCCGGCGTCGACGCGCTGATGGTGTTCGATACCTGGGGCGGCGCCCTCGGCTGGCGCGCCTACCGCGAATTCTCCCTGCCCTACATGGCCCGCATCGTCGAGACGGTGAAGTCCGCGCCAAACGGTTCGTCGACGCCGGTGACGCTGTTCACCAAGGGCGGCGGCCAGTGGGCCGAGGCCATCGCCGCGACCGGCTGCGACGCCATCGGGCTGGACTGGACGGCGTCGCTGGGCGAGGTGCGGGCACGCCTCGGCGAGGGTGTCGCCCTGCAGGGCAACATGGATCCGATGAGCCTGTACGGGCCGCCGGCGGCCATCCGGCGCGAGGTGGCCGCGGTGCTGGCGGACATCGGCGACGGCGGCCGGCACGTGTTCAACCTGGGCCACGGCGTCCTGCCCGACATCGACCCCGACCACGTGGCGGTCATGGTCGACGCCGTTCACGAGCTGTCGGCGCGGGGCGCGTCGTGAGCGACGGCGGGCGCGGCATTGCGCTGGTCACCGGCGGCGGACGCGGCATCGGCGCCGCGACCGCGCTTCGGCTGGCGGCGACGGGGTTCGACGTCGCGGTGAACTACCGCCGCGACGCCGACGCCGCCAATGCCGTGCTCGAGGCCATCGCCGAGGCCGGCGGGCGCGGCTTCGCGGTGCCCGGCGACATTGCCGACGAGGCCGCGGTACGCGACGTCTTCGCTCGTATCGACGAGCGCGGTCGACTCGGCGCGCTGGTGAACAATGCCGCCATCCTGTTCGAACAGACGACGTTCGACGCCATTTCCACCGAGCGCATGCGGCGGGTCTTCGAGGTCAACGTCATCGGCGCCATGGCCTGCGCGCGGGAAGCCGTGAAGCGCATGTCGCGGCGATTCGGCGGCGCCGGCGGCGCCATCGTCAATGTCTCGTCCGCCGCGGCCCGCTGGGGGTCGCCCAACGAGTACGTCGACTACGCCGCCACCAAGGGCGCGATCGATACCTTTACCCGCGGTCTTGCCGTCGAGGAGGCGCCTCACGGCGTGCGCGTCAACGCCGTGCGTCCCGGCATCATCGAGACCGACATGCACGCCGACGGCGGCGAACCCGGTCGCGTGGCCCGCATCGGGCCGACCCTGCCCATGGGTCGCGGCGGCACCGCGGACGAAGTCGCCGCCGCCATCTGCTGGCTTCTCGGCGATGACGCCTCCTACGTGACCGGCGCCTTCATCGACTGCGCCGGCGGCCGCTAGCGCGCGTTCCACGAACCGCCGCGCCGATCGCGAATCGGCAGCGACCGGCAACAGCGTGGCTCGTCGCATCGCCGCCCATCAGGACGCACCGGCACGGCGTGTCGCACACCGGCGAGGACGCGCGATCATCGTCTGAGTGACTTGTGCGAGGGGGCGCGCTCGAGGGTATTTTCCGTCGTCGGCCGCCACGCCCGGCGACACCGAGTCCCGGCGCCGAACTCATGACCCCGCGGCCGACCCGCGTCCCCGACGATACTGCCGCGGCGTGCATCCGAAGGTTCGCCGAAACGTCGTCGACAGGTGGGATGCGTCGGCGAAGCCACACTCGGCGGCAATGCGCTCGACACTGTGGTGACTGTTGACGAGTCGCCAGGCGGCATGATCCAGCCGCATGCGGCGCCAGAATCGCGCCGGCGACTGCCCGTAGTGGCGCTGGAACAGGCGGTTGAGCTGGCGCTCGGAGGCGCCGCAGGCACCCGCCAGGCGTGCGATGGACACCGGCCCGGCGAGGTGCGCCCGCATCTGGGCGACGGCGCGTTGCAGGCGCGGGTCGGCGTCCACGTCGTGCCCCTCGCGATAGGAGCGCACCTGGTGGTGGGCGCCGCGCGGCTCGTCGACCAGCAGGTCGGCCATGCCCTTCATGGCCCGGCTGCGTCCGCAATGGCGGGTGATCAGGTCCACGGCGAGATCGATGGCCGCGGTGCCACCGGGGCAGGTGATGCGGTCACGGTCAGTCACGTACAGCGACCCGGTGTCCGCGCGGCAGCGCGGGAATCGCGCCTGGAAGTCGCGCCGGTGCCGCCAGTGGACGCAGGCGCGATAGCCGTCCAGCAGCCCCGCCTCGGCCAGCAGGAAGCTGCCGCTGTCGAGACCGATCAGCGGCACGCCCAGCGCCGCCGCCCGTCGCAGGTAAACCAGGTAGGCCACGGGCGTGAGCGGCAGTCCCTCGAGGCGTCCGGCGTGGACCAGCACGTAGTCGTAGTCGACGTCGTCGAGATCCATTACCGCGTGCGGCACCATCGCCACCGACGCGCTGCTCCTGATCGGCGCGGTGTCATGGGAAAGAATCGTCCAGGCACAGTAGATCGGCCGACTGCGGTCCGCCTCGTCGGCGGCGTGCCTCAGGGTGTCGAGAAATCCCGCGAGCGGCAGGGCGGAGAACTCGGGGGCCAGCAACAGGGCGACCCGAAGATCGGGCCGATGCGGGGTGTCGTCCACGATTCTGTCCGAAAACCAAGTGTAAGCGGCAGAAATATACAACAACTTGGCGAATCGCGGTCATACACTGCGCCGAAACCCCAAGGTATCCGATCATGCCGCCTCTCGAGCCACGCCCCTGGATTGCCACCGACGACTTTATTCGCCGCACCGCGGCCGAGTTCGACGTCCTCGATGTCGACCACCGCCATCGAGCCATCCTCGATGCGGTGGCCACGAACCGGCGCATTCACGAGCTGGAATGCATCAACCTGAATCCCGCCACCAATGTCATGAACCCGGCGGCGGAGCGCCTGCTCGCCGCCGGCATCGGCTCGCGCCCGTCGCTGGGTCATCCGGGCGAGAAGTACGAAATGGGACTCGAGGCGATCGAGAGGATCGAGATCTACGCCGCCTCGCTGGCGTGCGAGGTGTTTCACGCCCGCCACGCCGAGGTGCGGGTGGCCTCCGGCGCCATGGCAAACCTCTATGCCTTCATGGCCTGCTGCGCCCCCGGCGATACCGTCATCGTCCCGCCGGCGAGCATCGGCGGGCATGTCACCCACCACGGCGCCGGCGCCGCCGGCCTGTACGGCCTCGATATCGTCGAGGCGCCGATCGACGGCGAGCGGTATACCGTGGATGTCGACGCGCTGGAGGCGCTGGCCCGTCGCGTGAAGCCGCGCCTGATCACCATCGGCGGCAGTCTCAATCTCGTTCATCACCCGGTGGCCGAGGTGCGGCGCATTGCCGACGCGTGTGGCGCGCGGGTGCTGTTCGACGCCGCCCACCTGTCCGGCCTGATCGCCGGGGGTGCGTGGCCGAATCCGCTTCAGGCGGGCGCCCACCTGCTGAGCATGAGCACTTACAAGAGTCTCGGCGGCCCGCCATCGGGACTGCTGCTTGCCGGCGACGACGACCTTGCCCGCCGCATCGATGCCATCGCCTTCCCGGGCCTGACCGCGAATTTCGACGCCGCGAAGACGGCCGCGCTGGCCGTCACGCTGCTGGACTGGCTGGCCTACGGGCGCGAATACGCCGATAAAATGATAGAAACATGCAGCGAATTGAGTCGATCACTTATCGATAATGATTTGCCGGTCTTTGCTGGAGACCGCCTCCCGGTACGCGCCCACCAGCTGGCCGTCGAGGCGCATCGATTCGGCGGCGGGCAGGCCATGGCGCGGGTCCTGCGCGAGGCCGGCCTGCTTACCTGCGGCATCGGCCTGCCGCTGGAGCCGGTGGCGGGCGACATGAACGGCCTGCGGCTGGGTACGCCGGAATGCGCGCGCCGCGGCATGGACGGCGCGGCCATGCGCGAGATCGGACGCTGGATCGCCGACGTGTTGCTCGCACGTCGCGACGTCGCGGCGGTGCGCGACGACGTGCGCTCGCTATCCGGGCGGCACCGCCGACTTCACTTCGTCCGGGCGGAACCCGCCGACGCCGCGAGTGGCTGAAACCGCGTCGTCCCGGCTACAGCAATTTCTCCAGGTAGACCACGCCCGGCAGCGGATTGTGATAGTACGGCGTCGTGTCGGTGAACCCCATGCGGTAGTACATGCCGATGGCGGTCTCGAGCGACGGCAGGCTGTCGAGGCACATGCGCGCATAGCCGGCCTGTCGGGCCGCGGCAATCGAGGCGTCGGCGAGCCGTGCGCCCAGCCCCAGTCCGCGCCATGCCGGCCGCACGTAGAGTCGCTTCATCTCGCAGGCGTCGCCGTGTAGCGGACGTACACCGACGCAGCCGGCGACGGCGTCGCCATGCCAGGCAAGGTACAGCGCGCCGCGCGGCGGCGAGTATTTTCCCGGCAGCGCGGCAAGCTCTTCCTCGAACCCCTGGAAGCACAGGTCGACGCCGAGCGCTCGCTGATACTCGACGAACAGCTCGCGCACCACGTTCATGTCGGTTGCCGATCCGATGCGCGCGGCACCGGATGACGCGACCGGCTCAGTCGTCATCGCCGGGCATGAATCGCAATGCCACGCCGTTGTTGCAGTAGCGTTTGCCGGTGGGCTCGGGGCCGTCGTCGAAGACGTGTCCCTGGTGTCCGCCGCAGCGGGCGCAGTGGTACTCGGTGCGCGGCAGGATCAGCTTGAAATCCCGCTTCGTCTGTATCGCGCCGTCGATGGGCTCGAAAAAGCTCGGCCAGCCGGTGCCGCTGTCGAACTTGGCGCTCGACTCGAACAGCGGCTCGCCGCAGCCGGCACAGGCGAAGACGCCTGCGCGGTGCTCGTCGTTGAGCACGCTGGAGAAGGGCGGTTCGGTGCCTTCCTTGCGCAGGACGCGGAAGGCCTCGTCGCCCAGGCGCGACTTCCATGCCTTCTCGGTGTCGGGCAGTGCGGACTTGTCATTCACGATGCGAGCACCTCCTCTTGCGGGTTGCCGTCGGCGCAGCGTGCGCCGCCGACTTGAATTCTGGTGCCAACGGCCGCCACTTTCAAACCGCGCGCCGGTGTCGTTACACTACCTGCATGCTGCTGCGTGGCGCGCGGGCGGCGTCGGGTCAACAAGCAAGCAATGAATCGAATCAGGATAGCCAAGTTCGGAATCGGCCAGGTGGTCAAGCATCGCCTGTTCCCGTTTCGCGGCGTGATCTACGACATCGACCCCGAGTTCGACAACACCGAGGAGTGGTACGAATCCATTCCCGAGCATATCCGCCCGCGCAAGGACCAGCCCTTTTATCACCTGCTCGCCGAGAACGAGGAAAGTACCTATCTCGCCTACGTGTCGGAGCAGAACCTGGTGGCCGACATGTCCGGCGAGCCGGTGACCCATCCCGAACTCGACGACTGGTTCGAGGAGCCGGAATCCGGCGTCTACGTCCCGCGTGACCGAAGCCACTGACGCGGCCCGCGCCGGCACGCCGGCCGTCGCCGTGCCCGGCGCCGAGGCCGCGGGCATCGCCGCCCTCGCCACGCTGATCCGGCGCCACGCGCCGGTCACGGTGCTGTGCGGCGCCGGGTGCAGCACCGCCTCCGGCATTCCCGACTACCGCGACGAGAACGGCGGCTGGAAACAGCGCCAGCCCATGCAGTTCGCGGAATTCATGTCCGGCGCCGGATCGCAACGCCGCTACTGGGCGCGCAGCATGGTCGGCTGGACACGGTTTCGTGCTGCCGAGCCCAATGCGGCCCATCGCGCCCTCGTGTCGCTCGAGCGGAACGGCTACGTGCACACGCTGATCGCCCAGAACGTCGACGATCTGCATCGCCGCGCCGGGCAGCTAAACGTCATCGACCTGCACGGACGTCTCGCCGAGGTCGTGTGTACCCGCTGTGGCGGGCGCGAAGCGCGCGACGCCTTCCAGCAGCGCATGGTGGCGCTCAACCCGGCCTATCACCGTCGCATGTCGGGCACTTCGGGCGCGCACGTCGCGACGGTCGCCGACGGCGACGCCGTGGTGGAGTCGGGATACGACGATCTTGCCGTGGCCCCGTGCCTCGACTGCGCCGGCGTCCTCAAGCCCGACGTCGTGTTCTTCGGCGAGGCAGTGCCCGCCAAGCGGGTCGAGGCGGCCTATGCGGCGGTTGCCGCCGCCGGCGCGCTGCTGGTGGTCGGGTCGTCGCTGATGGTTTACTCGGGCTACCGCTTCGCGCGTGCCGCGCGTGCGCAGGGCAAGCCGCTCGCCATCGTCAATCGCGGGCGGACCCGCGCCGACGACGAGGCGACGCTGAAAATCGAACAGGACTGCGCGACGGTACTCGAGGCGCTGCTCGAGCGGCTGCCGCCGCGTTGAGCGCATCGCCGTCGGCGGCCCTGGCCGGGCTCGCGTGGGGCGCCTGTGGCGTGGTTGCCTTCGGCCTCACGCTGCCGTTGACGCGCCTCGTGGTGCCGGTCATGGACCCCGTGTTCATTGGCCTCGGCCGGGCCGTGGTGGCGGCGCTGGTGGCGGCGGTGCTGCTGGCGCTTTCGCGCGCACCGTGGCCGAACCGGCGCCAATGGCTGTCCCTCGCGGTGGTAGCCGCCGGCGTGGTACTGGGTTTCCCGGTGCTCTCCGCCATGGCCATGCAGAGCGTGCCCGCGTCTCACGGTGGCGTGGTGCTGGGCCTGCTGCCGCTGGCCACCGCGCTGGCCAGCGTGGTGCTCAACCACGAGCGGCCGTCGGCCGGCTTCTGGCTCACGGCGGCGGCCGGTGCGCTGCTGGTGGTCGTCTATGCCGGCGGCGCCGATCTCGGGCAGCTTGCCGCGGGCGACGCGCTGCTGCTCGGCGCCACGGTCTCGGCCGCCGTCGGGTATGCGGTCGGCGGCCGCCTGTCGGCGTCCATGGGTGGATGGCAGGTGATTTGCTGGGCGCTGGTGCTGTCGTTGCCCTTCATCGCCGTGCCCGCGTGGCAGCGCGCGCCGGTTGACCTGGCCGCCATCGGCGTGGAACAGTGGACCGCGTTCGCCTACCTCGCCCTCGTCAGCCAGCTGGCCGGCTTCTTTCTCTGGAACCGCGGCCTCGCGCTCGGCGGGGTGGCGCGCGTGGCGCAGGTGCAATTGCTTCAGCCCTTCGTCACGCTGGTAGGCGCCACGGTACTGCTCGGCGAGGCATGGGGGCTGCGCGACCTCGTCTTCGCCCTGTTGGTGGTGGCGAGCGTGGGCCTCAACCGTCGCACCACCATCTCGAGACGATCATGACCGACCGATTTCCGCGCCGCATCGTATGCATGACCGAGGAGACCGTGGAGACGCTGTACCTGCTCGGCGAGCAGGACCGCATCGTCGGTATCTCCGGTTTCACCGTGCGTCCGCCCGAGGCCCGGCGCGAGAAGCCCAGGGTGTCCGCCTTCACCTCGGCGAAGATCGATCGCATCCTCGCGCTCGAACCCGATCTCGTGCTGGGCTTCTCCGACCTGCAGGCCGACATCGCGCGCGAACTGATCTCGCGCGGCGTCGAGGTGCACGTGTTCAACCATCGCACCGTCGAAGAGATATTCGACATGATCGCTCGCCTGGGCTACCTGGTCGGCGCCGTGGAACGAACCCGCGCCCTGCTCGGCGAACTCGAACGGCGGGTCGACGACGTTCGCGAGCGCGGCGCATCGGCCGGCGAACGGCCTCTCGTCTATTTCGAGGAATGGTACGACCCGATCATCACCGGCATTCGCTGGGTGGCCGAGCTGATCGAGATTGCCGGCGGCGACGAGTGCTTCCCGGAGAAGTCCGCCGAGCCGCTCGGCAAGGATCGCATCGTCGCCGACCCGATGGACGTGGTGCGCCGCGATCCCGACATCATCATCGGCTCCTGGTGCGGCCGCCGGTTCCGGCCGGAATCGGTCGGCGAGCGGCCCGGCTGGGAGAACGTCAAGGCGGTGAAGTCCGGCCAGGTACACGAGGTAAAGTCCGCCATCATCCTGCAGCCCGGTCCGGCGGCGCTCACCGACGGCCTCGATGCGCTCGTCGGCATCGTCGAGGGGTGGCGGCGCCAGTCGGCGGTCGGGATGCCGGGCGCTCGTTGCTGACGGACGCGGCGTATCGATGCGCCGCGTCGATTCCAGGGCGACGGGGGCAAGCCGCACGAACGCGGGAAGCGATCCGGCAGATCGCCGGCAGTGGGGCGGGTCAGCAGTGCCTATTCGCCAGCCGTTGACGCGCCATTGCGCAGCGTCTCGAGCACGGGGGCGGTCCGCGGCCGGACCCCGTGCCACAGCAGGAACGACTCCGCGGCCTGTTCGACCAGCATGCCGATGCCGTCGCACACGCCAGCGGCGCCTGCGCCCGAGGCCCATTGCATGAACACGGTGGGTTCGCTGGCGTACATCATGTCATAGGCAAGCGCCGCGCCGTCGGCGCATTGCACGGGTACCGGCGGCATGTCGCCGGCGAGGCTCGCTGAGGTGGCGTTGATGATGACGTCGAAGGCGTCCTTGCCGAGCGCGCCGAAGCCGCTCGACGACACGTTGCCGAATGTCGAGAAATCCCGCGCCAGCTCGGCAGCGCGGCCGATGGTGCGGTTGGCGACCACCACGGCCGCCGGACGGGCGTCGAGCAACGGTCCGAGCACGCCGCGCGCGGCACCGCCTGCACCCAGCAACAGAATGCGTCGACCCTCGAGCGACACGCCGGCATTGTCGACGATGTCGGTGACGAGGCCGGCACCGTCGGTGTTGTCCGCAAAGACGTTGCCATCGTCGTCCAGGCGCAGCGTGTTGGCGGCGCCCGCCCGGATCGCGCGATCTGAATGCCCGTCGGCGAGCCTGTAGGCCTCGGCCTTGAACGGCAGCGTGACGTTGAGCCCGGTGCCGCCGTTGGCATGGAAGTTCCGGACCGCGGCGGTGAAGCCACCCGGGTCGACATGAATCGCCGTGTACTCGAGCGCGATGCCGGTCTGGCGCGAGAACAGGGTGTGAATCATCGGCGACTTGCTGTGTGCCACGGGAGAACCCATGACAGCGTAGACGCGCCGCACGGCGGTAAACTCGAACAGGTCGTCGGACATGGCCTACCAGCTCACGCGCGAAAAGCACACGGCCAGCTCGGGCCGTTCGCGCCAGTTTTTCATGAATCGTTCCCGGTCGCGTTGTCGCGCGGCCTCGTAGGCGGCATCGGCGTCGTGCCGGCGCATGCCGTCGAGGTCGATGAGCACGGGAAAGCGCCGCTCGCGCAGCACGAAGTTGGACGCCTTCATGTCGCCGTGGGTGATGCGCCGTTCGGCAAGCTGCCGGAACAGCCGCTCGAGGCGCGCGGCAATCTCGGCCGCCTCGCGCTGGGTGGCTTGTCCGAGGACGTAGTCGAGGCAGGCCGGTCCGTCGACGAACTCGGTGACAAGCCACGATCGCCCCTTCAGCGGTCCCGCGCGCGACTCCACGTACGCCACCGGCGGCGCGGTGGCCACGTCGGCGGCGACGAGCTCGCGGGCGAAGTCGAAGCAGTTCCTGGCCCGGGACTGGCGCACGGCGCGACGGACGAAATGCCAGGGATTCTTGGTGTTGAAGCGCTTGATGACGAGCCGGCGGCCGTCGCGCGAGGTCACGCCCACGGTCGTGGTGCCGTCGTGCTTGAACACGGTGAAGCCGGGCGCGGCCATCTCGCTGTCGAGGTCGAGCAGCAGCGAGCGCATGGCGGGCGAGTCGTAGCGCGATCGCATGGCGATGTATCGCCGGTTGTCCGCGTAGCGCTGCACCGCGGCCTCGTCGGCCAGCACGTGCTCGCGCCGGCAGTAGGGGCCGAACAGCGCGTGGGCGCTGATGCGCGGCGCCGCGACCCTCACTGTACGGGTCGAACGCGAACGGGCTGGGCGCCGGGCTGGGTCAGCAGTCGCAGTTCGGCGCGCCGCTTCTCGGCCTCGTAGAGGTTGCGGGCGCGGGATTCCACACGCCGCCAAAACATCTTCTCCTTGCCGAGAATCTGCCGTAGCGGCTTGGAACGGTAGATGCGCATGAAGCGGTAGATGTCGCGCCGCGACAGCCCGAGATCCATGCTCGAATAACGCAGGCCCGAGATGTCCTTCACCGCCCAGCGTACCGGCGTGCGTCGCCGTATCTGCATGCGATGCAGGTCGATGAGGAACAGCCGGCTGTTCTCCGGTGACAGCGTCTGCGGATCGCCGTGACGTTGCAGCAGGAAGTGACACAGGTAATAGTCGCGATGATTGGCGCCGCTGTTGTGTATGTCGCGCGACATCTGCGCCAGGCGTTCGATCAACCAGCGCTTGAAACGGATCTCCTCGGCCGTTTTCGGCGGCGACCGCTTCCATCGCTCGCAGAAGTCCTCGAGACTGATGCTGTTGCTGATCTCGTCGGTGACGATGAACGAACGGCGCCGCGCGGGATTGCCGCTGGTGGTGCCGTAGCCGGCGATGTTCAGCGTGTCGATGCCGAGGCGGTGCAGGTGATGCACGCCGTGCCACTCGTTCATGGCACCGAGCACCGGCAGGCGGAAGTAGAGCAGGTTCTTCATGATTTCCTGCCAGCCGACGCCGGTGTGGGTCTTGAGAAAGTAGTTCTTGTCGCCGCGCGTCAGGCGTACCGTGCGCCGCCCCGGGGCCTCGCGGAAGACCTCGCCGCCGAGCGACATGAGATCGTCGAAGTCGTGCCGGGTTCTCAGGGCCGCGCGCAGGTCGTCGCGGATGTAGATGCTCACGCCCTCGTCGGTTTCCACCACCTGCTGCTGCGGGTAATGGCGGCGCTGGCGACACCAGTCCTCGACCAGGTCGACCGCGGTCTGCGGCATTCGGTACAGCTTGGGATCGTCGCCGTAGCGCCGGCCGTTGTGACTCCAGCGCTCGCGATCGGGCGACGTCAGCATCACGCCGAGCTGTTCGTTCAGGGCTTCCTGCACGAAGGGCGAGCGCAGCACCGTACCGGCGTCCGCGCGATTGATATGCGGCGCATAGCCGCACACGTCGGTGGTCAGCACCGGCAGTCCGGCGGTGAGCGCCTCGAGCAGGATGGTGCCGGTGTTCTCGCTGTAGGCCGGGTGCAGCAGCAGGTCGCCCGCGGTGAGAATCTCGGGAATGTCGGAACGCCCGCCGAGGAAGCGGATCTGGCGGTCGACCTTCAGCTTGCGGGCGAGCCGCTGGTAGCAGACCGGGTTGTCCTGCCCCACCACCACCAGCTCCGCGCGCGCCTTGAGGTCGGGGGACAGTGCCGACAGCGCGCGGATGGCGCGGTCGAGTCCCTTGGTCTTGAATCCCGAGCCGACGAACAGTAGCAGGAACTTGTCGTCGCTCACGCCGAAGTATTCGCGCATATCGCGCCGCACCACGGCCGGCTCCGGCGGCACCCGGCGCTTTTCGTCCAGGGTCGGCGGCAGGATGTGGAAGCGGTTCTCCGGCGTACCGTAGAACTGCTGGTAGACGCCTTTCTCCCGCTCGGAGAGCGACAGGATCATGGTCTGCTTCTGGGTGCTGAAGACCGCGCGCTCGAAGGTGAAGAAGTGATGAAAGCGCGGCGTCAGCCGGTACAGCGGACTGTAGCGGGGCACGGCTCGGCCGATGTAGCAGAAATCCGCACCGTAGTAGATGTCCATGTCCGGCATCTTGTTGAAGCCGATCACCGCGTCCCAGCGCTGCTCGCGCAGGTGCTTCTTCACCTGGCGATGAAACGAGGCGTTCTGGGCGTGGTTCATCCAGCGGTAGGTGGGCATGACCGTAATCGGGATGCCATCCGGCCTCGGTCCCTGCCACTGCGAGACGAAGACGTGAATGTCGTGCCCGCGCGACTGCGCTTCCAGCAGGATGCGCAGGAAGTCCCGCGACAGCCCGCTGTAGGGGAAGTACTTGAAAAGGCAGAAGGCGAGTTTCATGTGCTTACTTTAACCGTTGCCGTAATCGCCGCCAACCCGGCCCGATGCCGCCCGCTCCGGCCGAATGCGGCGCGCCACCGCCTCGAATACCCGTGACGGCGCCAGGTCCTCCATGCAGCGGAAGTGCCCGAGCGGACATTCGCGCTCGAAGCACGGGCTGCAGTCGAGTCCGAGCGAGATGACCGTGGCGTCGGTCGCGAGCGGTGGCGTGAAGCCGGGGCTCGACGAACCGTACAGCGCCACCAGCGGGCGATCGAGGGCCGCGGCCACGTGCATCAGTCCCGAGTCGTTGCTCACCACGGCGTCGGCCAGGGACAGGAGGTCGATGGCCTGGCCGAGCCGCGTGCGGCCGGCGAGGTCGACGCAGGCGCCCTCGGCCGCGCCGGCGATCGCCGCCGTGATGTCCGCATCCTTGTGCGAGCCGAACAGCCAGACCGCCCAGCCGGCATCGGCGGCCGCGCGGGCCAGCGAGGCGAAATGCTTCACCGGCCACCGCTTGGCGGGACCGAACTCCGCGCCCGGGCACAGCGCCAGCAGCGGCCGGTCGGGTCGCGCCAGGCCGACGCTGGCCAGCGCCGCGTCGACTCCGCGCTCGTTCACCGCCAGGCGCGGCATCGGATAGTCGGTTGCCGGCGCCTCGCCGCGCTCGCCGGCGAGGTTGACGAAACGCTGTACCGTCAGCGGCAGGGCCTGCTTGTCGAGCGGCCGCACGTCGTTGATCAGGCCGTAGCGCATTTCGCCGAGATAGGCGGTGCGCCGGGGAATGCGTGCCAGCCACGGCACCAGCGCCGACTTGATCGAGCGCGGCAGTACGATGGCCTGGTGGAAGCCGTGGGCGCGCAACGCGCGCGCCTGGCGTCGCCGCTCGCCGAGGTCGAGGGCGCCGTGCACGAAGCCGGCGGCGAGCGACAGGTTCACCTCCGGCATGCGCTCGAGCAGGGGTTCGGTCCAGGCCGGTGCGATGACGCCGATGAAGGCATCCGGGTGTCGCGACCTGATCGCCTTGAACAGGCTTTGCGCCATGACCATGTCGCCGACCCAGGACGGGCCGAAGACGACGATGCGGGGACCGTCGATCAATCCCTTGCCGGGTTCCGGCCGGTGGCCGCGATCCTCACTCGCCCTTGAGCACGTAGTAGGTGCCGCAGTAAGGGCACAGGGCGTGGCCGTTCTTCTCGATGGGGATGTATACCTTCGGATGGGAGTTCCACAGGCTCATGCCCTCCATCGGGCAGTGCAGCGGCAGGTCCGCGGGATCGACGTCGACGCGCAGCGACGCGTTGGGCGTCTTCAGGCCTTCCTTTCGACTGTCGGGTGTCTTCTCGCTCATGGTATACAGGATACTAGATATAGGTGAGCCAGTCCGCATGCTGGGCCGAGCGTCCCTCGACGCAGTCGAAGTAGGCGGATTGCACCTTCTCCGTCACCGGTCCCCGCATGCCG
>JAUIDF010000321.1 GCA_030429125.1 Gammaproteobacteria bacterium | reverse complement strand
CTGTGGGCGGAACTGCATCGCGCCAACATCGCCGGCGGCGGCGAATGGATCGAAACGCGCCTGCTGGCGTCTGGACCGCGCACGAACCCGTGGTTTCGAGAAAGTTCCATGCGCGTCATCGAGCGCGGCGACATGGTCAGTTTCGACACGGATCTCGTCGGCCCCTACGGCTACTGCTGCGACATGTCTCGCTCGTGGGTCTGCGGCGACCGGCCGAACGACGAACAACGCCGGCTGTATGCAGAGGCCTGGGCACAGGTACAGGACAACATCGCACTGCTCGAGCCGGGCATCGGTTTTCGCGAACTCACGGCCAGACTGCGCCCCCTGCCCGACGAGTTCGTTCGCGGTCGCTACGGCGTCGCCATGCACGGCGTCGGGTTGTGCGACGAGTATCCTTCCATCTACCATCCGCAGGACGTCGAAGCCAACGGCTTCGATGGCGAAATGCGCGAAGGCATGGTCGTGTGCGTCGAGGCGCTGATCGGCGCCGACGGCGGACGCGAGGCGGTCAAGCTCGAGGAGCAGGTGCTGGTCACGGCCAACGGTCACGAGCGGTTGACCACGTATCCCATGGAGATGGACTGGTTGTGAGTCCCGGAAACGGTCACCGTGCACACCGGCCGGCGCGCCCGGCGATTTGCCGTGACCGGGTTGATCACCCGGGGGGATTTAGGCTAATCTACTTTCCCAACTCTAATTCCTTACCCTTTGAAAATCCGTAAGTAGTTGGTTCGTGCACCGCAGGGAGCACGGGGACGGCGAGGCATGAAAAGAACACTTCGATGGTGGTGGGTGGCGACCTTCGCGCTGATTTCGACAACGCTGACCGCGCCGGTCGTGGCGGCCGGCTACGACGTCTCCTACCTGTGGCACCGCCAGCTACCCGATGTCGAAAGGTATCGCGACCGTGTCGCCGCCGTGCTCGGTCCGCAGGTGGCCCGCGCGCTTCGCGTGGTGCAGAAACCCGGTCTCTACGGCCTGATCTACTACCGTAATGGCTCGAGCGACGGCGCGCGCAAGGTCGCGTCCGTGCACACGCGGCTGCTGAGGTCGCGGGGCCTGGAAGGCGCCGCGCCGATGAAGTCGCGCGCCTGGAACTTCGTCGGCAGCGGCGCCGTCAAGCTCGCCTCGGCCAAGCCCGCTGCCGACCTCGCCGTCTCGTTGCCGAGCGTCGCACCCGCAGACCCGCCGGCGAAACCCGCGGCCGTTGCGCCGGCGTCCGCCGACGCCGAGTCCAACCGGCCGGCGCGCATCAGCCAGGTCGAAGTCGCCGTGGAGAAGTACATCAAGGGACTGCGTGCCAAGGGCGTGATCGCCAGCGACGAGCGCACCGCCTGGTCGGTGTACGACTTCACCACCGGCGAAAAACTGGTGACGATCAACGAGGACGTGCAGTTCCAGGCGGCCAGCATGGTGAAGCCCTTCTTCGCCATGGCCTTCTTTCACCAGGTCGACCAGGGCAAGCTGGTCTACGGACCGAAGAGCCGCACGCACATGCGGCGCATGATCCAGCACTCCAACAACTACTCGACCAACTGGATACTGCGCCAGGTCGGCGGCCCGGCCACGGTGCAGTCGATCCTGACGCGGC
This sequence comes from Gammaproteobacteria bacterium, assembly GCA_030429125.1. GTDB lineage: Bacteria > Pseudomonadota > Gammaproteobacteria > Arenicellales > CAJQKF01 > BQJD01. The sequence goes on along the minus strand of JAUIDF010000321.1, from coordinate 2,218 downwards.
ACTACGGCTCGGTGTTCCGCGACGTGCACATCGTCGAATACATCCCGAGCGGCGGGCGCACCTATCGCAACAAGGCCTCCGCCCACGACTACAGCCGGTTCCTCTACGCCCTGTGGCGCGAGGAGCTGCCCGGCGCCTCCGAGATCAAGCGACTCATGTCGTTGCCGGGCGGCAATCGCCTGTACACCGGGGCCAGCGCCATCCCGGTGGGCACCGAACTGCTCAACAAGACTGGCAGCACCGCGCGACTGTGCGGCGACATGGGCATCCTGGTGGTCAAGGATCGCAATGGCCGACGCTACCCCTACACCCTCATCGGCGTCATCGAGAAAACCGGGCGGGCGAGAACCTACACGACGTGGATTCGATCGCGGGGCGATGTCATTCGCCAGGTGTCCAACATCGTCTACGAGGAAATCTCCCGCCACCACAACCTGCGCTCGTAGCCTGCGCCCAAAGCGCGGCGACGACTCAGCCAAGGCGTTCGATTCGCGCCACCAGTTCGTCGACGTATCCCGTCATCTGCGCCTTCGCCTCGGTACCGAACATGCGGATACGGCCGGTGTGATGTAGCAGCAGCAATCCGGTGGCGTGCGCGAACACGTCCACCATCACGCGCCGCGCATCCGCCTCCCCCGCGCCCATGTCGATGGCGGCTTCAGCGATCGGTTGCAGTGCGTTGGCGAGCGCCGCGTTGAGCTGCCGGTCCCGGTCGGCCCCCACGCCGGCGGGTTTCATGCCGCCGCGAAAAAGGTAGAAGCCGAGATCTAGATCGCCCGGCCTGGTCGCATAGAAATCGAAGAACGCCATCGATGCCTGTCGCAGCGCGATGTCGGCCGACGTGTCCTGCACCGCGCTTTCGAGCGCCTCGCCCAGCGCCTCGAGCGACTCACCGAGCAGTTCGCCGTAGATCGCCTCTTTCGAGTCAAAATGAAAATACAGCGCGGCCGGCGTGTAGCCGGCGCGGGCGGCAATGGCGCGCAGGCTCGCACCCTCGAGCCCCTCGGCCGCGAACACGGCGCGCGCGGCGTCGAGAATCAGTTCGCGCTTGCGTTCGCGGGCGGCGGACGGTCGGTCGGGGCGCGGCAAGGGTACTCTCCTTTGATGTCGCTTGACGCGGGACTCGCGCCGATGTAGGTTAATTTAACAGTGTTAAATTCCGGTCGCAACGACCCGGGAGGCGAGCCGATGTTCATGACGTCCGAAGACTACCGCGAATCCCTGCGGCGCCACCGGCCGCGCGTGTTCATCGACGGAGATCGTATCGAATCGGTCGCCGACGAGCCACGCCTGGCGCCGGGCATCAACGCGGTCGGCGTGAGCTACGACTTCGCCCGCCGCGACGACTTCGCGCACATGATGACGGCCCGCCAGGGCACGTCCGGCAAGCTGGTCAACCGCATGCTGCACGTCAACGACGACGCCGACGACCTGCTGCACAAGCTGGAAGCCGTCCGGTTGCTGTGCAAGGTGGCCGGTTGCGCGCAGCGCTACCTCTGCCACGATGCATTGGGCGCGCTGTACCAGGCCACGTGGCAGTGCGACGACCGTCGCGGCACCGAGTACCATCCGCGATTCCTGGACTACCTGCACCGCGTGCAGGACGAGGACCTGGCTCTTGGCATCGCCATGACCGACGCCAAGGGCGACCGCTCGCGCCGCGCCGGCGCGCAGTCGAACGCGGACGTCTACGTGCACGTCACCGAGCGTCGCCGCGACGGCATCGTGATCCGGGGCACCAAGGCCATCGTCACCGGCGCACCCTACATGCACGAACTGCTGGTCATGCCGTGCCGCACCCACACCGCCGACGACGCCGCGTTCGCGGTCTGCTGCGCCGTGCCGGTGGACGCACCCGGCGTCACCATGGTCTCGCGCCCCGCCGGCAGGCCGGGCGAGACGGCGGCGAAATTCTCCAACCGGTTCGGCCAGGCCACCGCGGTGGTGATCTTCGACGACGTCTTCGTGCCCCACGATCGCGTGTTCATCGACGGCGAGGTGGATGAAGCCGGGTTCGCCACGACGACCTACGCGACCCATCATCGTCACTCCTGCATCGGGGCGCGGGCCGGATTCGGCGACCTGCTGATCGGCGCCGGCGCGATGATGATCGAGGCCAACGGTCTCGATCCCGATCGGCACGGTCACGTGCGCGACGCCATGGTCGATCTCATCACCATCACCGAGAGTTTCTTCGCCTGCGGCGTGGCCGCCTCCG
>JAUIDF010000024.1 GCA_030429125.1 Gammaproteobacteria bacterium | reverse complement strand
GACCCACTACCTGCACCGCGACCACCTCGACTCCATCGTCGCCACCAGCAACGAACGCGGCCAGCTCATCGAGCGCTTTCACTACGACCCCTTCGGCCAGCGTCGCCTGGCCGTCGTCACCGACGACCCGCTTGGCACCACCGTCGACCTCGCCCGCTCCGATCGCGGCTACACCGGCCACCGCCACCTGGAAGCGGTGACCCTCATCCACATGAACGGGCGGGTGTACGACCCCGCCATCGGCCGCTTCCTCTCCGCCGACCCGCACGTGCAGTTCGCCGGCCACAGCCAGAGCTACAACCGCTACAGCTACCTGATGAACAACCCGCTCAACGCGGTGGATCCGAGTGGATACTTTCTGGGTGGACTTATCAAGTGGGGTAAACGGCAATTCAAAAAAGTCGTCAAGGTTGTCAAAAAAATCACAAAGAAGGTCGTCAACTTCGTCAAGGACAACATCAAGACCATTGCCGCCATTGCCGTGGTGATCGCGGCGCCTTATGCGGTAGCCGCGCTCGCACCGGCCGGATCAGCCTTGCTCGGAGCGGGACTCGCCGGACTCGGCGGCACGGGACTGGTGGTAGCGGGCGCCGTGGGCGGTGGTTTATCCGGACTCATCACGACCGGCAGTCTGAAAGGCGCCTTGATCGGTGCCGCGACGGGTGCCGCCATGGCGGGAATCGGTAACACGTTCTCCCACACCAACGGCCTGGCGGGCAAACTCAACTGGACCAAGCCGAGTTTCACGGCATTCGGCGACAAGACGACGATCCTGACGACCGCCGGCCGCGCGGCGAAGAGCGTCGCGCATGGACTGGTGGGCGGGATCAGCGGTAAGGTCTCGGGCGCGAGTTTCAGCAAGTCGTTCGTGTCCACGGGCTTCACCCAGGCGGCGGCGCCGGGAATCGATCGCATCGGTGGCGCCGGGCTGGCGGGGTCATCGGCGAGGATCGTGGCCGGAGGGCTGGTTGGCGGTACAGCCGCCGTCCTGGCCGGCGGAGACTTCAAGAACGGATTGAAGAACGGCGTGCTGTCGCGGGGACTCAATGATGAGATCCATCTTGAACTTGGGGCACGTATGAGCGGGTGGGTCAACAAGGCCGCTAAATGGGTGACGGGTCGCGATATTGTTCCGCAAGGTGGAAGTCTTGGAATTAGCATAACCGCACCGACGGTCAATCGTGACGGAACGGTTCGGTCTGGAGAGTGGGATGTTGTAGGGACGCTCACCGTTGACCTTGACGGAGCTGGCGTAGGCCTTGCAAATGCGAGAGCCCTTCAAGTGGGGTGGTCGACAGCAGATTCTGCCCGCTCAATAGCAGGGTATGAAATCCGTATAGATGTTCAGTATGGAAGCTACGGCGGCTCGTTGTCCTATGGTGACGATGGTTCGGTCGGGGTCGATACGTCGCTTCGAGGGTTTGGTTTAAGTGCCGATGGCGCAGGCAGCGCGACAAGCGCATACAGCTTCAGACACGGAAGGGTATTTTCTTGGAACTCGCAATAGGTCGTTTTTGACTATGGACATCATATTCGTCATTCATGCGGTTTTATTGGTCCTTATGCTGTACTACGCCCTGTGCTTTGTCAAAATCGTTCACTACTCTAAACAACGATTCTTTTTCGGCAGCATCAGTTCACTGTTTCCATCAAGCCAAAAGAACCTGCAGGCGCGCAAGTGGGCACGACGATTCTGGACCACACTTGTTATGCTTATCAGTTTAGTTCCCATTCTAGTTTTTTTACATGCGAAGAATAGCTGAACCTGTCCGATTGAGAGATTGTCAGTGGGAGGAAAAAGCGGCCAATGATCGTCGAAAGAAAGTAGATGCGAATAGCGCGGCGATAAATTGCGATTGAATTCGATCTTTGGATGCGCGAAAACCTTGGTGATTGCCGATGCCCAATCGGCAGTCCGGAAGAGAATCAACTTTCGACGCCAACCGCCCACAAACCCCAAACCTCAAACGGACACTCTTACCCCCATCCACCCCACATCACATAGGGACATGAAGCAAATGATTCGCACCTTACTAGCAGGATTCATGGTATTCGCCCTCGCCGCCTGCGGCGGCGGTAGCGGCGGTTCGAGCAGCAGCGGCGGTGGCGGTGTCGGCTCGTTCGCCGGCTCCTATCTCGGTACCGCCAACGTCACCGTCGCCGGCGGGGGCGGTTCCGAGCGTGTCGTCGGCTCGATCGAGTTCATCATTCGCCCCGACGGCACTGTCGTCTCCGACCCCGGCACCGACTTCTCGGGCAATGGCTCGGTTCAGGGTGACCGGTTCGTGCTCAATATCGCGGCGAGCTCGTTCAACGAACCCGGCGTGTCGTGCCTCGGGAGTTTCCGCATCGAGGGCACGATCTCCGGCAACCGCATCACCGGCACCATCCGCGGCAGCTCCATCTCCTGCAACGGCGTCTCCTTCACCGTCACCGGCTCGTTCACGGCCACGCGAACGGCGCAGAGCCGCCGGGCATTCGATGGGCAGGCGCTGCAGGCGGTTGGGTCGCTCATCGGATTGTCGGCACAGTGACGCGGCGCAAGAAAGTGCGGGCGCGACAATGGATACTTCCGCTGGGCGATCACGCGTTTCAGAGAGGACCAGCGAAGCGACGAAGGAATCATCGTGCCCGCGAGATGTGCGTCGAGGATCTCGGTAGTCCGGTCGCAGCGCTTCCTGATGCCAGTAAAACAACCGGTGGTCATTCGTCTCGCGACGTCACGATCCTCGGTCGTGAACACGCTCGACTCGATCGGGTTTCGTGCAGCCGTGGCCGCACGGGATACCGGGAAAACCTGGTCGGATCCAGGTTGGTCCAGACCGGGTCATAGGTAAACGTGGTCACCTGTCGGGTGGCCATTTTGAAACCCAAGTTACACAGTAGATAGGGAAATTGACATGGACAAGATTGCTCGCGCGTTCTTCGCAGGAATTATCGTGTTCGCCCTTGCCGCGTGCGGCGGTGGCGGTGGCAGTAGTAGCAGCGGGGGCGGCGCGAATACCCGCCAGTTCGTCGGCAACTACACGGGATCGGCTCGACTTACCCTGGCCTCGCAGGGAAGAGTCGCGCGAAATACTTCGCGCGTATTCGTCGCGGTCAGGTCCAACGGCCAAATGGACATTTACTTTGACGGTGAACTCGCCGTGCAGGTGACCTCTCTCAACTCCAGTCGGTTCGCGGTGACGGACTCCGCGCACAATGCCGGCTTCGACAATTGCAGCGGCACGGTTTCCCTGGTCGGAAGCATCGATGGAAACACCATCTCGGGAACGTTTTCTTCGCGGGGTGTCGTGTGCCGGGGAGTTGGGTTTACCGCGACCGGGTCGATGACCGCGACCAAGGTAGTCAACACGAGCGCGCCCGCCAAATCGAGGTCAGCCGGCGGTACGTTCTCCCGCCTCTACCGGCAGTTCTGACAAGGCCGCGCCGGCGGACTCGAGAAACCGGTGTCCGCCAGCTGGCGCGTCGCCGCGGCGACAGTCGCTGGCGCGAGAGTGACGGTGCGATGGTCTGTGAACTCCTCGACGCCTGCTCGAGGAGCGACCAATCACCCCCGGGGGAACCAATAGTGCGAATTCGATGGTTAGTCGGTGGCGTCGTATTCGTACCGGTGTCGTTCGGTATCGTCCTGCTCGTTCTGCATTTGACCGGCACACCGACCGGGAGTCCCGCTCGCGACCTGGAGAATCTTATTTTCTATACAGGAACTTTCCACGTGTTTTCGAGTTTCCTGATTGCGGAGCCGCGGTGGAACACCCGGCATGTCCCGCGAGGATCGAGGGCGTATCGGGATCCGTTCGCCGGGCTCGGTCGGCGGAACATGTATGGAGCCGACTTGCACGACTATGGCGTGGACGAAGAAACCGCGGGCCGCCATCTGGCTCAAGGACTTTCCTTTTCAATGGCCGGATTCGTGCTCCTGTTGATATCGTTCGCGGTGCCCTACCTTGCGGCGGGGTAGTGATGAGAGGGCACTCGCGTCGGGTGCGGTATCCGGGCGCCTGCGATTCTCATCGCAGTCCGGTCTTCTGATCGATGTGTTCGGTGAAGTCCTTCGGAACATTCCCGTGGTTGCCTGGCAATTGCTTCGACGATATCCGGTCGTCATGCTGTCTTCGTGGCTGGTGTTTTTTCTGGTCGGGTCGATGGGCCATGGAGGCGACGAAGGAGCCGACGAACTGGATCTTCATGGCCTGGTTGTGTTCGTGGGGAGTGGTTTGGCGGTGATTCTCGTCGGTTATTGCACCATCGTCGAGTACTACCGACTTCACGGATATGGGTCAGTGTTCGACAGGCGAACGACTCGTGCGGAGATTGCCCGCTTCTGGATGTTCACGTTCGCCCACATGGTGTATTTGACAGCCATTGTCGCAGTCGCGCTGTTGCTGGTCACGGCCGCCTTACCGATATCGACACTTGTCGTGGACGGTGTAGCGACGATGGTGTCGCCCTGTTCAACCACGGGTCGGGACGAATGGATATTGATAGTTGCCCTGGCGATGCCCTTGCCGTTCTATTGTCTCGCCGCGAGAGTATCGATCTTTCTTTGCGCCGTGGCGTTGAACGAGTATCTGACCCTGGATCACTATCGGCGAGCAACGCGAGGTATCGGACTTGTCATGCTTGTGTCAATCGTCTGCATTCATGAGTCAAGCGGGCTGTTGCGGTCCATTGATCCTGGGTCATCCGCCTTTGTCGATTTCGTCCTGTCAGGTACCGAGTTGCTCTTGGCCGTATTTTTCTACCAGGTCTTGTCCACGTACTACATCAGGACCGGTTCCAAGCTAGGTGTGCCGATAGCCCAGGAAGGAGTTTCGGGGACAGTATACTTATCTCGATCATCGAGATAAGTATACTGTCCCCGAAATTATTCAGGTGGGTCTGTTGCGGGACTTGAACAGGTGGCGCGCGTCGGGGCCGGTGTTGAACAGCAGGTCGATGATGCTGACTTCATGGACGAAGGGGCCGAAACGTTGCGGGTACGGTGTGTATCCCGCGTAGTTGAACCAGTCGAGTTCGATGCCGCTTTCGCGAAAGCGGCGCACATCCAGGTAGTTGCGGGCGCGGGGACCGAGCAGCAGTCGCGTCGCGCCGGCGCGTTGGCATATGTCGATCAGGGTTTCGGTCTTGTCGGACCGGTTCCGCGGTTCCGGTGCGTCGTGGATCGGTGTATCGATGTGCAGGAGTGCGCACACGATGTCGATGAGACGACGGTTGATCGCGGACAGTCGCGTCTCGTCGTCCGGACCGTTGTAGAAGTCCTCGAAAGCGGTGCGGTACAGGTCGAAGTGCGTGGAGCGCTTGTAGTTGTGCAGTAGCGAGTTCCAATGCCGCCGCCGCCAGCGCGGGTCCGCGACGTGCATCTCGTCGATCCGGTACGCCAGGTGGCCCTTGCGTTGCACCGGGATCGTGAGCCATCGAACGCCTTCGGGTGTCTTGATGCGATTGCGATTTCGCCAGTCGTACTGGGTGTACTGGCAGCTGTCGTAGACGAGGAACTCGTCGACCGAGTCGATGAGGTCGAAGTAGCCCTTCCAGGGCACGTAGTTCGACTGCATGACGGCGATGGTTTTGCCATGTCGACGACGCATAGACCTGATCGACTCATTCTGCGGGTGGGCGTTCGTATCGCGCTAGACGGCGTTGAAGCGGTCGCTGGTGACGCGATGTCGAGGCGAGGCCGGCGCCTTGTAGATGCCCCGGGGCCCGGCATCGTGCATGAGCAGTGCACCGGCGCCGATGATGCAGCGTTCGCCGACGTCGATCCGCGGACCGAACAGCGCCCCGGCGCCGACGAAGCAGTGCGATCCGATACGGGCTTCGCCGGACACGGTTGCACTCATGGTGATCCAGGTATGGTCGCCGATCTCGACGTGATGACCGATGGTGTTCGAGCACCAGATCGTGACATTGTTCCCGATCCGGGCGAAGGGCAGGATCACGTTGTTCTCGAAGATCAGGTTGTTCTCGCCGATGATGACGTTGCCGGCAATGGTGTTCGACGGATGCACGAACCCCGGCAGCCGGTAGCCGAGTGCCTTCGCCTGCGCGAAGCGCTCGGCGCGCAGTTGATTGAGATTGCCGTAGCCCGCGGCGATGACCATGTCGTGCCCGGATGGCGGGTAGGCGCCAGTCACCTCCTCGAACGCGACGACGGGCAGTGCGCAGAACGACGCATCGTTGACATAGTCGCCATCGACGGTGAACGCGACGACGCTGCCGCCGCTACTCTCGATGTAGTACTTCGTGATCTCGGCGAACCGGGCGTTACCGAATATGATCGTCTTGCGCATCGAATCGACTCCGGGCAATCGCATGATTTTTTTGTCGTCAGTGCCCCACGACCGCGCCGACGATCAGCAACCATCCCAGCGATGCAGCGCACGCCAGGAGCGCCAGTGCGGCGGCGACGATGGCCGCCAGCCGGCGGGTGTTCCACTTCGAGTTCATTGCATGGCGGACCAGTCTCGGCAGCGTATAGGCACTGCGCCCGGCGTGGCGCTCGCCATGTCGATAGTCAACCAGTGTAAACGCCAGCTCGAGCCGGTCCAGCACCATGAGGTAGCCCTTGCCCGCGTCCCGATGCCCCAGGTAGGCCTCGACCGCGCGCCGTGAGAGGACGCTGAACGTTCCGTAGGCGTGTTGGTTCGGGAATCGCCGGAACGAACCCAGCGTGCGCCTGAAGCCGCGACTCGCCAGCCAGCGGATGTTCGGTTGACGGTCGGCGTCGCGGACGCCGAGGACGAGGTCAACGCCGCCTTGCGCCGCGGTCACGAATCGCGACAGTGCCTCGGGCGGATGTTGCAGGTCGCAATCCATGACGGCGACGAGATCGCCCCGGGCGCGAGCCAGCCCGGCGACGATGGCGGCATGTTGTCCCGCATTGTCGGCGAGTCGATGCACGCGGACGTGCGGGTGCGCATTGGCCAAACGCGACAGGATCGAGCCGGAGCCGTCGCGGGTGCCGTCGTCGACGAAGACGATCTCGTGGCTCGATCCGAGCGCGTCGAGCTCGATGCGAAGCCGCTCGTACAGGGGTTCGAGACAGGGCGCACAGCCGAACACCGGGATAACGACGCTGAGGTCGACGGCGCGCCCCATGACGCTCAGTCCCTTTCCCTCGTGACGGCAGGCGGCTTCCGGGCCGGGACCGGGGTGGCAGCCTTCACCGGCGGTCCGCAGACCCTCGCAGCCGGCTGGACCGGAACGGACGCTCGTGCTCGGGCTTGTAGAAATCCCCGAGTCCGCCCGGCAGCCGAAAGTTCCAGCCCAGCAGGTGCCGACAGCGATCGGAAAGCGAACTCATGACGTCGTCGCCGAGGGCGCGCGCATAGTCGAAGTGCGGCTTGATCAGCGGGTGGGTGAACTGGTGGCTGACGAATACGCTGGGTTCGTCGCTGACGTCCGCTTCCCGGTGCCATAGCGCGCCGTCGACGACGATCATCGATCCCGCGGGCGCCGCCAGCATCCGCTCCTCCCGTGCGAGCGCTTCGACGGACGGCTCGACGCCCGGTCGATGGCTCGCGGGTACGACATACAGCGGCGCGCCCCGGCTCGTCATGTCCGAGAGCAGCAGGGCGGCGTCCACGGCGACGGGCCGGGTGGACTCGAGGTGGGGAAAATTCCGATGAAAGTTTCCGTTGGCCGGCCGGCTTTCGAGCGGCGTATTGGGCGGATACAGCACGCCCACCTGGAAGCGGAGCACGGCGGCCGGCGACAGGTAGTCGTCGACGACATCCAGCATCTGGGGAGTTTCGAGCAGCGACAGGAACTGCCGGTCGAACTTCATCGGGAGACGCACCACGCAGGCGTCGCCGCAGGCGTTCAGCGCCTGCTCGCCGTACGACTCACGGATGAGCCGTTGAACCCGTTCCAGCGCGCGCGTCGTTTTCGCCACCGCGTCCGCATCGAGCACGCCCGCGACCACGGCGTAGCCGTGCTCGCGAAGCGACGCCGTCGCGCGGCGGCGCCATTGTCGGTCGGTTCGGCAATGAATCAGGGAATGCGGTGTATCCAACGCGGTGACTGCCGTGATTGATCGCAGGCACAGTATAGAACCGACGCCCGCCGCCGGAAACCGGTCGGCCGCCCGGCCGCCGGGACCGGCACGCCGGGCCACGGGCGGCACGCCCCGTCATTCGAAACCGGCCTCGGCGAGCAGCTGCTTCGCCAGCGCCTCGTCCCGCTCGACCAGTGTGCCCTCGCGATACATCATGGCGAGTGTCGTCGTTGAGCCGACGAGGCCCTGCCCGGCGGCGCAGGTGAACCAGTGCACGGCCTTCTCGCCGTTCGCCTCGACGCAGTCGCCGTCCATGTACATGAAGCCGAGACCATGCTGCGCCAGGGCGTGGCCGGCCTCCGCGGCGCGCTTCATGCAGCCGAATGCCTTGAGTTCGTTGCGCGTCACGCCGAGGCCGTTCTGGTTCATGATGGCCACGCGGTACAGCGCCTCGGGCTCGCCGGCCTCGGCCAGCGGCGTGAGCAGCTTCACGGCCTGGGTAAAATGCTTGGCTTCGAAGGCGCTGATACCGCTGGCGAGATCGATGTCGGCGGATTCGTTCATGATTCTGGCAGGCTGGAAATCATTGTGCGATTTGCGTCGTGTGCCAGTATGCGACGTCCGGGCTGCGCGAGGCCATACCCCGGGACGGATAGTGCGTTCCCGCCGGCAGGCGAGGTCCATGCGATCCGTTGCCGCGGCGAATGCCCCGCAAGGGGTATGCCGGGGCCGCTTGCCGGTGCGTTACACTCAGCCGCCCGCCGCGGCAACCTGTCGCCGGGCGGAACGCCACGACCCAAGACATCGACACAGCCCATGACCCAGCCCGAGTTCACCGCCGCGGCCGCCGAGATGCGCGCCTTCATCCAGCGGATCGCCACCGGACCCGAACTCAGCAAGGATCTCGATCGCGACGAAGCGCGCGCCGGCATGCGCCAGGTCCTCAACGGCAATGCGGACCCGGTGCAGGCGGCGTTGTTCCTCATTGCACTGCGCATGAAACGCGAGAGCGAGGACGAGGAGGCCGGCGTGCTCGATGCGCTGCTCGAGACCGTGGCCGGCGTGGACGTGGACGTCGACGATCTCGTCGAGGTGGCGGATCCCTACGACGGCTTCGTGCGCGGCACGCCGGCATCGAGCTTTCTGCCACCGCTGCTGGCGGCGCTCGGCGTACCGGCGGTGATCACCGGCGCGCGCTCGGTGGGGCCGAAATACGGCGTGACGCACCCCATGATTCTCGAGGCGGCAGGCGTCGATGTGCACGCGCCGCCCGACCGCGTCGCGCGCGGCCTCGAGGACGACGAGGCCGGATGGGGCTACGTCGACCAGTCGCGCTTCTGCCCGGCATTGCACCGGCTGATCGACCTGCGCACGCGCATGGTCAAGCGCACCGTAGTGACCACCCTCGAAGTACTGCTGAGACCGATGCGCGCGCGGCGCAGCCACCTGCTGACAGGCTACGTGCACAAGCCGTACCCGCCACGCTACCTGCGCCTGGCCCGCCAGGCGGGCTATGCGACGGCCATGGTGGTGCGCGGCGTGGAAGGCGGCGTGATCCCGTCCCTGAGCCAGGCGGCGAAGTACTTCGCCTTCGATGCCGTCGGCGAGCGGGAGATACGACTGGCGCCCGGGGACGTCGGTATCGAGCAGTCCCTGCGCATTGCACCGCTGCCGGACGACGCCGCGTCCCGCGAACCCGAGGGGCAGCCGTTCGCCAGCATCGACGCCCCGGCGGTGGCCGTCGAGGCCGCCCGGCTCGGCATCGCCGCGCTCGATGGCGAACCCGGCCCGTTTCGCGACAGCCTCGTCTACGGGGCGTCGATCTGTCTCTCGCATCTCGGCCGATGCGGTCCCGGGGAAGCCGCGCGACGCGCCCGTGCGGCGCTCGACGACGGCGCCGCGCGCGAGCGTTTCGAAGCGCTCGTCCGATAGGGTTCAGATCTCGCGCAGCCGGCGGCTGCGCTCCACCATCTCGTCGAGGATCGGCGCCAGGATGATCTCCATGGCCAGCCCCATCTTGCCGCCCGGCACGACGATGGTATTGCGCCGCGACAGGAAGGCATCGTGGAGCATCGCCAGCAGGTAGGGAAAGTCGATGTCGAAGGCGCGCGGATCGCGGAACCGAATCACCACGAAGCTTTCGTCGGGCGTCGGAATGTCACGCGCGATGAAGGGGTTCGAGGTGTCCACCGTCGGCACGCGCTGGAAGTTGACGTCGGTGCGCGAGAACTGCGGCACGATGTACTTGATGTAGTCGGGCATGCGACCGAGGATCGTCTCGGTCACCGCCTCCGCCGAGTAGCCGCGCTGGGCGGTGTCGCGGTGTATCTTCTGTATCCATTCCAGGTTGACGATGGGCACCACGCCGATTTTCAGATCCACGTAGCGGGCGGCGTTGACCGGGCCGTCGACCACCGCGCCGTGCAGCCCCTCGTAGAACAGGATGTCGGTATTGGCCGGAATGTCCTCCCACGGCGTAAACGTGCCCGGGTCCTGTCCGAAGGCCACCGCCTCGTCCTCGTCGTGCAGGTAGCGTCGTCGCCGCGCGGTGCCGCTCTCGCCGTACTGACGGAAGGTGTCCTCGATGCGGTCGAAGTGATTGGCCTCGGCGCCGAAGTGACTGAGGTATCCGCCCCGCGCGCGGGCGTCCTCGAGGCGCGCCTTCATCTGCGCGCGATCGAAGCGGTGGAAACTGTCGCCCTCGATGACGCAGGGCGTTACGCCCTCGCGCAGGAAGATGTGTTCGAACGCCACCTTGACGGTGCTCGTACCCGCGCCTGAAGAACCGGTTACCGCCACCACCGGGTGCTTGGTCGACATCGTTCTGCTCCTCGTTGATCCGGACCGGTTCGCACGATCCGGTGCCGGCAATACGCCACGCCGCCGCGGTCCGGACGCAGCCGCCTCGCGTCGCGACAAAACCGCGATGACGCCTCGATGCGTCGTCCCGGTGGGGAAACGCGCGCCGCTGCCTCGGTGCCGGGTCGGGCGTGAACAGGCGCCGGTCACGCGCCGCCTGCGCGGGTGTGGTCTCCGACAACCGGCGAAACGACTATAGGGCACGCTGAATCATAAGATAAAGTTAGTTGTGTTTATTCGCTCCATAAGTGCATATATATTCACGCAACGTATCGCACACGGCGGCGCCGCGCCGCGCAAACATGCATTTCACCCTGCGCCAGCTCCAGGTCTTCGAGGCCGTCGCGCGCCACCTGAGTTTCACCCGGGCGGCCGAGGAGCTTCACCTGACACAGCCCGCCGTCTCCATGCAGATCAAGCAGCTGGAGTCATCGGTGGAGTTGCCGCTGCTCGAACAGGTCGGCAAGAAGGTCTACCTGACGGAACCGGGTCGCGTGCTGCTGGACCACAGCCGCCGCATCGCCGACTGCCTGTCGAGTGCCCGCGAGGAACTCAATGACCTGCGCGGCACCGAGGGCGGCCGGCTCCGCGTCGGCGTGGTCTCGACGGTGAACTACTTCGCCACCAAGCTGCTCGCCGCCTTCACGCGCGCCTATCCCGAGGTGCAGATCACCCTCGACGTCGGCAACCGGCGGGAGATCCTGCACAAGCTCGAGTCGAACGAACCCGACATCGTGCTGATGGGCGAACCGCCGCCGGACATCGATGCCGTCGCCGAGCCCTTCATGCGCAATCCGCTGGTCATGATCTGCGCGCCCGATAATCCGTTGGCGCGTCGCCGGCGTCTCGCGCCGTCGCGCCTGGACGGTCTCGGCTTCGTCGTTCGCGAGTCCGGTTCCGGCACCCGCGCCGCCATGGAGCGATTCTTCGACCACCAGGGCGTCAGGCCCGGCCGCATCATGGAATTGACCGGCAACGAGGCGATCAAGCAGGCGGTGCGGGCGGGCATCGGCCTCGCCGTGGTCTCGGCGCATACCATCGAGCTGGAGCGCGATGCCGGCCTGGTCGCCATCGTGCCGGTGACGGGCTTCCCGCTGCAGCGGCAATGGTTCGTTGTGCGTCGCAACGGCAAGCGGCTGTCGCTCGCCGCCGAGGCGTTCCGGGCGTTCGTGCTCTCCCACGAGGAGGCCGTTCGGCCCTGATTCCGGCGCGCGGGTCGCCCGCGGCGGAAATTTTATACAATGCGCGGCAGGTGCGGACCGCGCCGCCCGTCGACCACCGGCGGTCGGTGGAACTTCAAGGCGGAAGGGAGGGATAACGAATGTTCGGCAAATCACAGCCGCTCTCGGGATCGGCGAACAATACGAGAAGGCCCGCGCCGGATGGCAACGCGGCCCCCGACGACTCGTTGGCACCCAAGCCGGGCGCGGCCCCGGCGGCGCCGTCCGAGGATTACCTCGCCATCATGGAGAACCTGGTCGGATACGCGGTCGAGAAGGATGGCTCCGACGTTCACCTGCGTATCGGCAGCTACCCGGTGATCCGTGTCGACGGCGACCTGTTGCCGGTCGAGGTATTCGGTACGTTGTCGGCGGAAGATCTCGAAGGCGTCGTCGGCACCGTGCTCAGGCCGCGCGACCGCGAGAAACTCGAGCGCGACAAGCAGGTCGACACGTCCGTGGGCTTTGCCTCCATCGGCCGCGTGCGCCTGAACGTCTACTACCAGCGCGGCACCCTGGCGGTGGCGATCCGCATCATCAAGACCGAGATCCCCTCGATGAACGAGCTCGGCCTGCCGGACATCGTGCAGAAGCTGGCCCGCCTTCGCAGCGGGCTGGTGCTCGTCACGGGCGCCACCGGCAGCGGCAAGTCGACCACCCTCGCGGCCCTGGTCAACGAGGTCAATCGTCGCTATCCCAAGCACATCATCACCATCGAGGATCCGATCGAGTTCCTGTTTCGCGACAAGCGGTCGCTGATCGCCCAGCGCGAGATCGGTATCGACGCACTGTCCTTCGACGAGGCCATGGCCGCCGCGCTGCGCGAAGACCCCGACGTCATCATGTTGTCGGACCTGCGCAACATCGAGACCATGGAATTCGCCATGAGCGCTGCGGAAACCGGTCACCTGGTCCTCGGCACCCTGCATGCGCCCACGGCACCGGATGCCATCACGCGCATCGTCAGCGCCTTCCCGTCGTCGGCGCAGAACACGATTCGCACCAAGTTGTCGCAGAACCTGAAGGCGGTCGTCGGCCAGCGCCTGCTGCCGTCGCGCGATCACCATGGGCGGGTGCTGGCGTGCGAGGTCATGCTGGTAACGCCCCGAATCCAGGAGCTGATTCTCGACCCGGCCAAGGTCTTCGATATTGCCGAGTTGATGAAAAACAGCAACGCCGTGGACGGCGTCGTCGCCTTCGACCGCCACATCTTCGAGCTGTACACGGCAAAGCGCATTACCGACGACGTAGCGGTTCGCTATGCCACCAGCCCCAATGATATGGGCCTGAAATTGCGCGGATTCTCCAATTGACGCCCCTGTCCGGCCATCGAACGGGCGGCTGGCACTTTTCATCACCCGTCCTCGTCCATAAAATCCACTTATAAGCGCGAATCGCGCCCAATCCGAACGCACCCCGGATTGCACCCTCATCACGGTGGGCAAATCCGGCGGCGCCCACCACAGGTAGAAAATTCAATGGCGGACAGAAGGCTGCAGGTGTTCTCGACGGTCGCGCGCCTGCTCAGCTTCACCAAGGCGGCCGAGGCGTTGCACATGACGCAGCCGGCGGTGACGTTCCAGATACGTCAGCTCGAGGACTACTTCAACACGCGGCTCTTCGATCGAACGCACAATCGCATCAGCCTCACCAGCGCCGGCGAGCTGGTCAAGACCTATGCCGAGCAGATCATCTCGCTGTATAGCGAGATGGACAACGAGGTACGCAAGCTCACCGGCGACGTGATCGGCCCCCTGGTCATGGGCGCCAGCACGACCATCGGCGAGTACGTCGCGCCGGCGCTGCTCGGCGAGTACCAGGCGAAGTATCCCGAGGTGGCGGTGCGGCTGCACATTGCCAACACGGTGGGTATCATCCACATGGTGGAGAACAACGAGGTCGACGTCGGCATCGTCGAAGGACCGGTCAGCAACCGAAACCTGGTGACCAGCGTGTGCTGGGACGACGAGCTGGTGGCGGTGGCGTCGCCGGATCATCCGTTGGCGAAGAAGGACAAGGTCGACGTCTCGGAAGTGTTCAAGTATCCCTTCATCAGCCGCGAGGAAGGCTCGGGCACGCGCGAGGTCATCGAGGAATACATGGCCGCCAATCGTATCGAGCCGGGACAGGTCAACTCGGTCATGGAGTTCGGCGGTCCCGAGTCGATCAAGAACGCGGTGGCCGTGGGCCTGGGCGTGTCGATCCTGTCCATCGCCACCCTCGACAAGGAACTGAAGCTCGGCACGCTCAAGGCGATCAGCCTGAAAAAGCCGCTCAAGCGCCCGTTTTCCATCGTCTACCAGCGACAGAAATTCCGCCTGCGCGCGATGGAGGAGTTCCTCGCCTTCGTCGATACACACTGCGAGAAGCGCATGCCGCGACGCAAGTAGGGTGTCCGCGAACGACGAACGCGAACTGCTTGCGGCGTTCGCCGCCATGGACGAAACGGGCCGGCGGATGCTGCTCGAGTACGCGCGCTTCCTTCGACCCCGTCATGCACGGCCGGTGGCCGATGCCGAACCGCTCGACATCGCGCGGCCGACGTCGGAATCCGTGGTCGCGGCGATTCGGCGGCTGTCGGCTACCTACCCCATGATCGAGGCCGACGAGCTTCTGCACGGCGCCGCCGACCTGATGGCCGCGCACGTGACCGGCGGTCGCCCGGCAGCGGCGGTGATCGACGACCTGGAAGCACTGTTCTCGCGCCGCTATGCGGCGTGGCGCGAGGCCCGTGCAGGCGAGGACGCGGGCGCGTGAGGCCGGTCGGGGCGCGCTGCGATGGCGGCGATCGACACGGCGGTGTTTGCCAAAGGCCCGCGATCGTGGAAAAATACGCCCAGATCTTTACACTTTGATTTCAACGTCATGCAACGCTCCTCCGTTTCCGCGAAGCTCGATTCGGAAGGTTATCGTGCCAATGTCGCCATCGTGATCTGCAACAACCACGGCCAGGTGTTGTGGGCGCGGCGCACCAGCCGGGACGGCTGGCAGTTTCCCCAGGGAGGGGTCGAGAAGGACGAGACCGCCGAGGAGGCCGCATTCCGTGAATTGTACGAAGAGGTGGGACTGTCCCGCGATCACGTTCGACTGGTCGGGCGGACGCAGTCCTGGCTCAAGTACGATGTCCCGCGCTTTCATCTCTCCGCGCGCCGCGGCCAGTTCCGTGGCCAGAAACAGCTGTGGTTCCTGTTTGAGCTGACCGGCGCCGATTCCGACGTGCGCCTCGATGCCGTCGCCCGTCCCGAGTTCGATCGCTGGCGGTGGGTCGACTACTGGGACCCGGTGGACCGCATCGTCGAGTTCAAGCGCCAGGTATACCGGCGCGCGCTCACCGAGCTCGAGCCGCTGATGGCGGAATTGTCCAGCGGCTACATGGTCATGAAGGAGACGCGCGTCATCTGACGCACCGGCCGCGCGGCCCGCCTCGCCGCCCTCACTTTTCCCGAGCCCGCGGCGCGAACACCTCGATCTGGTAGACCGTGCCGGAGCGAAAGGTGAAGGACACGCCGCGCTCCGGGTACTGCCAGGCCCCTTCCCCGGTCTGAACGGGCTCACCGTAAATCAGCGCCACCTGGTGGCGTGGCATACCGAAGCGCGCGCCCTCGGTGGTGGTGAGCCCGGTACGGCCCTCGATACCCAGCGTTTCCACGTGGCGGTCGCCACGCACCACGATCCACGCATCGATGCCGGCGTCGTAGAGCAGGGTGGTCTCGCGATTGACGAGGCCGCTGCGATCGCTGCGCGCCGGCGTCCCCCATGCCCTGACCACGGACTCGAGCGGCGTACCGATGACGACGCGGCCGAGGCCTCGCCCGGGCACCAGCGAGACCCGCTCGTCGAGGTAGCGGAAGATGCGTTCGGCCGGGTTCATGCGTGACCCGGTGTCGCCGTCCGCGCCTGTCGTCTGCGCCGCAGCGGACGCGGGGACCAGGAGCGCCGCCAAGAGTGCCGCGACGACGAGTCGCGCGCCCGCTGCCGTCGGCACGGCGCGCATCATGGCATGGCGAACAGGTTGTGAAACGCCTTGATGCGATCGGCCAGGGCCGTGGTCGACCGCTGGTAGCGTATCGGCAGCGATCGGACCTCCCCGCCGTGGGCACGGACCCACTCGGCGCCGACGATCTGGTCCACCGGCCAGTCGCCGCCCTTGACCAGGAAATCGGGGCTGATGGAGCGAATCAGCTCGATCGGCGTTTCGTCGTCGAAACCCACCACCACGTCGACCGCGGCGAGCCCGGCAACGACCAGCATGCGGTCCAGCTGGTTGTTGTAGGGCCGGTCGTCACCCTTGCCGAGGTTGCGGATCGAGCGGTCGCTGTTGACGCCGACCACGAGCGTCTCTCCGAGCGTCGCGGCGTGTTCGAGATAGTCGACATGGCCGGGGTGCAGCAGATCGAAGCAGCCATTGGTGAAAACGACCGGTCGCGCCAGCGAGTCAACCAGCGGCGCCAGGGTGGCCACCGATTCGTGGATCTTGGATTCGTACCGCAACATGGTGGGTGGCGTGGGTGTTCGGCCCCTTCAAATATACTCGAATACCTTGACGATGCGCTCTACCCCGCGAATCTGGCGCGTCGCCGCCACCGCGGCGTCGGCCTCGGCGCGGGTGACCACGCCCATGAGGTAGATGGTGGCCCGGTCGGTGACCACCTTGACGCGGTCGGCGCTCACGTCGCGCGAGACGAGCAGCGCCGACTTCGCCTTGGTGGTCAGCCAGCTGTCGTGGGTGCGGTTGCCGAAGGTCGACACGGGCGCCACCACCAGCTGGTTGATCACCTGTCGCGCCTCGGTGTAGCCGCGGGCGATGCCGGTGGCACGCCGCCCCTGTTCGTTGCTCGCGACCTCGCCGGTCAAGAGCACGATGCCGTTCATGCTGGTTACGCCGATGCGGGTGCCGCCGCCGATCTGCGTGTCGTTGCGCAGTGCGCGCCGGATCTTCACTTCCACCGCATTGTCGTCGACGTAGGTGCCCACGGTTCGCCGATCGCGGGCGATGTCCACGGACGTGACCAGCACGGTGCCGACGGCGGCGGCGGCACAGGCGGCGAGGTAGAGAGTCGCCAGGGCGCAGACGATCGCGGCGCGAAGGTTCGCGGCGCCGGGACGAACCGGTGGATGGGCGGTCATGCGTTTTCTCCTTGAACGTTGACGGATTGTGTTGCCGTGCCTTCGAGAAAGTGCGCCTCGATGAGCGCGCACAGGCAGTGGATGATCAGGCCGTGGGCTTCCTGGATGTGCGCCGTCGTGTGGTCCGGCACGCACAGCACGATGTCCCGCGGTCCGCACCGCCCGGCGCACGCGCCGCCGTCGCGACCGGTGAGCAGCACGGTCACGGCGCCGCGTTCGCGGGCCGCGTCGATGGCGGACACGACATTGCCGGAATTGCCCGAGGTGGTGATGGCGAGCAGCACGTCGCCGTCGTGTGCCAGTGCGGTGACCTGCTTGGCGAACACCTGGTCGTAGTGATAGTCGTTGGCGATCGCGGTCAGCGTGGCGACGTCCGCGTTGAGCGCTATGGCCGGCAGGGGGCGCCGGTCATCGCGGTATCGATTGAGGAGTTCGGCGGAAAAATGCAGGGCGTCGGAGGCGGAGCCGCCGTTGCCGCAGACAAGAATCCGACCGTCGCGCTCGAGGCATTCGATCATGCGCGTCGCGGCACGGGCGATGTCCCGGTCGAGCGTCTCCACGGCGAGGGAGACCGCGGCCAGCGATCGCCGGGTGTGTTCTCTGATGAATTCTAGCGGATTCATGAACTTCGGTTGATTGTGGCTCGCGCTTCGCGCGTCGATGGGTCGCGTCCGGCGGGCATTCAGCCGAAGGCGTTGCGAAACCACTCGGTGGTGGGCGCGGCGCGGTCTCCGGTCACGGTGACCACGTCGAACCGGCAGTCGGGGCAGCGACCGTTGGCGTGCCGCTGCAGGTAGTATTGCGCCGTGCGGCGCAGGCGCCGCTGCTTGTGTACGTTGACCGTCTCCGCCGGGTGACCGTGGTTCGTGTCTCGGCGCATGCGCACCTCGACGAAGACAAGCGTTGCGTTCTCGCGCATGACGAGATCGATTTCGCCGTGGCGCGAAGAGAAGTTTCGTTCGACGAGCTTCATGCCGCGGCGCTCCAGGTGTCGCCGGGCATGGCTCTCTGCCCAGGCGCCGTCATCGAGGTGGCGCGCCATCAGCGCGGGGCGCCGCCGGCCAGCGCGGCATCCCAGCCAACCGGCTCCGCCCGGCCTTCGACGAAGCGCGCCCAGTCCAGCCGTCTCGCGATGGTGCCGTCGGGGGCCAGGCTGAGAACGCCGGTCGTGCCGCGAAACTCGAGCTGCGGGTTGGTCTTCATCGCCTCGAGGCGAAACAGCAGCTGGTAGGTGTCGATGCCGAGTGCGAACAGGCGATCGAGTGCCTCGTCGCGATACTTGTTGCCCTGCGGCAGCTCCTCGCGAATGGCGCCGATCACGCCGCCATCCTGCAGCAGCCAGGGCATGTCGCCGAACGTCACCCCGTCGAGGTCGATGTCCTTGACCGCATCGCCGCCGCCGCCATAGACCTGTGAAATGGCGTACACCGGCAGATCCTGACCCTTGTGAAAATTGATCTGCGGCTTGAGCAGGCGCCCCTGCGACGAGCGTGCGATCATGAAGATGAAATCGAGATCCTCGCGGTGCCTGGGCACGAACTCGAGATCAAGGCCGGCCACGCGCTGTAGTTCCCGGTGCCGGGTCTCGCTCTCGTCGAGGTTCAACATCAGCTTGATGGTCTGCGAGTGGTCCTGTCCCTCGGCCTGGTAGACGCTGGATTCGGCCACCGTGCCGCCGAGCGCCTGCCAGCGCTCGGTGAAGGCCTCGTGCTGGCGGATACCCCAGTCGGTTTCGGGGTAGAGGACCGCGGCCACCCGGTGACCCTCGTCGAACGCCCGCCGTGCGACCTGTCGCGCCTCGTCCTCGGGCGACAACCCGAACTGGAAGACGTTGAGCCGGCCGCCGAGGGTGGTGTCGGTGTTGCCCAGCATCAGGGTCGGCACCGTCAGCTCGGTACCGGCCACCAGGGCGTCGACGCCCACCTTGCCGAGCGGCCCGAGCACCAGCTCGGCGCCGTCGCGCACCGCGGCCTGGTAGTAGAAGCCGACCAGGTCGGCGTTCTCGCCGGTGTCGTACAACGTCACCTGTGGCTTGCGCGGATTGCTGTCGGCCTCGTACATCATCGAGAAGCCGTCGTAGACGGCCTGCGCGGCGGCGCCGAAGCCGGACGTCAGCGGCAGCAGCAGGGCCACCTTGCGATACTGCGTCAGGTTGGTGCCGAGTCGGGAGAGGGTCTCGGGTACCAGGACGCGCGACGCCGGATGAGACGGATTCAGCGAGCGCCAGCGCTCGAGCTGCTGTCGCAGCTCGTGGGGATTCCATCCGAACCGCTGACTGATGAGGGCGAGGTCGGCCCACTGCGCCAGGGTCTGGCGCGCGGCGTCGGTGCGCAACTCGTTGAGCTGCCCCGCGTCGAGCAGGGCCAGCATGCGCCAGATGGTGTCCTGGTTGTCGGCGACCGAGGCGGGGTCGGTCAGCAGCGGCTCGCGGGCGGTGAGCAGCCGCAGCGCTGGTTCCGGCCGGCCGAGTGCGGCCATCGCCCGCGCGCGCAGCAGCATCGTCTGCGCGGCGAGATCGGCGTCGAGTCCGGCGGCGCCGGCGAGCGGCTGCAGGGTGGACTCGACGCGATCGTACTGCCGTTCCAGGAAGTAGCTGCGCGCCAGCAGGATCTGCGTGCGCGCCTGGAAGTCCTGCGGCAGCGGTTCGGTGCGCAACTGCTCGATCAGCGTGCGCGCGGTGGCCGACTGACCGAGATCGAGGAAACCGGCGATGGCATCGAGCAGGTGCTGCTGGCGCTCGGCGCCGCTCGATTGCCTGGCCAGTGCGATATAGTCCCACGGCGACGTGGCCGCGAGATCCTGCTCCAGCGGGGTGGCGGTAGCCGAACCCGTGGTCGGCGGTGTCCTCGCGTCCTCGACGGTGACGGGGCCGCTGGCGGGCGGGCGCGGCGGCGGCGTGATGCCGCACGCGGTGAGCAGGAACATCGACACCGACGCCAGCAGGAGCCATCGCGCGCGAAGACGGTGTGTACGCTGGGCCGGTCGCATGGCGGCGAGTATACATTCCTCGGTGAGCGGGCAGGCTATTCTACTGGCTACGCGCGACAATTGGGATGCAGGACGCACGACAGCAGCGCGAACGATACCGTACATGGACGAAACGTATGTTGCGGCAAGCGATTCGACACGGGCACAGACATGATGCAACGAAACGAGGTACCGGGCACGCTGTACGTGGTCGCCACGCCGATCGGCAACCTCGACGACATCGGCGCGCGTGCCGCCGCGACACTCGCCTCGGCATCGGTGGTGGCGGCGGAAGATACGCGCCATACCCGCAAGCTGCTGGATCACCTCGCGCTCGGCAAGGAAACCGTGTCTTTGCACGAGCACAACGAGAACCGGCGTGCGCCGGCGCTGGTGGCACGCCTGCTCGGCGGCGAGTCCATCGCATTGGTTAGCGATGCGGGTACGCCGCTGGTGTCCGACCCGGGATATCGCCTCGTCGCGCTGGCACGCGAGGCGGGCGTCCCGGTGTCGCCGATTCCCGGTCCCTGCGCGCTGGTGGCAGCGCTCAGCGCCTGCGGCATCAGTGCCGCGCGATTCGTCTTCGAGGGGTTTCTGCCGGCCGCGGCCGGCGCACGCCGTGGGGCCCTGTCGGCGCTCGCCGCCGAGACGCGCACGCTGGTCTTCTACGAGTCACCGCACCGCATTGCCGCCGCGGTGGCCGACATGGCGGTGGTGTTCGGTGCCGAACGGCGGGCGGCCCTGTGCCGCGAACTGACCAAGCGGCACGAGTCCATTCACGCCGATGCGCTCGGCGAACTGGTCGGGTGGCTGAACGGGGACGCCAACCGCCGGCGCGGCGAGTTCGTGGTGGTGGTGGCGGGCGCCGAGGCCGTCGACGCCGGCTGTCGTCCCGAGTGGATCGAGGCGGTGCGAGAACTCGGCGCGTCGATGCCGCCCAAGCAGGCGGCGCGCCTGATCGCGAAGGTCACCGGCGCGAGCAGCCAGGTGCTCTACCGGCAGGCACGCGACGCCGGCGCCTAGAAGAGATCCTCGACCTTGCGCTGCTCGGGCCGATTCATGTCGCGGGCGAGATCGGCCTCGGTGACACCGACCTGTGGCTCGGTGCCCATCATGAAGTACTCCTGGTAGGCGTCCGGATGATTGGGTAGCACGGCGTCGCCGGTCTCGCGGCTGACGAAGCCGGTGACGACGGTTTCGGGCACGTCGAGTTGGGTTTCGGGCACGCCCTCGAGCGCCACCTTCATGTAGTCGATCCAGATTGGCAGCGCCGCCTTGGCGCCCGATTCGGCACGGCCCAGACTCCGGGGCTGATCGAACCCGACCCAGACCGTGGTCACCACGTCGCCGTTGAAGCCCGAGAACCAGGCGTCGCGAAAGTCGTTGGTGGTGCCGGTCTTGCCGGCGAGGTCGTTGCGGCCGAGTTCCATCGCCTTTCTGCCGGTACCCGAGCTAATGACGTCGCGCATGATCGACGTCATGATGAAGGTATTGTCCGGCGGCAGCACCTGGCGTGCATAGCGCGGGTCGATGGCGTCCGGGTCGTTGGCCAGCGCGGACTCCGACACTTCGCAGGTTTCGCAGACGCGCGTACGATTGGAATATTCGACGATGGCGCCATCCTGGTCCTCGACGCGCGCAATGTAATAGGGCTCGACGCGGTAGCCGCCGTTGGCGAACACCGCGTAGCCGGAGACCATCTCGAGCGGGGTGAGCGTGGCGGTGCCGAGCGCGAGCGACAGTCCCTTGGGCAGCTGGTCACGGTCGAAGCCGAAGGTTTCGAGATGATCGATCACCGGCGGCAGCCCCATGGCGCGCAGGATGCGCACCGACACCAGGTTCATCGAGCTGGTCAGTGCCTCGCGGATGCGCGTGGGGCCGTAGAACTTGCCGCTGTAGTTCTCCGGCCGCCAGGTCCCCTCGATCGAATCCTCGACGACGATGGGCGCGCCGCTGACGAGGGTCGCCGCGGTGAAGCCGTTGTTCAGGGCCGCCGAGTAAATAAACGGCTTCAGGTTGGAGCCCGGCTGGCGTCTCGCCTGGGTGGCGCGGTTGAACTTGCCGAGGTAGTAGTCGAATCCGCCGGTCAGCGCGAGAATGGCGCCGTCGTTCGGGTTCAGCGACACCAGCGCGCCGGACACTTCCGGAATCTGCGACAGCATCCACTCGCCGCCCTCTGCGCGCGGCGCGACGTGGATGATGTCGCCGACCTTCAACGTCTCGGCCGGATTGCTGGTGGCCCATGACCAGCCCGGCTCGCCGATGCTCACCTGGCCGAGTTCCGGTCCATAGGCCTGGATGACGTCGCTGTCGGCGGCAATGACCATGGCTGGTTCGATGGGCGAACTCGCCGGGTACTCCTTCAGCGCCTGGGCGAGGGCCTTGTTGTCCTCTACCGAGGCCGGGTCGATGTTGCCCAGTGCGCCGCGGTAGCCGTGGCGCTGGTCGTAGGCGAGCAGGCCGTCGCGCAGCGCAGTGTTGGCCGCCTCCTGGTTTTTCCCGGAGATGGTGGTGTAAATCTGGAAGCCCGACTCGTAGGCGCGATCGCCGTACTTGTCGTAAATGTAGTCGCGCGCCATCTCGGCGACGAAGGGCGCCTCGATGTCCACCGGCGAAACGTGCCGGCTGGCGGTCACCGGGGCCTGGCTCTCGGACTCGAAGGTGGCCTCGTCGATGTAGTCGAGTTCGCGCATGCGTCGCA
The DNA here is from genome assembly GCA_030429125.1 of Gammaproteobacteria bacterium. GTDB lineage: Bacteria > Pseudomonadota > Gammaproteobacteria > Arenicellales > CAJQKF01 > BQJD01. Next base: position 254 of record JAUIDF010000024.1, on the reverse strand, counting down.
GCACGTAGTTGCGCCGGGACAACAGCCGCTCCTTGCGCCGGACGGGGTGATAATCGGACGGGGCCTTGGGCAGGGAGGCCAGAAACGCCGCCTCATGCGGGGCCAGTTCGCTCAATGTCTTGTTGAAATAGGTTTGCGAAGCCGCTGCAACGCCATAGGAGTTCTGGCCGAGGAAGATCTCGTTCAGATAAAGTTCAAGGATCTTTTCCTTGTTCAGCGTCTGCTCAAGCCGGGCGGCGAGGATGATCTCCTTG
>JAUIDF010000320.1 GCA_030429125.1 Gammaproteobacteria bacterium | reverse complement strand
GGTCAATGCGCTGTCCGAGCAGCTCCGACTCACGATCTATCGGGATGGCGCCGTCTACCGCCAGGATTACCGGCTCGGTGTCCCGAGCGGTCCGCTCGAGGCGATCGGCCAGACCGAGCGCACCGGCACCGAGGTGCATTTCAAGCCGAGCGCCCAGATTTTCACCGACATCGAGTATCACTACGACATCCTCGCCAAGCGTCTGCGCGAACTGTCATTCCTCAATTCCGGCGTGAAGATCGTGCTGGAGGACGAGCGATCCGGTGCCCACGACGTGTTCGAGTACGAAGGCGGCATCGCGGCCTTCGTCGGCCACCTGAACGACAAGAAGACGCCCCTGCATCCGTCGGTCATCCATATTTTCGACAGTCGCCAGGGAATCAGCGTCGAACTGGCCATGCAGTGGAACGATTCCTACCAGGAAAACGTGTTCTGCTACACCAACAATATTCCCCAGCGGGACGGCGGCACACACCTGTCGGGACTGCGTCTGGCCATGACGCGCACCCTCAACCAGTATCTTGAGAGCGAGGGATTTACGAAGAAGGCCAAGGTCGGCGTGACCGGCGACGATGCCCGCGAAGGCCTCACCGCGGTGCTGTCGGTGAAGGTGCCCGACCCGAAGTTCTCCTCGCAGACCAAGGACAAGCTGGTCTCGTCCGAGGTCAAGAGCGTGGTCGACTCGGTGGTATCGGAGCACCTGGCCACGTTCCTGCTCGAAAACCCGGCCGAGTCGCGTGCCGTCGCGCAGAAAATCATCGAATCCGCCCACGCCCGCGAGGCGGCCAGGAAGGCACGGGAAATGACCCGCCGCAAGAGCGCGCTGGATCTCGGCGGGTTGCCCGGAAAACTGGCCGACTGCCAGGAAACCGACCCCGCTCTGTGCGAACTGTATCTCGTCGAGGGCGACTCCGCGGGCGGCTCGGCCAAGCAGGCGCGCGACCGGCGCTACCAGGCCATCCTGCCGCTCAAGGGCAAGATCATGAACGTGGAAAAGGCGCGCTTCGACCGCATGCTGGCGTCCGAGGAGGTGGCCACCATGATCACCGCGCTGGGCACGGGAATAGGAAAAAATGACTTTGATATCAATAAGTTAAGATATCATCGGATTATCATCATGACTGACGCCGACGTCGACGGCTCGCATATACGCACCCTGCTCCTGACGTTTTTCTACCGCCAGATGCCGGAACTGCTCGAACGAGGCTACATCTACATCGCCCAGCCGCCCCTGTACAAGGTGACGCAGCGCAAGAAGGACGTCTACCTCAAGGACGACCGCGACCTGCAGCGACACCTCCTTTCCCAGGTCGTCGACGATTCCGCGCTCTACGGCAGCGACGGCGCCGAGGTGCCGCGCGACGTGTTGCGCAAGCTGAGCGAACAGTTCTTCTCCATCGACGCGCTGCTGGCCCGCTTGTCGCGCAAGTACGATCGCGCCGTGCTCGACCAGTTGCTGCGCATGGAGCCGCTCGAACGCGCGATGCTATCCGGCGACGGCGAAGCGCGCGCCATCGGCGAACGCCTGCTCGACGGACTGGTCAAGGATCCCCTGACCGCCTATCAGCTGGACATCCTGCCCCATGCGTCCGGCGACGGCTTCGAGATCGTGGTACAGACCGAGCGCTACAGTTCGCGGCAATTGACGCGGATCGACGCCGAGTTTCTCGAGTCCGGCGAGTACCGCAAGATGATGGATTACCAGGCCGCACAGAATGCCGAATTGCGACTGCCGCTTCGCGCGGTACGCGGCGAACGGGAAACCACGGTGCCGAACTTCCAGCTGGCCTTGCAGTGGCTGTTCGCCGAGGCCAAGCGCGGGATGACCGTGCAGCGCTACAAGGGCCTCGGCGAAATGAACCCGGAGCAATTGTGGGAGACCACCATGGATGCCTCGGTGCGCCGCCTGTCGCAGGTCACCATCGAGGACGCGGTGGGCGCGGACGAGATCTTCACCACGTTGATGGGCGACCAGGTCGAGCCGCGTCGGCTGTTCATTGAGCAGAATGCCTTCTCGGTTCTGAACCTGGACGTGTAGTCGCCATCGCCGGGCGCTGCGCCGACGCGCCCGCTCAGTGCAGCGTGCGCGGAAACGATAGTACGAACTCGGGAATAACTGCCTCGAACCGGACGCCTTCCGCCTCGATCATCTGGTAACTTCCCTTCATCGTGCCGACCGGGGTGGCGAGGAACGTGCCGCTCGTGTACTCGAAGCTCTCCCCCGGGGAGAGCACCGGCTGCTTGCCGACGACCCCCTCGCCGCGGACCTCCTGGCGGTTGCCGTCGGCGTCGGTGATGATCCAGTGCCGGGACAGGAGTTGCGCCACGCGCGCGCCGTCGTTGCGAATGTTGATCGTATAGGCGAAGAAGTACCGGTTCTCCTCCGGGTTGGAGCGGCCGGGTACGTAGGTCGTTTTTACCGAGATGGCGATGGACGGCTTGACGTTGTCCATGAACGGTCGTCCTAGCAAAGGATACATCGGGAGATAACGGGAAGCGGGGCCAATCTTACCGCAGTGAGCTGGCCGCCCCAAACGCATCCGGTATCCAGCGCAATCACGCCGTCGCGGGTGTAATAGCCGAGAGAAGACCAATGTCCGAAGACCACGGTCTCATCGAGCTCGCGGCGCAGCGGCGCCCGGAACCAGGGCCACAAGCCGTTACGCTGGCTGCCCGGCGGTCCCGTTTCCTCGAGGTCGAGCGCGCCGTCCGCGTCGACATAGCGCATGCGGGTGAAGGCGTTGGTAATGAAGCGCAGCCGGTCCATGCCCGTGAGCCCGTCCTGCCACAGCGCCGGCTCGGCGCCGAACATCGCGGCCAGGAAGTCACGGTAGCCGTCGCCGGTCAACGCGGCCTGGACCTCCTGCGCCCGCGCCAGCGCGGTGGACGTATCCCACGACGGGTGAATGCCCGCATGAGTGAACACGTAGCCGTCGCGCGACAGGGCCAGGGGCTGTTGCCGCAGCCACGACAACCAGTCGGCGGCGCGGGGCGAAGCAAGCAATGGGCCGACCGTGTCGCGGGGCTTCAGTGGCCGCATGCCTTCGGCCACGGCCAGCGTGTTCAGATCGTGATTGCCGAGCACGCAGGACGCCGCGTCACCCAGCGCCAGCACGCGCTCCATGACGGTGACGGAATCCGGGCCCCGATTGACCAGGTCGCCGACGAATACCACGTGGTCGCGCGAGGGTTCGAACCGAATGTCCTCGAGCAGGCGATCGAGGGCGTCGGCGCAGCCCTGGACATCGCCGATGGCGAACAGTGCCACGGCGCGCTCAGGCGCCGGATCGGCGCGCTCGCGCCCGTTCGGTTGCCTGCGGCCGGGCGTCGCCGGTCGGCCGGCGGATCATTCGCTCTCCTTCAGAATTTCGTCCAGGTAGGCGTCCTCGGCCAGGGGCGGTTCGCCGTCGTGAATCTCGTTCAGTCGTTGCTGCCGGTAGGTTTCGCGCAGGAACACGTAGGGGTCGAGCTGTTCGGCGAGCAGGTTGTCCGCCTTCAACAGGTCGGCGCGCGTGTCCACCGCCCTGGCCGCGAAAATGGTCCACATCAGGCCATCTTCCTCCACGCCCGCGGTGAGGTCGGTGTACATGTACTGGGGTACCAGGCCGACCGCGTCGCGCACCGTGCTCGGCCCGAGCAGCGGCAGCACCAGGTAGGGTCCCGACGGCATCCCCCACCTGGCGAATGTCTGCCCGAAGTCTTCGTCGTTTCGTGGCAGGTCGAGATGGCTGGCGACGTCGAAGATGCCGAGCAGACCGAAGGTGGAGTTGATCAGGAATCGCATCGTGTCGCCGGCCGCCTGGGTGACCTTGCCCTGCAGCAGGTC
>JAUIDF010000319.1 GCA_030429125.1 Gammaproteobacteria bacterium | reverse complement strand
CGTCGGTGAAGATGCGCGCGGCGGCCGGCCGGGTGCGTGAGAACGCCATCTTGGCGCGAATGTAGGTTGCCAGCGCTTCGGCGGGATCGTCGTCGACGGAAATGCGGTCGAACGCCTCGTTCCACATCGTGACCACGCCGTTGAGCACGGCCCGGTACAGGGCCAGCTTGTTGTGAAAATAGTAATGAATATTGGCCTTCGGCAGCCCGGCGCGGTCCGCGATGCGCTGCATGCGCGCGCCGCCGAACCCGTGGCGATCGAACTCGGTCTCCGCCGCCTCGAGAATGCGACGCTCGTTGCGTGCGCGTACGCGACCCACCGGGGCGTCGCGGGCCGTCATGCCGCCACCAGCCGCGCCGCGAGGTCACGGTGCTCGTGCTTGAGTGCGTCGACGTCCGTGTTCGCGAGTTCGCCGTCGCGTACGATCCAATCGCCCCCGACCATGACATGCCGGGCGCGCTGCGCCCCGCACAGCAGCAATGCCGCCACCGGATCGGCGGCGCCGCTGAATCGTTCCTCGTCGAGAGCGAACAGGGCGAGGTCGGCGCAGCGGCCGGGTGCGATCTCGCCGATATCGTCGCGGCCGAGACAGCGCGCCGAACCGCGCGTGGCCCAGCGCAGCGCATCGCGGTGCGAAACCCTGTCCGCGCCGTAGTGCAGGCGCTGAAGCAGCATGGCCTGGCGGCACTCCGCGATCATGTTGGAGCCGTCGTTGGACGCCGAGCCGTCGACGGCGAGGCCGAGCGCGGCGCCGGCGGCCTCCAGCTCGACGGCGCGACACAGCCCTGATGCCAGCACCATGTTCGAAGACGGGCAATGACTGATGCCGGTGCCCGCACGACCCAGCCGGGCGACCTCGGCGTCGTCGAAGTGGATGCCGTGCGCCAGCCACACGTCGCCGGCCAGCCAGTCGACGGAATCGAGCAGGTCGAGCGGCCGCATGCCGGTGGCGCGCAGGCAGTAGTCGGTTTCATCGCGGGTCTCCGCGAGATGGGTGTGCAGGCGCACCCCGTGACGCCGCGCCAGCGCGGCGCTCTCGCGCATGAGCTGCGGCGATACGCTGAACGGAGAACACGGCGCGAGCGCCACCTGGAGTTTCGCGCCATGGGAACCATCGTGGTAGCGCGCGACGACACGTTCGCAGTCGGCGAGTATCGTGTCCTCGTCCTGCACGGTGCCGCGCGGCGGCAATCCGCCGTCGTCTTCGGATACGCTCATGGAGCCCCGGGTGAGCACGTGGCGCAGGCCGGTGCCCAGACTCGCGTCGGCCTGTACGTCGAAGGCGTCGGGTACCGCACGCGGGTACACGTAGTGGTGATCCGCGCTGGTGGTGCAGCCCGAGAGCAGCAGCTCCGCGCTGGCCAGCCGGGTAGCGGTATGGATCATTTCCGGCGTGATTCGCGCCCACACGGGATACAGGCTCTTCAGCCACGCGAACAGTGCCTTGTCGAGCACCGCCGGCAGGGCGCGCGTCAGGGTCTGGTAGTAGTGATGATGCGTGTTGACGAGACCCGGCAGAACGACCAGGCCGCTCGCGTCGAAGCGGTTGTCGACGTGGCCGCCGGGAGATTCGCCCGGTGCCAGCAACGCCTCGATGCGGCCGTCGTCGACGACCAGGCCCGCGCACGCCGAATCGGCGGGAGTCAGCGTCGCCAGCGGTGAATGGATCCAGGTGCGCATGAGTCGATGGGCGCGCGCGGGACGCAAAGCGCCCGCGCGAATTGCTTCGCGCGGGCGCTGGCGAATTGTGTCGGCCGCCTACTTCGGCAGCTCGCCCTGCACACCCTCGACGTACCAGTTCATGCCGAGCAGGTCCTCGTCGCTGACGGTCTCGCCCTCGGCGACGACCACTTCGCCGGCCTGGTTCGAGATCGGGCCCTGGAACGGATGCAGGCTGCCGTCGACGATGGCCTGTCCAACTGCGTCGGCGGCCTTGCGAACGTCCTCGGGCACGGCGTCGCCGTAGGGCGCCATCTCCACCATGCCTTGCTTCAGCCCATGCCAGACGTCCTGGGACTCCCACGTGCCCTCGATGACCGCGCGGGTACGTTCGACGTAGTACGGGTTCCAGTTGTCGATGATCGACGTCAGCTGCGCCTTGGGTGCGAACGCCTTCATGTCGGAGGCCTGGCCGAAGGCGTGCACGCCGCGCTGCTCGGCGACCTGCAGGGGCGCCGGCGAGTCGGTGTGCTGGGCGATGATGTCGGCACCCTGGTCGATCAGCGCCTTGGCCGCATCGCCTTCCTTGCCCGGGTCGTACCAGCTGTTGACCCACACCACCTTCACCTCGGCGTCCGGATTCACCTTGCGCATGGCGATGGTAAAGGCGTTGATGCCGCGCACCACCTCGGGAATCGGGAAGGAGCCGATGTAGCCGATGACGTTGGATTTCGTCATGTGACCGGCGATGGTGCCGATGATGGCGCGACCCTCGTAGAAGCGCGCCGAGTAGGTGGACAGGTTCTTGTCGCGCTTGTAGCCGGTGGCGTGTTCGAACTTCACGTCGGGAAACTGCTTCGCCACTTTCGCCGTGGGGTTCATGTAGCCGAACGAGGTGGTGAAGATGAGATTGTTGCCCTTGGACGCGAGGTTGCGAATCACGCGCTCGGCATCGGCGCCCTCGGCCACGCTCTCGACGAAGGTGGTCTCCACCTTGTCACCGAACGCTTCCTCGATCGCCTGCCGGCCGATATCGTGCCGGTAGGTCCAGCCGTGGTCGCCGACCGGTCCGACGTAGACGAATCCGACCCTGGTCGGCTCCTGTGCGTTGGCGGCGCCGAGCGCGAGGCCGGCAGCGGCCAGGGTGGCGGACAAGGCCTTGATGAATACTCGTTTGCGCATGGGATGCTCCTTGGGAAAGTGTCTGGCAATCGTGACGCTACGCGTCGCTTCGGGACCAACCTGCGGTCGTTTTCGATCTCTTCTCGTTGTCGATTCAGTGTATCACGCGGCCGGGTGGAACGGCTTGCCGATGCAGGCCGGTGCGTTCAGGCGAATTCGCGTCGGATCGCGCGAGATAATCACCAGCACGACGATGGTGGCGATGTACGGCAGCATCGACATGAACTGCGAGGCCACGGCGATGCCGATGGCCTGGGCGTGCAACTGCAAAATGGTGATGCCGCCGAACAGGTAGGCGCCGAGAAATACCCGCCATGGCCGCCAGGTGCCGAACACGACCAGGGCGAGCGCGATCCAGCCGCGGCCGGCGCTCATGTTCTCCACCCACATGGGCGAATACGACAATGACAGGTAGGCGCCTGCCAGTCCCGCCATGGCGCCGCCGAACAGCGTCGCCAGGTAGCGGATGGCGATCACGGGGTAGCCGATGGCGTGGGCCGCGTCGTGGGAATCCCCGACCGCGCGCAGGACGAGTCCCGCCCGGGTGCGGTAGAGAAACCAGGCCACGGCGAAGGGCAGGACGACGGACAGGTAGACCAGCGCATCGTGGTTGAACAGCAGCGGGCCGACCACGGGCAGGTCCGTCAGTACCGGGATGTCGAGCTTCGGCAGGCCGCCGTAGGCGATGCCCACCATCTTCTGGCCGAGCAGCGCGGACAGGCCGATGCCGAAAATCGTCAGCGCCAGGCCGGTGGCCACCTGGCTGGCCTGCAATCCGAGCACGAGGAAGGCGAAGATAAGTGCGGTCAGCATGCCGGCAGCCATGGCGGCGAGGCAGGCGATGACGGCGTTGTCGATGAAGAACACGGCGGCAAATCCGGTGACCGCCCCGGTCAGCATCATGCCTTCCACGCCCAGGTTGAGTACCCCGGACTTCTCCGTGATCAACTCGCCCGTGGCCGCGAACACCAGCGGCGTGGCGGCGGTGATGATGGTGAGA
>JAUIDF010000318.1 GCA_030429125.1 Gammaproteobacteria bacterium | reverse complement strand
ATCTCCCGCTGGCGCGGCTACCACGGCTCCGGGATCATGAGCGGCAGCCTGACCGGCCTCGACGTTTTTCACAAGGCCTTCGACCTGCCGCGCGCGCCGATCCTGCATACCGACGCGCCTTACTACTTCCGGCGTGTCGACGACCACCAGAGCGAGGAAGAGTTCTCGAAACAGTGCGCCGACAACCTGCGCGCGCTGATCGAGAAGCAGGGACCGGACACGGTCGCCGCCTTCATCGGCGAGCCGGTGCTGGGCACCGGCGGCATCGTGCCGCCGCCGAAGGGTTACTGGGAAGCCATCGGCGCGGTGCTCAAGGAGTTCGACATCCTGTTCATCGCCGACGAGGTGGTGACCGGCTTCGGCCGCCTCGGCTCCATGTTCGGCTCCGCGCACTACGGTCTCGACCCGGACCTGGTCACGGTGGCCAAGGGTCTGACCAGCGCCTATGCGCCGCTGTCGGGCGTCATCGTCCACGACCGCATCTGGGATGTTCTCGAGCAGGGTTCGAACCAGCTCGGCCCGATCGGCCATGGCTGGACGTATTCCGCGCATCCTCTGTGCGCCGCCGCGGGCGTCGCCAACCTCGAGGTCATCGACAAGCTGTCGCTGGTGGACAACGCGGCCGATACCGGTCGCTATTTCAACCAGGCATTGCGCAGCGCCCTCGACGACCATCCCATGGTCGGCGATGTGCGCGGCGAAGGACTGCTCGCCGCGGTCGAGTTCGTCGAGGACAAGGCCTCGCGCAAGTTATTCGATCCGTCGCGCAAGGTGGGTCCGCAGCTCGCCGCGGCGCTGCTCGACAACGGCGTGATCTCGCGCGCCATGCCCCAGGGCGACATCCTCGGCTTCGCGCCCCCGCTGTGCCTCACGCGCGAGGAAGCCGACACCATCGTCTCGGCGACCGCGGACGCGGTCGAGGCGGTCTACCGCAAGCTGTAACGCCGGCAACCACCGCCGCGGCCGGCATGACGTTCGGCCGCGGCGCGTTCTCGTGCCCGCGCGCCGTCACCGGGATGCGGGGCGAACGGCCGTCCGTGGGCGGGCAGTCGGTGAATGTTTCGCAATGGCGCGGATCGCACTCGCCTGCAACCGGTAGAATCCCCGGGGCTACGGCTGGCGCGACGACCACCGGTCGACGACGCCTGGATTCACCCATCGCCCGGGACCGTCCATGACACGACTGAGCCGCGGCCCGTTATACTGGGTCATGCTTCTCGCGCTCTCCATCGCCCTGATCGCGGTGGCTCTCTACTACCAGTACGTCCTCGACTACGCCCCCTGCGTGCTGTGCATACACGTGCGCATGCTGCTGGGCGTGGTCGCCGTGGTGTCCATCGCCCTGCTGTTGACCCATCGCAGCCGTGCCGCGCGCGTGGCGGGGCACATCGTCACGGCCGCGACGATGATCTTTCTCGCCGAGCGTTCCTGGCAGTTGCTCGCCACCGAGCGGGGCTGGACGTTCGGCAGTTGCGACATGCGCTCGGGCCTGCCGCACTGGCTCGCGCTGGAGGACTGGATGCCCTGGCTGTTCCGCATCCACGAACCGTGCGGCTACACGCCGGAGCTTGTGCTCGGCTTCACCATGGCGGAAGTGCTGGTGGCGCTCACGTTCACGCTGTCCGCCGTGGCCACCGTGCTTGCCGCGGCGTCACTTCTCGATTCCGGCCGCCGCCTGCCCTGATCCGGCCGCACCGCTCGCCCTTGGGCACGGCGATCGAATAGGGAAAAATTCACGATACGAAAAATTCTATCCACCATACGGACGCCGCGGGGCGCTCGACGGCCGTCGGGGCCAAGCAACAATCATTCTATAAAACAATAATCTAAGGGATTTTTCAGTGATCGCGGCGCGGCCCGTGGGCGGCCGTCATTCCGCATGCCGGAACCATGCGCCTCCCGCATGATGAAATGCACCCAGTACAATCGCCCCACGCTTGAACCTCACGGAACCCGATTCATGACCACCGAACGTATCCGACGCGGCCGTCTCGACGTCGAGCCGGCCTTCGACGAGTTCGTCGCCGGCGAGCTCACGCCTGGCACCGGCATCGACGCCGACGGCTTTTTCTCCGGCCTTGAGAATATTCTCGCCGAACTGGGACCCCGCCACCGCGAATGCCTGGACGCGCGCGACGCGATCCAGTCCCGCCTCGACCAGTGGCACATCGCCCGACGCGGCAAGCCGCACGATGCCGCGGGCTACAAGGCGTTCCTCGAAGAGATCGGCTACCTCGAACCTCGCGTCGGCGACGCCAGCGTGTCGTCGCGCGGCGTCGACGACGAGATCGCCAGGGTCGCCGGACCCCAGCTCGTGGTGCCGGTGGACAATGCACGCTACGCTCTGAACGCCGCGAACGCGCGCTGGGGCAGCCTGTACGACGCACTCTACGGCACCGACGTGCTGGGCGAGGACGACGGCTGCGGCAAGGGCGGCGGTTACAACCCGGTTCGTGGCGAGCGCGTGGTGCGGCGCGTACGCGACGAGCTCGACCGCTACTTCCCCCTCACCCACGGCACCCACCACTGGGCCACCGGGTATGCCGTGTCGGACGGCACGCTCGTGGTCCGGTTCGGCGACGGCAGCCAGGCCACGCTGCTCGAGGGCGCCGCGCTGGCCGGCTACGCCGGTGAAGCCGACAAGCCGGATTCGCTCCTGCTGCGACGCCACGGACTGCACCTCGAGATCCGCTTCGGCACGGATAACCCGATCGGCCGCCGCGACCTCGCGGGTATTGCCGACGTACAGCTCGAGTCCGCCCTGTCGACGATCATGGATCTGGAGGATTCCGTTGCCTCGGTCGACTGCGAGGACAAGCTGTCCGGCTACCGCAACTGGCTCGGCCTGATGCTCGGTACGTTGACCGAAACCTTCGACAAGGGCGGCCAGCGCGTCGAGCGCAAGCTGGCGGCCGACCGCACCTTCACCGGCATCGACGGAAAATCCGTGCAGCTGCCGGGACGCAGCCTGATGCTGGTCCGAAACGCCGGCATGCACCTCGTCACCGGTGCCGTCCTGCTGGACGGCGAGCCGGTCGCGGAGACCATCCTCGACGCCATGGTCACGGCGCTGGCCGGCAAGCACGACGTCATGGGCCGGGGCCGGTACACCAATTCGCGCGCCGGCTCGATCTACATCGTGAAACCGAAGATGCACGGCTCCGCCGAGGTCAAGCTCGCGGTGACCCTGTTCGAGCGGGTGGAAGCGGCGCTCGATCTCGAGCCGGGCACCCTGAAGATGGGCATCATGGACGAGGAACGGCGCACCACGGTCAACCTGCGCAACTGCATTGCCGCCGCGGCGGACCGCGTATTCTTCATCAACACCGGCTTTCTCGATCGCACCGGCGACGAGATTCACACCGTCATGGAGGCCGGTCCGGTCCTGCCCAAGGCCGAGATGAAGGGCGCGAAGTGGCTCGCCGCCTACGAGGACTCGAACGTCGACGCGGGGATCGCGGCCGGCATGATCGGCGCGGCGCAGATCGGCAAGGGCATGTGGGCCATGCCCGACGAGATGTCCGCGATGATGGACGCCAAGATCGGCCATCCCGCGGCCGGCGCCTCCACGGCGTGGGTGCCTTCGCCCACCGCGGCCACGCTGCATGCGCTGCACTACCTGATGCTGGACGTCGCCACGCGCCAGCAGGAGATCGCCTCGCGCGCGCCGGCGGCGCTCGACGACATCCTCACCCTGCCGCTGATGGCGCCCAGCCGCCAACTCGCGCCGGAGACCATCGCCCGGGAACTGGAAAACAATGCCCAGGGCATTCTCGGCTATGTGTCACGATGGGTCGGCCAGGGCGTCGGCTGCTCCAAGGTGCCCGACATCAACAACGTCGGCCTCATGGAAGACTGCGCCACGCTGCGCATC
>JAUIDF010000023.1 GCA_030429125.1 Gammaproteobacteria bacterium | reverse complement strand
GAACCCGGATTAGGCGACCATCATTCGCATAACAGCATTAAAAAAAGCTTATATATCCGGGATATGTGTGGGTTGCGCCTGACCCGCACCGGTGCGGGACGTCGCGTCGCGCAGGGTCGCCGCGTCGTAGGTGTCGGCGGCGAGCAGGTCGTCGATGAAGAAGACCGGCGCCGCCAGGTAGGCGACGAGCAGGGCGCTCGCGGCGAACCAGCGCGCGGTTCCGCGAACGACCCACAGCGGCCGGTGATCGATCAACGGCCATGTCGCCAGCACGATTCCGAGCGACAGGTAGGTCAGCCAGGTAAACAACGGGTGCTCGGGCCAGGCCCAGGCGAGCGACGTGATCTGCCAGGAAAACGGCGCGAGGAAAAGGGCGCCATTGCCCCATTTCACCTGGGTGATGTCGAGCCCGAGATGCACCAGGCTGCCGGCGGCGAGTATGACGAAGGTGGAGCGGGATTCGCGCGTCAGTGATGCGAGTGCCGCCGACAGCACCAGGCAAAGGCCGAGCGAACTTTGCGCGCCGCAGTACAGGGCCAGGTCGATACGATCGATGTCGGGCCACAACTGGCGAATCGCCCGCTGCGCGATCCACGGCAGGTCGGGGATGATCGCGCCGAGGTAAACGAGCCGCAGGTCGACGCGGCGATCCAGTCCGCGGTGCAACAGTCCCTGTACGCCGAGGTGGATAAGGGTGTTGGGCACGTGGGGCCGCCTGCGCTTACGTGTGGGCCTGACCGCGCCGGCGACTTCGGGGCGTCACGGCGTTCAGGCGTTTTCGTCTTCCGGCTGCGCGTCGGTCGTGCTGTCGCGCCGCCGCACCGCCCGTGCCGGCGAACCGACCGCGATGGTGTAGGCAGGGATATCCTTGGTCACCACCGAGCCGGCGCCGACGATGGCGCCGTCACCAATGTTGGCGCCATCCAGCACGGTGACGCCGGCGCCAAGCCAGACATCCCGGCCAATGGTCACGCCGCCGCGACTTTTGAGCGCCTGTTTCACGATCGGCTTGTCGCTGTCCTCGTAGCCGTGCTGCAGTCCGCCGATGAAGCAGTTCGAGCCGATCAGCGAGTACTGCCCGACCTTCAGGACGCCGGCCGAACCGAGGTGGCAGTTGGGGCCGATATGCACGTGGTCTTCGACCTCGATGCTGCCGCCCCGCGTTTTCAGCATCGACAGCCGGCCGACGAGCACGTTGTTGCCGAGCCGGATGTACTGGTCGTTGCCGCCCCTGAACGACAGCGTGGCAAAGTCATCGATCACCGTGTTGGCGCCGACGAAAATGTTCTTCGGTGAGCGCAGGCTCACGTGGTGGCCGAAGATGGCCTTGCGTCCCGTGGCGCCGAACAATGGCGGGAACATGAGCTTGCGCAGTGCCAGTCCGGCCGCGCCCTGCAGGGGATTGGCGATGAGCGTGCAGAGTTCGAAGTAAAGCAGGAAGCCGAACCGGCGATTGCCGACGACGAGGTCCTGGTACTTGCGCAGGAATGAGCGCCTGGGGTCCTCGATGATGGTATCGAACCGGTATTCGCTGTACTTGTCCATCCGGGCTATTCGGTCTGACCTTGGGGTTTCGTTGCGGCAGGGCGGCTCGGTCGCGCCGCGTAGAAGAGCCCGCCGGCGACGCCGTCGACCAGCGTTTTCAGCCGGATCAGCAGGGCAGTCGACAGCGCGAGCTGCGTACTATAGCCGAAGGCGGTGAAGATGATCGTGTAGGCGGCCTCCATGAGACCGAGTCCGCCGATGGATACCGGCAGGTTCATGATCAGCATCAGCGCCGGCACGGCGACCAGGATGGTCAGGAACTCCACGTCGCTCGAGAATGCCAGCGCCGACACCCAGACGTTGATCACCGCGAGGAAATAGAACACGAGCGAGATGAAGAACGCGTAGGCGAGCGCGGGCAGGTTGTCCTTGTACGTGCGAATGGCTTCGTGAACGCGTTCCAGTTTCTGCGAAATCCGCGCGAGTGGCTTGATCCGTGATGCGAGCTGCCGATTGAAGAAGTTGAACGGGCGCGTATCGAGGACGAGGTAGATGATCACGCTGATCATCGCCACGCAAATGGCAAGGCTCGTCGTGATGATGGGAATGTCGTGCGCCTGCAGGCTGACGACCACGGCCACCAGCGATACCAGCGTCAGGGTGATCATGCCCGTGAACCGTTCGACGAACACCGACGCCAGCGACTCGGTGTTGGTACCGGTGATCCGGCCCAGCTCGTAGACGCGGGCCACGTCCCCGCCCATGCCCGTGGGCAGGAAGAGATTGAAGAACTTGCCGATGTAGTAGAGCGCGAAGAGGCGATAAAGGCTGACGAAGATCCGCTTGGACACCAGCAGCACCTGCCACTTGTAGGAGCTCACCAGGTTCATGACGATGCTGACGAGAAAGGACAGGGCGAGATAGAACGGATCGACGCCGCGAATGGTTTCCACGAATTCGTCCCGACCCGACGCCTCGAGCAGGCCCGCCTGGTGGATGACGAAGCCGATCAGGGCGAACGTCACCGTGAGTCGGACGACGAGCCACAATCGCCGCTTCGGCGCCGCGCCGGTGGTGTTCACGATGTCACGCGATTCGATACACGCCGACGCGACACCTCAGCCAACCGCCGGCGTCTCGATGTTCGGGTTGTTCCATTTCGAGGTCTTGGCGTAGCCGCGCGCCGGCGAATCGTCGCGCCGCCGTCGGGGCGTGGCCGCCGCCGGCTTGTCCACCACCGCCGGCGCGGCCTTCTCCCGCGCAATGACCGCCCGCGCGGCCGCCGTCGCCGTATCCGTCTCGCTGTCGGCCGTCTCGCGCGGCCCGTTGCCGGCACTCGTGCCGGCCGCGTCCTGCGGAATCTCGACCTCGACGGCGCCCCCTTCGTTGGCGGTGTCGACCGGGGCCGGCGACGCGACCTCGTTCGCTTCGCGGGGATCGCCTTCGCGCGTCCGCGGCGCGTCGGATGCCGCCCCGGCAGGCACGTCAGCCTGCGTGGCCACCGGCTCGTCGGTCGATCCGGGCCTGGCGTCCTCGCCGCGAGAGTCGTCGCGCCGCGACCCGCCGCGGCCGCGGCCGCGCGGCCGCTCCTCGGACCTGGCGCCGCGGCCGCGCCGATCGTTGGAACGATCGCCGTCGCGCGTGCGGCCACGACCGCTGCCGCGAGAGGAGCGTCCGGGGCGCGCCAGTTCCGGCAGCAGCTCCGCGTCCACCTCGGCCCGTTCCAGCGGATGGCCGATGTACTCCTCGATGTCGAGCAGGTGGAAGGCATAGTCCTCGCAGGCGAACGACACCGCTTCGCCGCTGGCGCCGGCGCGGGCCGTGCGGCCGATGCGGTGGACGTAGTCCTCCGCGTCCTGCGGGAGGTCGAAATTGAACACGTGACTGACGTTCGGAATGTGCAGGCCGCGGGCCGCCACGTCGGTGGCGACGAGAATGTCGGTGCGGCCCTCGGTGAAGGCGCGTAACAGCGACTCGCGCTTCTTCTGCGGTACGTCCCCGGTGAGCACGGCGGCGGCATGGCCATTGGCGTCGAGCCAGTCGCCGACCCGCTCGGCGGCGTGCTTGGTATTGGTGAACACGAGCGTTCTGCCCGGTTCCAGCCGCGACAGCAGGCCGACCATCAGGGGAATCTTCTCGGCGTTGCTGGGGTAGTAGACCGTCTCGCGGATGTTGTCGGCCACCGCGCTGTCGGACTCGATGGTAATGGTGCGCGGGTCGTTCATGTGCTCGTAGGCGAGTTCCATGACCCGGTGCGAGAGCGTCGCCGAGAACAGCATGTTGAGCCGTTCGGCCGGCGGCGGCATGCGGCGCAGGATGTATCGCATGTCCTTGATGAATCCGAGGTCGAACATGCGGTCGGCTTCGTCCAGGACGACGACCTCGATGTGGTTGAGCGTATAGACACCCTGCTTGAGATAGTCGATCAGGCGCCCGGGCGTGCCGACCAGCACGTCCACGCCGTCGGTGATGAGCTGGCGTTGTTTTTCATAATCGGTACCTCCATATGCGAGGGCCAGGCGCAGCGACGCGTGACGGCCTAGCACCCCTGCATCGTGGTGAATCTGCAGCGCCAGTTCCCTCGTCGGTGCGATGATGATCGCGCGCGGCGCCGAGCGGTCCGGCGGATTGTCGCCCTTGTCGGGCGCCTCGGAGGCCAGCAGCTGGTTGAACACGGCCAGCAGGAAGGCCGCGGTCTTGCCGGTTCCGGTTTGCGCCTGGCCGGCGACATCCTCGCCCCGCAGGGCGACCGGCAGCGCCTCGGCCTGGATCGGGGTGCAGTGGGTAAACCCGGCGTCCGCGAGGCCGGCCTTGAGGGAGTGGTGCAGCGCCAGTTCGTCGAAGGTCACGCTGCTCAAGTGGGTTTGGTTCATCTGGGCCTTACTTGGATTTTCCGAATAGGTTGACGGGCCGGTTCGCCCGTCGAGATGGCGGCAACGGCCGCTTCGTTCAAGCGGCCCCCGGGGCCGCGTTCACAGGGATTGCATTGATGAGGGGAATGCGGTGAAATCCGCCCTATATTCCCCTCGGTCCCGCCCGATCCCCCTTTCCCGTGGAGGCAAATTTTCCATGTCTGATCGAATAGTGCATGTAAGCGACGACACTTTCGAGGAGCAAGTACTGAAGTCCGACAAACCCGTACTGATCGACTATTGGGCGGAGTGGTGCGGTCCGTGCAAGATGATTGCCCCGGTGCTCAACGAGATTGCCGACGAGTATGCCGACCGCGTCACCGTCGCCAAACTGAATATCGACGAAAACCCCGAGACCCCCCCGAAGTACGGCATCCGCGGAATTCCGACGCTGATGTTGTTCAAGGACGGGAACGTCGAGGCGACCAAGGTGGGCGCCGTGTCGAAATCCCAGCTCACCGCGTTCATCGACGGAAATCTGTAACGAGTATATCACAGCGGCGGCCGGCCATACTTGTCGGCCGCCCCGAACTCGGTTATGATTTCAAACATATAAGATTCTCCGCTTCCTTCTTCCACTCTTTTCCAGCTTTTCTCCAGCCTAACCGGGCCATTCCCATGGCGCCGTTCCTATCACCGATCTAGCCCGATTTGCGCCCACTATGTCCCTCAACCTGTCTGAACTGAAGAAAAAATCCGCGACGGAGCTCGCCGACTTCGCCAAGAGTCTGAACCTGGAAAGCGTCTCGCGGATGCGCAAGCAGGATCAGATATTCGCCATCCTCAAGGCGCAGGCGCGCAAGGGCGAGAAGATCAAGGGAGAGGGGGTCATGGAGATCCTGCAGGACGGCTTCGGCTTTCTGCGCTCCACCTCCGCCTCCTACATGGCCGGGCCCGACGACATCTACGTTTCCCCGAGCCAGATCCGCCGCTTCGGGCTGCGAACCGGGGACACCGTGGCCGGGCTGATTCGCCCGCCCAAGGATTCCGAGCGCTACTTCGCGCTGCTCAAGGTCGAGTCGATCAACTACCAGTCGCCGGAAGAGGCCAAGGAGAAGATCCTCTTCGAGAACCTGACGCCGCTGCACCCCGAGGAACGCATTCGCCTCGAGCGTGAGAATGGCTCGACCGAGGATCTCACCGCCCGCGTCATCGACATGGTGGCGCCGCTCGGCAAGGGCCAGCGCGGCCTGATCGTGTCCAGCCCCAAGACCGGCAAGACCGTGATGCTCCAGCAGATCGCGCATTCCATCACGGCTGCCTCCCCGGACATCATGCTGATCGTCCTGCTCATCGACGAACGGCCCGAGGAGGTCACGGAGATGGAGCGCTCGGTGCGCGGCGAGGTGGTGTCCTCGACCTTCGACGAGCCGGCCACGCGCCATGTCCAGGTGGCCGAGATGGTCATCGAGAAAGCCAAGCGGCTGGTCGAGCACAAGAAGGACGTGGTCATCCTGCTCGACTCGATCACCCGCCTGGCGCGCGCCTACAACACCGTCGCCCCGGCGTCCGGCAAGGTGCTCACCGGCGGCGTGGATGCCAATGCCCTGCAGCGGCCCAAGCGGTTCTTCGGCGCGGCGCGCAACATCGAGGAGGGCGGCAGTCTCACCATCCTCGCAACGGCGCTGATCGAGACCGGTTCGAAGATGGACGACGTCATCTACGAGGAGTTCAAGGGCACCGGCAACATGGAGATCCACCTCGACCGGCGCATCGCCGAGAAGCGGGTGTATCCCTCCATCATCATCAGCCGCTCTGGTACCCGGCGCGAGGAGTTGCTCACCGACCCGGCCGAGCTGCAAAAGATCTGGTTGCTGCGCAAGCTGCTGCACCCGATGGACGACGCCGACGCCATCGAGTTCCTGCTCGACAAGCTTCGCGCCACCAAGAACAACGCAGAATTCTTCAAGTCCATGAACCGCTAGCCCGAATCCGGGCCGGCTTGCCAACGCGGGCCGTTTTGATTACCATCCGCGATCCCTTGGGCCCCGGGCCGGTAGACGGCGCCTCCGCGCCTCCGCGTCCCCCCGAAGCGTTTCAACCGACTCACCGGCCAATCGGCCGGAAGTGATCCAGATCCGAGGATTCCTCATGAAAGCCGGCATTCATCCGAAGTACGATACCATCAAGGTGGTGTGCGCCTGCGGCAATACGTTCGAGACCGGTTCGACGCTGGGCAAGGAGTTGCACGTGGAAATCTGCTCGGCCTGCCACCCGTTCTACACCGGCAAGCAGAAGATCGTCGACACCGCCGGCCGCGTGGGCCGATTCCAGCAGAAGTACGGTCGACGGACCTGATCGGTCCGGCGGCGGCCGCCGCCACACCGATTCCGGGGCGGCCGATCGTGCCGCCCTTTTCAGTTTCGCCCCAGGAAACCGCTCTCCCGTCGCCGCCATGCCCGTGACCTTGCTCGACCTCGTGCGCCAGTTCGAGTGGTCGATGACGGCGGCGGAAGTGGCCTTCGGGCACGGCACCGACAATGCCTTCGACGAAGCCGCCTGGCTGATTTCCCACGCCGCGGGCATCGACCTCGGCGCCGTCGACGAGTTGCCCTGGGACGAGCCGCTCGAACCAGCGGTTGTCGAAACCGCCACGGCGCTGTTGAAACGGCGCCTGGACACGCGCAAGCCGCTCGCCTACCTGATCAACGAGGCCTGGTTCGCCGGCGAACGGTTCTACGTCGACGAACGGGTCATCGTGCCGCGCTCGCATCTGGGCGAATGGATCGTCGAGCGATTCGAGCCGTGGATCGAGCCGGGGCGGGTCGGCAGCGCGCTCGACCTGTGCACGGGCAGCGGGTGTATCGCGATCGCGCTGGCGCTGAACAACCCCGACGCCGTGGTGACTGGCGCCGATATTTCGACCCACGCCCTGGCCGTGGCGGCGCGGAACGTGGCGCTGCACGGCGTGGAAGACCGGGTGCGCCTGGCGGAAGGCGACCTGTTCGGGGCTGTCGGCGGAGAGCGATTCGACCTCGTGGTGTGTAATCCGCCCTACGTGTCGAACGAACTCATGCGCGACATGCCGGACGAGTACCACGAGGAGCCGCCGATTGCGTTTCGCGGCGGCGTCGCGGGCCTGGACATCATCGATCGCCTGTTGCGCGGCGCCGCCGATCACCTCGACGAGGGTGGCGTCCTGGTGGTGGAGGCGGGCTCGGCCAGTGCCGCGCTCGAGGCCGCCTACGCGAACGTACCATTCACCTGGCTGGCCTCGGAAGGCGGTGATCCGGTCGTTTTCCTGCTCACGCGCGAGGAATTGATACGCTACTTTCCGTCCTGAGCCGGCCGCGGCTGGCGGGCGCGGGTCTTGCGAGGGGTGGCAGGATTGTCGGCGAATGGCCGCGTGTCAGATCTCGATCAGCTCGAAGTCTTCCTTGGTCGCCTCGCAGTCCGGGCACTTCCAGGTCGCCGGCACGTCTTCCCAGCGCGTGCCGGGCGCCAGGCCGTCCTCCGGCGCACCCTGCTCCTCGTCGTAGACGTAGCCGCAGATAACGCACATGTAGGTCCTGTAGTCCATGGTGGATCGGGGCAGAGTCCGGGTGTCGGCATTGGCGAGGGGCGCCGATTCTAACCCACGGTGTCCCGGCCACGGAACCCTGAAATATAATCGGCCGATCCCCATTGAACACGAGGCCGTGGCATTCATGACGCGAAGCTTTCAAGAGCTGATCCAAGAGGCACGAAAATACATTCCCGGCGGCGTCAACTCGCCCGTGCGCGCCTTCAAGTCGGTGGGCGGCGACCCGGTGTTCGTCGACAGTGCCGACGGCGCCTGGATCACCGACGTCGACGGCAAGCGCTACGTCGACTACGTCGGGTCCTGGGGGCCCATGGTGCTGGGTCACAACCATCCCGACGTTCGCGCCGCGGTGCTGGCTGCGGTCGAACGAGGCCTGAGCTTCGGTGCCCCGACGCGCGTGGAAACCGAGATGGCGCGAGCGGTCTGCGAGGCGGTGCCGTCGATTGAACGGGTGCGCATGGTCAATTCCGGCACCGAGGCGACCATGAGCGCGATACGGCTGGCGCGCGGGTTCACCGGCCGCGATCGCATCGTGAAGTTCGAGGGCTGCTATCACGGTCATGCCGACGGTCTCCTGGTCAAGGCGGGCTCGGGGGCCCTGACGTTCGGTGTGCCGACCTCGCCGGGCGTGCCGGCCGCGATGGCGGAGCACACACTGACGCTGGGTTTCAACGACCCCGATGCCGTGGCCGAGCTGTTCCGCCAGGCGGGCGAGACCATCGCCGCCGTGATCGTCGAGCCGGTGGCAGGCAACATGAACTGCATCCCGCCGGTCCCGGGCTTTCTCGAGACGCTTCGAAGCGAGTGCGACGCCCACGGCGCGCTGCTGATCTTCGACGAGGTCATGACCGGGTTTCGCGTCGGGCCGGCCGGTGCGCAGGGACTCTACGGCGTGCGTCCCGACCTGACCACCCTCGGCAAGATCATTGGCGGCGGCATGCCGGTCGGCGCCTTTGGCGGCCGCGCCGACGTCATGGCTCACCTCTCGCCCGATGGACCGGTTTACCAGGCGGGCACGCTGTCCGGCAATCCGGTCGCCATGGCGGCCGGCCTCGCCGCCATCCGGCATGCCGCCGACCCGGCGCTCCACGAGCGCCTGGCCGCAAAGACACGTCGCGTCGTCGACGGGATCAAGGCCGCGGCCGACGAGGCCGGGGTGCCGCTGTCCACCAACCGGGTGGGCGGCATGTTCGGCCTGTTCTTTACCGATGCCGAATCCGTGACGCGGTTCAGCGAAGTCACCGCCTGCGACACCGGGCGATTCGGCCGCTTCTTCCATGCCATGCTCGAGCGCGGCGTGTACCTGGCGCCGTCTGCGTTCGAGGCCGGGTTCGTGTCGGATGCGCACGACGACGAGGCCATCGAGCACACGCTCGAGGCGGCGCGCGCGGCGTTCAGGGTCTGACGCGGCGAGGTCATGTCGAGGCGCCGGGCGCGGATTTCAGCCCGCCTGCGCCGTCAGGCCGTTAGCGGATGAGGTCGAGGCTGAGCGGGTAGCGTACTTCGCGGCCTAGCCAGGCCTGCCGGGCGCCGCGCAATGTCGCCCCCAGCTGAAGGGCGAGGAGTACGGGGAGCATGATCACGCCGACCAGCGCCGCGCACAGCAACAGCGCGACGACGGTAAACAGCGTCCACGTGATCTGGAAATTCAGCAAGGCGAGGGACGCGCCGCACAGGCCGGGGTCGCTGTCGCGGCTGCGACGCGCAGCCCAAAGCGGCGCCAGCAGGTGGATCATGGGAACGCCTGCGAACACGAGCAGGGGCGACAGGCTGACGAGCGCCACCAGCCGTCGGTGCGGTGCGGGGGCTTCGACACGCGCGCCGGCAAGCGGTCGCGCCAACACGAACACACCGATCAGCGTGCACAGGCAGGCGAAGGCGAGCAGCATGGTCGCGCCGATGAACGAGGCGCCTTGCGCCGTCGATGCGCCGCTCGCGGCGTTCAAGGTAGCGCGAAGGATCGGTGTACAGCTGACCGCCGATACCAGCAGGCCGGCCAGAACGAATGCCAGGGCAAAAGCTTTTTTCAACTGCCTCTACAGCCCTGCAGCTGTTTCACCGCGCACACTGCCGCGGCGAACGTCAAACGATTCCGGGAAACGATGTACCTTGCGCCGACGGCGGGATGCGGACAATGTGGCAACGACGTCGGCGGGCAAACAGCGAATCAATCGTCCGGCGTAACCGAAAGGGCTGCCGGTCCTTTCTCCCTTTCGTCGAGGATGAATTGAACCTGTTGTCCCTCGGTCAGGGTTCTGAACCCTTCTCCTTCGATATCGCGATAGTGAACGAATACGTCGGAACCGTTCTCCCTTTCAATAAAACCGAAACCCTTCCTGTTATTGAACCATTTTACGGTTCCCTTCATGCGGGTCGACATGTCTCCTCCTCAAGTGGGTTGTCCAGTTCGGTATTTTTAGGCGGTGCCGGGCTGGGATCCCTGCACGCAAGACCGGGTATTCTAACGACGGCAGCGAAATTGGTAAAACCGTTGGCGACCGGGGGCGCCGGGTGGCGCCGCGATCGGTGATACCCGGCTCATGGTGCGTCCGGATTGAGCGCGTCCAGGGCGGTGCCGCCGACGTGATCGAACCACTTCTGAACCAGCCGGTAAGCGATGGATATGCGGCTCGGCAGCTTCAGTTTTCCGGAAGGAATCCACTCGGACATCTCGTCGCGAGTGAACCATCGGGCGTCCTGCAGTTCGTTATCGTACAGCGAGACCTCGCCGGGCTCGGCCCGGGCGAAGTAGCCCAGCATCAGCGAACCCGGAAAGGGCCAGGGCTGGGACGCATAATAGCGAATACCTTCGACTTCGGTCCCCGTCTCCTCGAAAACCTCGCGATATACGGCCTGTTCGGGTGTTTCGCCGGGCTCGACGAAGCCGGCAATGGTCGAATACCGGCGATCGATCCATTCGCGCTTGCGTCCGAGCAGGCACGCGGTTTCACTGTGCACGAGGACGATCACCGCCGGATCGGTGCGCGGAAAATGCCTGCGCCCGCAATCGGCGTTGGTACAGCTGCGCATGTGTCCCGCGGTGCCCGACGTCGTTTCATGCCCGCAGCGTCCGCAGTAGCGATGCGTACGGTGCCAGTAGTCCATCGCCAGCGCGTAGCCGAGCAGGCTGGCGGCATGGGGTGACAGCATCGACGTCGCCTGCCGCAAGTCGAAGAACAGCAGTGGCTCTGTCGTCAGCGACAGCAGCGACTCGGGATGCTCATCGGAAAGAATGGCAAATATCGGCCTCGACACGTAGTCGCCGAGATAGACCGCCTGAAGCGCATCGCGCGTACCGCGCGGAATGGTGTCGGGCTCGAGCAATGCCGCCTCGAAGCCGCCCTCGGTGCGGCGCAAGCCGACCTTGCGATCGAAGACGAACACCAGGCGGGCGCTGCCGTCGTCGAGGCAGCGCTGAAGGTAACGGGCACGGTCGCGATACAGGCTGCGACGTTCGTAGCCACTTTGCACGAACGAGATGTCCGCATAGTGAAACTCAGTGCCGTTCATCGACGTCGGTCCGTGGTATTGCGCCAACCGCGGAGTGAAGGCGTCGAGGCCACCACGGGCAGCAATACTGCCCGTCGGCGGCGACTGATCGCTTCTGAAATTCTGCCTGACACGTTAGAATCCGCCCATCATCGCCGATTGCCCGTGAGCCGCCGTGGCCCGGGCGCGCGCCCCCTGAGTCCTGATCTGCCCCGCGTTTCCTGACCATGAAGTTCCAGGTTCAATCCCTGATCCAGTCCGCGCTGATGCGCCTCGTCGAGGACGGCACGCTGCCGCCCGGCACCGACACCACCGCTTACCTCGAGCGTGCGAAGCAACGCGATCATGGTGATTTCGCGAGCAACGTGGCGCTCGTGCATGCACGCACGGTCGGTATGAAACCTCGCGACCTGGCCGCGCGCGTCATCGAGAATATACCCGAATCCGAACTCGTGAACCGATTCGAGATTGCCGGACCCGGATTCATCAACGTGTTCGTCAGCGACGAGGCCTATCGCCAGCTGCTCGGACACATTCGCGAGGCGGGTGCATCCTACGGCGAGGTCAGGGCAGAGAACCTGCCGCGCATCATGGTGGAATTCGTTTCCGCCAACCCGACCGGTCCGCTGCACGTCGGTCACGGTCGCGGCGCGGCCTACGGCGACGCGCTGGTGCGCGTGTTACGCAAGGCCGGCTATGACGCCGCCAGCGAGTACTACGTGAACGACGCGGGACGGCAGATGGACATTCTCGCCACGAGCGTCTGGCTTCGGTACCTGGAGTTGACCGGCGCCGCCTTCGAGTTTCCGGACAACGCCTATCGAGGCGACTACATCTTCGATATCGCGGCCACGTGCCACCGGGAGCACGGCGAGCGATTCGGCACCGACGTCCCACCCCTGTTCGCCGACCTGCCGGCCGATGCCGAGGCGCGCATCGACGCGTTGATCGGACGTGCCCGGCGGGCGCTCGGCGAGGACTACCAGGTCATTTTCGACATCACCCTCGATACCCTCGTCGAGGATATTCGCACCGATCTCGCCCAGTTCCGCGTCGAGTTCGATACCTGGTTCTCCGAACGCAGCCTGGTCGAGAGCGGCGCCATCGACCGCGCCGTCGAGCGACTGTCTTCGGCCGGGTTGCTGTTCGAGCGCGATGGCGCACTGTGGTTTCGTTCCACCGATTTCGGCGACGAGAAGGACCGCGTGGTCCGGCGCGCGAACGGTCAGTACACCTATTTCGCGTCGGATATCGCCTATTGCCTCAACAAGAAGGAACGGCGGTTCGACAAGCTCATCTACATCTGGGGCGCTGATCACCACGGGTACATCACGCGTACGCGCGCCGCTTTCCAGGCCCTTGGCAACGATCCCGACGAATTCACCGTGTTGCTGGTCCAGTTCGCGGTGCTCTACCGTGGCGGCGAGAAAGTCTCCATGTCGACGCGCAGCGGAGAGTTCGTCACCTTGCGCGAATTGCGACGCGAGGTCGGCAACGACGCCGCGCGATTCTTCTACGCCCTGCGCAAGCCCGAGCAGCACATGGACTTCGATCTCGATCTGGCCAAGTCGAAGTCGAACGAGAACCCGGTGTACTACGTGCAGTACGCCCACGCGCGCGTGTGCAGCGTGTACCGGCAGCTGGGCGAGAAGGGCATCGCCCACGATCCGGGTGGTGCCGACCTGTCGCTGCTCGTGGAACCGCGCGAGCAGGACCTGGTCAGGGACCTGTCACGCTTTCCCGAGGTGGTCGAATCCGCGGCGCGCGCCTTCGAGCCTCACCAGGTGGCCTACTACCTGCGCGAACTGGCCCAGGCCTTTCACACCTACTACAACGCGCATCCGTTCATTGCCAGCGACGCGGCGCTGCGCGACGCGCGCCTGGTGTTGATCGACGCCGCGAGGCAGGTGTTCGCCAACGGTCTGGAATTGCTCGGCGTATCGGCGCCGGAGTCCATGTAGGCATGTCGCAGGCGCGCCGCAAACGCGGTCGATCCTCCGCCCGCCAGCGAGGCGCGTCTTCACACGGGTTCGGCATGTTCGTCGCCGGTCTCGTGGTCGGCGCGGTGGCGGCATCGTTCTTCATGGGATTGAACAGCAACGATCCGGAGTCCATCGGTCGCGGAATCGAACACATGATCTCTGCGTCTCGCGACCGCTTCGAGAACGAGGCGCCGCCTTCGCCGGCGTCTCCCGTGAAGAAGCCGTCCACCGAGTTCGACTTCTACATGTTGCTGCCGGAGATCGAGCATATCGTGCCCGAGCAGACCGCGACTGACGATCGCGAAGAGACGGCTGGCACCAACGCGCCACCGGTTCCGCCGGCCGACGCCGGCACCGCCGCCGCCCAGCCGGTCGCGGACGCGCCAACGGCCCCCGCGCCGGCGCAGGACGGTTCCCGGTACGAATTGCAGGCCGGCGCCTTCGTGCGCATGGCCGACGCGGACCGGCTCAAGGCCGAGCTCGCGCTCAAGGGATTGTCCGCGCGCATCCAGAAAGTGTCGATCCAGGGGCGCGGCGATTTCTTCCGCGTTCGGCTCGGTCCGTTTGCTTCCACCGCCGAGCTCGAGTCGGCGGACCGCCAGCTCGCGGGACTCGGCATCGATGCGCTGCGCCTGAAGATTTCCGGGGGCTGACGCCGATTCACCCGCTTCGCTGGTCGCGCTCGCCTGCGACTATTGCGCGACGTCCTCTGCGTGGACCGCCAAAGGACGCACTCATCCGCGCGCGGCCAGCCACTCGGCGATGGTCGTGGCGACCCGGCTCGACGTGCGCGAACCCACGAACAGGCCGATGTGCCCGGCGTCGACGTGGTGTTCGTGGTAGTCGGTTGACGCGGTCAGCCGGGCCAGTGGTGTCGACGCCGATGGCGGCACCAGGTGATCGCGGTCGGCAATCACGTTGAGCAGTGGTTGCTCGATGGCCGCGAGGTCGATGCGCTCGTCTCCGATCCTCGCCGTGGCATTCACCAGGGCATTGTCGTGGAAGAAGGTGCGGGCGAACTCGGCAAAGGCGACGCCCGCCTGGTCCGGGCTGTCGTGAATCCATTTCTCCATGCGCAGGAAGGTGGCGAGGCGTTCGGCGTCATCCGCGTTGTCGATCATCTCCAGGTACTTCCTCGCGCCGAGAGCGAACGGCTTGAGCGCGAGGAAGCTGAAGTTCAGCAGCGATCCCGGGACGTTGCCGAGCGTGTCGACCAGGGCGTCGACGTCGATGGCGCGCACCCATGATGCCAGCAGGTTGTCCGGCGTATGGAAGTCGACCGGCGTGACCATGGTGACGAGATTGGCGATTCGCCGCGGCCGCGCCGCCGTATAGCAGAGGCTGAAAACGCCTCCCTGGCAAACCCCCAGCAGGTTGATACGCTCCGTGCCGCATGCGTCGCACACGGCGTCGATCATCGTGTCCAGGTCGTGGAACAGGTAGTCGGACAGCGAATGGAACTGGTCCGATGCATCCGGGTAGCCCCAGTCCATCAGCCAGGTGTCGACGCCGTTTTCCAGCAGGGATTCGATCACGCTGCGTCCGGGCTGCAGGTCCATCATGTAGGGCCGATTGACCAGCGCATAGACCACCAGCAGCGGCGTGCCTTGGGTCGATGCGGGCGCGCCGTCGGCGAGATAGCGGTACAGGGTCGTCTTCCCGGCGTGCGCCATCGCCTCGCGCGGGGTCGGATCGACCTCGACCGCGCCGTGTTCGGTGGCATGCCGGAATCCCGCGCCGAGGCGCTCGCTCAGTGCCAGCAGTTGTTCGGCGGACAGGGTCGGGTCCACGTTCGATTCAGCCATGTTCGCGCTCGATCGTCATGCTTTCTTCGTCGAGGACACCTTGCGTCCGCGTCCGCCCGCCGGCGTCTTCCGGGTCGTCTTCTTTGCCGCCACCTTTTTCTTCGTCACCTTCTTTTTCGCGGTCTTTTTCCCCGCTGCCCGCTTCTTCACCGCGGTCTTCCTGCGCGCGACCGGGCGCGGCGGATCGCCGGGCGTCGTGTCGGCGCTGCCGGGCGACGGCGACAGGGCCTCGTCGACCTCCGGCACCGGGGGCGGAACGGGCGGCGTCTCGTTGGCCAGCGGACTGCCTGCGACCGGTGTCTCGATGCCGCGTTCGAGTCGAGAGATCCGGCGCCGCGATTCGTGCAGGGAGGCGGCGAGTTCGCGGAACTGCCGGCGCGACGGCAGCCCGAGTGACGCCGCCGCGGCATCGGTTAGCCGCTGGCGGGCGCGCTGTACGCGTACCGCGTCGTTCACCAGGGCGCCCATGAGCCCGGCGAAGCGGTCGTCGCGGGTCAGGTCGTCGTAGGACTGTTCGCAGCTCTCGAGCCATAGATCATAGAATTCCCGCACCCCGAAGGCTTCGTCGTCGTCGCGGCTGGCAAGCGACTGCTTCATGCGGGAGACGGCGTCGCCGGTGGCTTCGACGCTCAGTCGTGCGAAACGATTGAACGTATCCTGGTACGCGATCACGGCTTCGACGAGCTCCTCGAGCGCCTCGCCGTGCAGTCTCGACGCGGCCTCGGCCGCGGGGTCGAGCAGCGGTGCGAGGGACGCCCTGAGATCGCCTTCGCCCCGGGCCCGGAACAGGTCGGGAAACGCGATCGCCGGGCTTGCCGGCATGGCGAACACGCTCGCCGCGTGCCGCTGCCAGTTGTCGACCAGTTGGCTCATCGGAGAAACCGTGTCGCCTTGCGGCGCACCCGTCAGGCACTCGCTCATGCTGCGCTGGAACCGCTCCAGCAGTGCCATGAGGTCGGCGCCGTCGCCGGAAGATCCGCCGTCGGCGGGCGTGCCCAAGCGCTCCGCGAGCCCGAACAGTACGCGGCCGTGATCGACCAGTTTCCCGTACAGCGACACGAGTTCGCCGTCGGCGTCTGCCCGTTCGCGCGCCCACCAGGTCGACAGGGGTTCGGACCAGCCGCCCGGGTCGCCGGGCGCTGACGACGCGAAGGGAATGTCTGACAATTCGTTCACGAGAGAGGCGAAGTCGAGGCGCACGCGCTCGAGCTTCTCGAACAACCCCTCGAAGGCGTTTTCGGTCATTGCTTCGCGTCGGGATGGCCGCCAGTGCGCGGCAACAACGGGTGTCGGTCATGTCGCGCCGTCCGCATGGCCGCGGGACGATCACGTTCGCCGATTCTACCAGCAATGGACAATGTGGGCCGACGCGCCGCCCGGGTCGCGTTCGAGTTATTGCTGCACCTGCCGGGGTTGATTATCATTGGCGACAGCTCAAACAAGAGAATTACCCAGTTGTCCAAGGTAAGAATCGTCAAGAAGTATCCGAATCGGCGTCTGTATGACACCGAGCAGAGCAAGTACATCACACTGGCGGATCTCAAGACGCTGATCGCCGATGGCATCGACATCGAGGTCCAGGACGCCAACTCGGGTGCCGACATCACGCGCGCCATCCTGTTGCAGATCATCAACGAGCAGGAATCCTGCGAAGAGCCCATCTTCACCACGGAGATTCTCACTCGCATGATCCGCTTCTACGGTGGCCAGAGCCAGGCGTTGTTCACCGACTATCTCGATCGCACGCTGGAGATGTTTCTCGAACAGCAGCAGCGCTACCAGAACCGCTTCGCCGAATTCATGGGTCAGACGCCCATGGATACGCTGTCCGAGATGGCGACGCGCAACATGGAGATCTGGAGCGACATGCAAAAGCGCATGCTCGAGAACGCCAACCTGTTCACGCCCGAGAAAAAGCAATCCGGAAAGAAGAACTCGTGAGCGGGCCCGTCGATGCCCTCGAGCGCATCCGGCGCCTGTCGGGCGAGTTCGTGTCGGAGCGGGGCTGGGAGTCCTACCAGACACCCAAGAATCTTTCCATGGCGATGATGGTCGAAGCGGCCGAGCTGCTCGAGCACTTCCAGTGGCGCAGTGCGGAAGACAGCGCCGCGCTGCCGCCGGCCACGCGCGCGGCGGTCGCCACGGAGCTCGCCGACGTGCTGATTTATCTCGTGCGCATCGCGGACGTTCTCGGCATCGATCTCGCCGACGCAGCGGTGAACAAGATCGACGCCAACAGTCGAAAGTACCCGGTCGGCGCCGCGCCCTAGCGCGGTCGGGCCTCGCCCGCCAGCCGCGCACGGTGGTACTATCCGCGCCCCGCGAACCCTTGTCCCGGCCATGCAATCGACCCGACTACAGGGCATCGCCTTCTTCGTCGCCTTCCTCGCCTGCATACCGCTGGCCAACTGGATGGTCGGCCACGTCGGCACCACCTGCGTCCCCGCCGGTCCCTGCCTGATCCCGGTGCTGCCGTCGGTCATGGCGCCGAGCGGTGTGCTCATGATCGGCCTCGCACTGGTGCTGCGCGATCTCGTGCAACGACGCCTCGGCATCCGCTGGGTGCTGGTTGCGATCGCGCTCGGCGCCGCGTTGTCGGCGCTACTCGCGCCCGGCGCGCTGGTCCTCGCCTCGTCCGCCGCCTTCCTGCTGTCGGAGCTGGCTGACTTCGCCGTGTACACGCCGCTGCAGCGGCGGCGCCTGGTCCTCGCGGTGTTTGCCAGTGGCATCGTCGGCCTGGTGATCGATTCCGTCGTCTTCCTGCAGCTTGCCTTCGGCAGTCTCGAATTCCTGCCGGGGCAGATCGTGGGCAAGGCGTGGATGGTGATATTCGCCCTGCCGGTCATCGCCTGGGTGCGTCAGTACGAGTCGCGCCGGGGCATGCAGCCGGCCTGACGTCGGCCGTCGAAGCGGCTCGCGTGCCGTGCGACTGGCCTGTTTCGTCTCGGCCCACGGCTTCGGCCACGCCACGCGCACCCGGGCGGTGCTCGATGCGCTCACGCGCGCCGGCACCCGGCTCGACATCGAACTGTTCACCGCGGCCCCCGCGTGGGTCTTCGAGGACATCGACGCGACCGTCGCCCTGCATGCCGGGGAGGTGGATCCCGGACCCGCCCAGCTCGATGCCTTCGAGATCGATGTCGGCGCAACCCTGGTCCGGCTCGCGGAGACATTGCCCTTCACCGAGTCGCGCATCGAAGCGCTTGCCGCTCGGCTGCGCCAGCGAGGCTGCGAAGCCGTGCTGTGCGATATTTCGCCGCTCGGCCTGATGGCCGCGCGCCGTGCGGGCGTGCCCGGCGTGCTGCTCGAGAATTTCACCTGGGACTGGATTTTCGCCGGTATGGGCGATGATCGGCTCGCCCCGTACGTGGACTACCTCGGCGAATGCTTCGACGCCTGCCGATGGCGTATCTCGGCGACCCCCCATTGCGGCGACGGCGGCGATATCATCGTCCCGCCCGTGAGCCGTCGGCGTCGCCACGACCGCGGCGCGGTGCGCTCCGCGCTGGGCGTCGCCGAGCACGAGTCGCTGGTGCTGGTGAGTCTCGGTGGCACGCCACATCGCTTCGACGTCGTTGCCCGACTCGCGGCGCAATGGCCACGGGTCCGATTCCTGGTCGCGGGCGGTGTGCCGGCCACGACCGAGGCCAATGTCATCGCGCTCGACGGCGCGGCGCCGATGGATCATCCGTCGCTGGCGGCGGCGGCCGACGCGGTCGTCGGCAAGGCGGGCTACAGCACCGTCGCCGAAGTCTACGCGGCCGGGGTGCCGTTCGCCTGCTTTACGCGTCCGGGCTTTGCGGAATCCCCGGTGCTCGCCCGCTTCGTCGCCGAGCGGATGCCTTCCATGGTCTTCCCGGGCGAGCGCTTCGACGACGGCGGCTGGGCCGGCCGTCTCGACGAGTTGCTGGCGTTCGAGCGCGCCGACCGCACGAATGAGCCGGATGGTGCCGAGGCGGCCGCCCGCTTCCTGCTGGACCGACTGCGAGGCAACGGTGAAGCCGCCGGCCAGGGATCTTGAGCCGTGGCTGGCGGCGCAGGCTGCCGCCGGTCACCGCGCCCTGCTGGTACTGGCCGGCGAGCGTATCGCCGGGCTGCGCGCCGCGGCCCGCCTCCTGGACGGGATCGACGCGGCAAGGCGCCTCGCCCTGTCCGATCATGAGTCGGCCCCGGCGCCGTGCCTCGACCGGCCGAAACCGGCGCAACTGGTTGGCCGCGAACTCGACGCGGTCGTCGTCGATGCCCATGCCGGGTTCGACGCCGATACGTTCGGCGCCGTCGCCGGGACGGTGCGCGGCGGCGGCTTGCTGATCCTGTGCTGTCCGCCGCTCGACGCGTGGCCGTACTTCGAAGACCCGCATCGTCTGCGCCTGGCCGTGTTCGGCGCCGATGCCGATGCCATGGGCCGGCGCTACCTGCAGCGCTTGTGCCGCCGCCTGCCGACGAGTACGGCCGTGCGGGTAGTCGATCCATCCACGGCGAATCGATTGCGGCCGCTAACGCCGCCGGCCGCGCCGCCGGTGAGCTGGCATGCGGCTCAGCTCGAGGCGGTCGACGCCATTTGCCATGTCGTCACCGGCCAGCGCCGCCGACCCGTGGTGCTGATTGCCGATCGCGGGCGAGGCAAGTCAGCGGCGTTGGGGCGCGCGGCCGCCCGCCTGCTGCAACAAGGTGGGCGTCGTATCGTGGTCAGCGCGCCGAGCCGGACGGCGGCCCGGATCCTGTTTCGCCACGCCGGCGAAGACCTGGAGCGAAGCGCCGCCGATCGCGGGATCATTCGTCACGACGATGGGCTGCTCGAGTTCGCCGATCCCGACCGGCTGCTGCAAATCGATCCTGCCGGCGTCGACCTGGTCCTGGTCGACGAGGCCGCGGCGTTGCCGCTGCACTGGCTGGAGCGCGTGCTCGAGCGATTCGGGCGCACCGCGTTTGCGACCACCGTGCACGGCTACGAAGGCAGCGGCCGCGGCTTCGCCACCCGCTTCGACGAATTGCTGGCACGACATACCCGTGGCTGGCATCGCGTCGAATTGACCGAACCGGTTCGCTATGCGTCCGGCGACCCGGTGGAGCGTCTGCTGTTCGAGCTGCTGGTACTCGACGCAGAGCTTCCGACCGTGGACGCAGACGTATCGCACGCCGACGGCGTGCGGATCGAAACGCTGGACCGCGATCGTCTCGTCGACGACGAGGCGCGCCTGCGTGAATTCTTCGCTCTCCTGGTGGCCGCCCACTATCGCACCCGGCCGAACGATTTGCGTTACCTGCTGGACGGACCCAACGTCGAGCTGGTGGCGGCGTTCGAACATGGCCATGTGGTGGGTGCGGCCGTGGTGGCGCGCGAAGGCGGCTTCGATGCGGCGAGTGCGGACAGGGTCGTGACGGGTCGCGCGCGTCCGCGCGGGCACATGCTCGCGGAAACGATCGGCGCCCAACTCGGTGAGGGTGCATGGCTCGGGTTCGAGGGACTGCGCGTGGTCCGCATCGCCGTCCATCCCCGGCGCCGGCGGCGCGGAATCGGTCGGCGGCTCGTCGAGCATGTCGAAACCATGGCCCGCGCCGCGGGTCGCCGATACATCGGAAGCAGTTTCGGCGTGGGCGTCGCGGTGGGCGCGTTCTGGCGATCCGCGGGCTTCGAACCGCTGTGGCTCGGCGGTCGGCGCAACGCGACCAGTGGGGCGAGATCGCTGCTCGTCGTCCGGCCGCTGGACGCGGCAGTGGCCGCCGTCGCACGGCGGGCGCGGCTGCGATTCCTCGAGGGGTTTTGTGTGCGCCTGGCCGGGCTTTACGCGGACGAGGAACCCGCGCATGTCGCGCTCCTGTTCGACCAGGTGGAGCCGCCTTTCCGGCCCGCTTTGGCGGACCTCGTCGACGTCGCGGCGTTCGCTGCCGGTGAACGAAACTTCGAATCCTGCTTCACCGGCTTGTGGCGATGCGCGCCGGCCCTCCTCGGTCAGCGGTTGCCGTCTTCGCGGCTCTCGGCCGATGAGCGGGATGTGTTGATCCGGCTGGTGCTGCAGCAGCGCGACCCGTCCGACGCCGGTCTCGGACAGCGGCTGTCCGGCCGGCGGGCCGCCCTCGCGGCGCTGGCCCGAATCTACCGCCGGATCGCCGCGAATCCGCGCGCCATGGCCTTCCCGGAACCGCGCTGAGCGCGACGGCTGTCGGCGTCGTCGAGTTCCTCTATAATCCGCCCCTGGAGCGGGTTCCAGGGAATGACGAGGCGGAACACCAAACGAATAAGAGAGGTTACCTAATGCAACGACACAAGCAGCTGGGCATCACGGCCGTCGCCGCGGCGATGAGCCTGACGATCGCCGGCGCGGCTCAGGCCCAGGACACGTTCGGGGGCTATATCGGCGGCAGCGTCGGTCAGACCGATGCCAGCGACAACAACCTGGACAGCGCCACCGGTTATCGCATCTTCGGCGGCTACATGTTCAGTCCGAATTATGGCGTCGAGGTGGGCTACATCGACGCCGGCGATTTCGACGGCAAGGGCGCGTTCGCGGCGGCCAGCGTGGAGGCTACCGGCGCCTACGTGGCGGCAGTGGGCTCGATGCCGCTGAACGATCGCTTCAGCCTGTTCGGCAAGGCCGGTTTCTTTCACTACGAGTTCGATGTGAACATGAACGGCAACACCGTGCAGAGCGATGACGGCACCGAATTGTTGCTCGGCGTGGGGATCGACTACTCGCTGACGCCGAGCGTTTCCGTTGGCGCGGAATACAACACGGTCAGCGATGTCGACGAAACCGATGTCGATGCCATCTGGCTGAACGTGCGCGTCGACATGGACGGCCAGTAGCGCACGGGAACCGATCCCGGCAACACCCGTTCCGGGCACCAGAAAAGCCGGTCGCAAGACCGGCTTTTTTTGTGTCGGGTCGCCGGGCACACATGGCGGCGAGGCGCACCGGCTTTGCAGGCCGTTCGTGCAAGACCGACGCCGCCTTCACCGCGCGACCGTGTTCCGTCTCCAGACACGAAAAGCCGGTCAGGAGACCGGCTTTTCGTGACCGGCGGCCGGGGCCGCCGGTGCTGGCAACGGGTCGATCAGCCGAGCAGCGGTGCGATCACCAGGCTGACGATGGCCATGACGTTGATGAGGATGTTCATCGACGGACCGGAGGTGTCCTTGAACGGATCGCCGACGGTGTCGCCCACCACGGCCGCCTTGTGGGCGTCGGAACCCTTGCCGCCCAGGTTGCCGCGTTCGATGAACTTCTTGGCATTGTCCCAGGCGCCGCCGGCGTTGGCCATGGTGAGCGCCAGCAGCACGCAGCCGAGCAGGGCGCCGCCCAGCATGCCGCCGAGGGATTCGGGGCCGAGGCCGAAGCCGACGACCACCGGGGCGAATACCGCCAGCACGCCGGGCAGGATCATGCGCTTGAGCGCCGCCTTGGTGGCGATGTCCACGCACTTGCCGGTATCGGGCTGGGCGGTGCCTTCGAGGAGCCCGGGAATCTCGCGAAACTGTCGGCGAATCTCGTGAATCATGTCAAAGGCGGCGTCGCCCACGGCGGTCATGGTGATGCTGCTGACCAGGAACGGGAAGATGCCGCCGAGGAACACGCCCACCAGCACGTTGGGGTCGTTGAGCAGCAGGCTGAAGCCCGGCACGTGGTGGTCGACCGTCTCGATGTAGGCGGAAATGATCGCCAGCGCGGCCAGCGCCGCCGCGCCGATGGCGAAGCCCTTGCCGATGGCGGCCGTGGTGTTACCAAGCTCGTCCAGTGAGTCGGTGATCTTGCGCACGTCCTCGCCCAGGCCCGCCATCTCGGCGATGCCGCCGGCGTTGTCGGCGACGGGACCGTAGGCGTCGATGGCCATGGTGATGCCCACCGTGGCCAGCATGCCGACCGCGGCGATACCGACGCCGTACAGGCC
Source organism: Gammaproteobacteria bacterium (assembly GCA_030429125.1). Lineage (GTDB taxonomy): Bacteria > Pseudomonadota > Gammaproteobacteria > Arenicellales > CAJQKF01 > BQJD01. The sequence goes on along the minus strand of JAUIDF010000023.1, from coordinate 531 downwards.
CACCAGCTCGGTGGACACGAGGATGATGACGCAGATCATCAAGAGCGGCACCACGACCGACTGCATGCCGACGGCGAGGCCCGAGATCATGACGGTGGCGGGACCGGTTTCGCCGCTCTTGGCGATTTTCTCCACCGGCGAGCCGGCGGTGTAGTACTCGGTGACGAGGCCGATGACCATGCCGCCGACCGCGCCGACCAGCACCGCGAACCAGATCTTGCTGTCGAGTCCGGCGAGCAGGATCACGCCGAATGCCGCGGCGATGAACAGGATCGTCGCGCCGATGGTGCCGAATCTCAGCGCCACCTCGGGTGATCGCGAGGCATTGATGCGAACGATCTGGATGCCGAGGATGGAGCAGATGATACCGACGCTCGCCAGGGCCAGCGGCAGGAACATCAGGGATTCCTGCGCGCCGAGCAGGGCGATGACGTCCGGCGACAGCGTCGCGGCGATGGCGATGGTGGCGATCATCGAGCCGCAGTAGGACTCGAAGATGTCCGAGCCCATGCCGGCGACGTCGCCGACGTT